>JACJYS010000001.1:600000-926255 GCA_020635995.1 Chitinophagales bacterium | reverse complement strand
AGTAGCGTGTTTCTAATCTCTTTTCTACTCGCCATTTTTCCATTTCTGCCACTAATGCCACGCCTTCATTCATAGTAATAGCTAATGGTTGAGCTCCGCCCATGCCACCCAAGCCTGCCGTAACATTTAATGTACCTTTTAACGATGGCTTACCGTAATGTTTATTAGCCAAACTCAAATAGGTTTCATAAGTGCCCTGCACTATTCCTTGCGTTCCTATATATATCCACGAGCCTGCGGTCATTTGCCCGTACATCATCAATCCTTTGGCTTCCAATTCATTAAAATGCTCCCAGTTTGCCCATTTCCCCACTAAATTTGAATTGGCTATTAAAACTCTCGGTGCATCTTTATGAGAACGAAGTACGCCAACAGGTTTACCGCTTTGAACCAACAAGGTCTCGTCATTTTCTAATTTTTGTAATATTTCTAATATTTTTTCAAACGATTCCCAATTTCTTGCTGCTTTTCCTCTTCCACCATATACTATTAATTCTTCGGGCAATTCTGCTACTTCCGGGTCTAAATTGTTTTGTATCATTCTAAATGCAGCTTCTTGCACCCATCCTTTGCAGTGTAATTTATTTCCTCTTGGTGCTTTTACAGTTCTTGGTTTGAAAGTCATACTTCGTATTTTTTATGCAAAGGTAAATAAGTATAGTGGTTAATAATAATTGTGCTTGAATTTGAAATTCTACAGCTTTATTATAATAATTCATAAGAAAGACTTTAGCTTTGAAAAATAAAATAGGCATTTGCAACAAATAACTTCAATATTTAAAACCTTTAGGGTAGTTAATATACTAATGATTGCTTTTACACAATTTATTGTTTCTCAATTTGTTGTACAGCACTATAGTGTTAATATTTTAGCCCTATTAATTTTAAGCACCACAAGTATTGCTTTGGGTGGATACTTATTAAATGACATAGCCGATATTGAAATTGACAAGGCAAATAACAAAACCGGAGTTATAAATTCTTCTAACAAAAAAGTATATTTATTTGTAGCCATATCGTTGCTAATTTTAGGAAATACTATAGGTTTTATTGTTTGTAAAGAAAGTCTTGTAAAACTCTTTGGTATTTATGTTTCAACAAGCATTAGTCTTATTTTTTATGCTTGGTTTTTAAGTAAATATAAAATTGTGGGTAATGTTTTAATTTCCGGACTAACGGCATTGGTAATATTGCTGTGTTTTTATGTAGAGGTTAACCACTATTTTTATACGGAAAAATACTATTTTTTTAAAGAGATATTTATATGGTTTTATGCTGCCATTGCTTTTATAATTAATTGGCTAAGAGAAGTGGTAAAAGACATAGAAGATGAAAGTGGAGATGCAATAGCCAATAGGATAAGTTGGGTTAGAATAATAGGTATAAAAGGTACAAAAGCAATATTAATTACGGTAAGTATGGCTGTATTTATTTCATTAATATTTTTTGGAGCAGATAGACCAATGGGTATCATACACGTTGATTTAGCTATAATATTCCTACTTTTTTTAGCTTTTATGTTTATAATACTATCTGCTAAGACTACAAAAAGTTATAAAACAGCCAGTTTACTGTTAAAATATATCATGATAGCAGGTATTTTAATTCCTGTTTTATTCTAATTATATTGTACTACCTACATAAAATCTAAAATAGATTAGACTATTTTGAATTAAAAAATTGGTATTACATCTATCTTTCTAATCATCAACATTCTACAACAACCGGTTGCGTTCTCCGCCTGTAGCGGATTCATTGTACATTCTTCGGACGCAACGAAAACTTAGTTGTTGGCAACAATCATTATTTTGTTTTGCTTATTTTTTCAGGGTCTTGTCTGGCGTCAAAAACATTTGCAATTTCAATACGCCCAAATTCATAATTAATCCAATAGATTATTTTATAGTTTTTGAAAACCAAGTATCTAAATTCTTGTTCTCTATGCTTTAGGCTGGATTCTATAGCTCCCTTTTTAGGTTACTTTTCAATTCCGATTGTTCGGTCAACTATTCCGGCAACTAACTTTTGGGCAATTTTCTTGCTAGCTTTTACGGAATAGTAAATGTAAATATCTTCTAATTTGTTTTCGGCAAGTTCTAACCAATAAACGTCTAACTCCATTTTTGGATTTTAGCTTTTAAATCGGTTGCTTTTATCATTCGTCCATTTTTTGAATCTTCCATTGCTTGGTCAATTTCAGCATTATACTGCTCCATTGTCATTGGCATAAAGTTTTTTTCAATCAATTCCGCTTTTCTTTTCCTTAATAATTTTTCAAGTCCGCTAATGATTTCTTCGTTTTGTAGTCTTAGAAACTCTTGAACAAATGATATTTTTCTTGCTTCTAAATCCATTGTTAAAATCTTTCTTTAAAGATACAAAATAATCAATTCAGTTTTTAATTTTCTTGATTTTACGATTTTTCGGAAATTTGTTGCTAACAGGAATCTGTGCATTAACCCACAAAACTCGGGCTTTTCAAATGTAAATATAAAATATATTTTGAAAATTAAGAGGTTTTTTAGGAGGAAATGGGAGGAGTTGATTATTGCTCATTCTACAAATCAAACTTGTCTTTTGGTCGTAGGGCAATATGCCATGTAAATCCTTTTAAATATTTATTGCTTTCGCTTAGCATACGCATAGGCGTAAATAATGCTTCGGGTTCTTTTATAAAAGTAATATGATCTACTTCTTTTTCTTTCATATACACAATAATGCGTTCCGAATTTGCATTGTTTGCTCCTACATACTCTTCATCATCATTTTTGCCGTAGTACAAACTTTCTGCATTTTTATCGGCTATCATTTTCTGCATTTCATTATCTTTAAAAAGTGCCGTTATAGTTTTTCCTCTTATTTGGTCAAATAAATCGCCTTTTGAAAACATACTAACAAACCCATTTTCAAAAAAACGAACTTTATCTACTTTTTCATTCACTGTATATACAAATATAGTATCGCCAAGCATTTGGTTGTTTTCATTCCATAGTATTGGCTCGTCAAACATACGCATGATAGAATCTTGATAAGAAAAAAACAAACTGTCTGCTATGCCTTGCAAATCTGATTTGAATATTCTTACACTATTAAAACTCCAAAATTCTTTAAAACCATGTTCGGGGTTTTCTTTAGTATGAATAATATCTCCTCTTAAAAATAAAGTATCGCCATCTTGATCCACTTTAAGCATAGGGCGGTTATAAGCTATTATCTCTTGGTTATTTTCAAAATATTCAGCAGTAGTTCCTTCCATTCCTGCTTTCATTTCTATATCATTAAAATCAAAATAGTAAAATGTTTTTCCGTAGCCTCTAAATCTTTCATAATACAAACTATCGGAATACAATGTTTGAGGTGCATTATTAATAACTGTTCCTTTGCCAAAAGTGGCTATTTCTCTATTGGTATCATAAGTTCCTAACACGCAGTTTATAGTGCTACTATTATTATAAATGGTGGTAGGCCCATAAAATTTTGCCACTTTGGTTTGTGTAAAATAGTGCATAGTATCCGATTCTAATCTATACTCGGGGTCTATAATAAGCACGCTATCTTTAAAATGTACCACCTTAGTTTTAGTATAATAATATCCTATTTTGCTGGTAAGCACTGTGCTATCCATATCTAATTTTCCACCTGTATTGTACGAGCCTATTTCATTTTTCATATCATAGTTCAGCACATCGCTATACAGTGTTTTGCTGCCATCTTCAAGCCGTGCATTGCCTATTAATTTTGCTTTTCGGGTATTGCCATCGTATTTTAAGGTATTAGAATAGGCGTGTATGCTGTCATTGTTATTAATATGTATGTGTCCCCAAGCATCTACAGTGTTGGTTTGTGTGTATATGTAGGCACTATCGCAGTACATTAATGTTGAGTCGTGTTTTAACTCAACATTCCCTACCAATTTTCTTATTTGAACGCCCGAAGGCAGCGTATTAAACTGTAGTTTATCGGCATGTATTATTTCTACTTCTTTATATGAAGATGTATCTTCTTTAGCATCATTTGTAGATAAATCAACTGTTTTTTGTGCAAACAAAAACACACCTAAGAAAATAAGTGAAAATGTAAAGAAAAACTTTTGTAGCATCTTGCTGTATTAAACGTATGCTTATTTATTTTATTCTAAATCGGAAGCTTTTAGTGGTGGTATTTCATTTTTTTTCTTACCTCCACCAAAAACATTAATATTTATATAACGCTTAGGATTAACACGCACGTCATTTAGCAATACATTTAAACTTTCTGTAGATTTTTCTAAATTATCGTAAATACTTCTCTCATTTAATAATGCACCTACGGTATTTGAAGGGTCAGAAAATTTATCTACAGCGTCATTTAAACTGGCTACTGTACTGTTTACACTATTTAATGTTTCTTGAAGTTTTAATTCATTTAAAGAGCTACTTAAAGAATTGAAGTTGGTTAAAATTTCGTCTATATTTCCTTCGTTGTTTTTTAAGGTGGCTGTTAAACTTTCTAAGTTTTTAAGTGTAGCATCTAAAGCTGCCATTTGCACATCTAAACGCTTATTTAAGGTTAAACCTACATTGTTATAAGTATCTAAAAGCTCATTTATTGATTTTAAAGTATAGTTTAATGTTTCATTATTTTCTTTCTCAAAATCAAATAACTTATTCACATTTTCTAAAGTTAAATTCAATTTATCGGTAAGCGGTGTTATTTCTCCGCCCAATTCTTCTAAAATAGTACCTTGAATATTGGTGCTTATGGTATCTCCATCTACGTGGTTTTGAGTTGATTTATCATCAAAAAGTAGTTTTACATTCATTTCGCCAAGCAAATCGGCACTAAATAAAATAGCTTTTGAACCTTTAGGCACTTCTATATCATCTCTAATAACTAATTCAGCTAAAATTTTCCCTTTGTTTGTACCTTTTTCTATAAGATGTAGCTCACCTATTTTCCCTACTTGAAAACCATTAACTACCACAGGGTCAGACGAATAAAGACCTCCTATTTGGTCAAATATAGCATAATAATGGGTGTTGTTATCAAAAAATCCTTTCCCTTTCAAAAAGTTCATTCCTAATATAAATACTACTAAGGTTACAATGACAAATATGGCTACTTTAATTTCTTTAGACACGCTTATTAAAATTTATGAAAGCCAAAGTTAAGGAAATATTTTAAAGGAAATATGAATAAAACAAACAAAACCTAAGAATAAGTCAATTGCCTGTTGTAACATCAAAAACTTGTACTCTTTTGCCATCTTTATAGGCTACTATATAAGCACCTTTATAGCCTTTTTTTGTAACACTTAATAAATCGGCAGCGGCACTTTCGTATGAGTCATATTCATTTACCACATGGCGATAAACTCCATTGCTGGCTTTTTCTACCTCTACATTGTCAAAATCTTTATACACTTTACAAGTTTTGCATGCCGGATTTTTTGAAGCATAAACCTGAATTTTAAAAATTCTACCCTCCTTGTCTGCTTCTGCTTTTTGAGTTGCTAATTGCTCATTTTTAGACTTCTGATTTTC
Organism: Chitinophagales bacterium; assembly: GCA_020635995.1. Taxonomy (NCBI): domain Bacteria; kingdom Pseudomonadati; phylum Bacteroidota; class Chitinophagia; order Chitinophagales; species Chitinophagales bacterium. The sequence continues at coordinate 920,733 of JACJYS010000001.1, read as the reverse complement.
TGTCCACATAGCATCTACGTGCTGTTTATACTCTTTTATAGCCCTATATATAGCCGATGCCATATAATCTTGCCCTGTTACCGAACTTAAAAATTGCTCTTCCTCGGGGTTAGATAAAAACCCTAATTCTATTAAAATACTCGGCATTGTAGTTTTGTACAAAACATAAAATCCAGCTTGACGCACGCCTCTATTGTATCTATTTACTCGCTGTTCAAACTGACTTTGCACATTTGTTGCCACTTCTATACTTTGATCTAAATAAGCATTTTGAGCCATACTCATCATTATATGCCCCTCTGGCGAATTAGGATTAAACTGATAATTTTCTGCGGTATTATCTTCTAATTCTATTACCGAGTTTTCCCTTTTTGCCACTTCTAAGTTAGCCTCCGTACGGTGTAAACCTAAAACGTAGGTTTCTGTACCATGAGCACTGGGATTAGATGCGGAATTGGCATGGATAGATACAAACAAGTCTGCTCCCCTTTTATTGGCAATGGTAGAACGCTCGTGCAATTCTAAAAAAACATCGCTATCTCGGGTAAGCTCTACTTTTAAATCCGGAAAGTTTTCTTGTAGGTATTTTGCCGTTTTTTGGGCAATTTTCAACACTATATCTTTCTCTTTTTTGCCCGTTGCACCTATAGCTCCGGGGTCTTTTCCGCCATGTCCGGCATCTATTATTACCTTCTTAACTTGCTGGGCATTCAAATTTAGTCCAAACAAAAGAATAATAATTAGTAATATTCGTAGTGGATTAACGTTATAAATTTTATTTTTGCCTTTATAATTCATAGCTGCTTTTAGCTTGATTTATTAATTAGTAAAATTACGAACCATATTTTGTATCTAAAACTGTTTAAATCAACATCTTTTATAATACTGTACACTTTTTTAGTACAACTACTTAGTGCTGGGCAAGTTTTTTGCCAAAATATACCTTCGGATACTACTGTTAACACAAGTTTAACAACCGCTACAGATACTTTAAATCAAACACTTGCACTAAAAGATAGTAGTTTAATAACGCAAACCGATACTGCAAATATTGTTTATGACGATGGCGATATAGACGGCCCTATTACTTATAAAGCAACAGATTCTATTGTTTATGATTTAGCTAACAAAAAGATGTATTTATATAACGGTGCTTATATGAAATACACCGATTTAGAATTAGAAAGCGATGAAATAGAATTTGACTGGACAACTTATACACTTACTTCGCGGGGCAAAAGAGATTCTACCGGAGCCATAATAGAAGATGCTAAATTTACTGAAAACAGCGGTACATACAGTGCCGATAGTATGCAGTACAATTTTAAAACTAAAAAAGGAAGAACTTTTGCGGTAGTTACCGAGCAAGACGGGGCTTTTATTCACAGTGAAATAGTGCAAAAAAATGAATATAATGAATGGTACGGCTATAAAACTAAATTTACCACTTGTACTAATATAGACCACCCTCACTTTTATTTTCAAGCAAGAAAAAGTAAAGTTATTCCGGATAAAGTAATGGTTACGGGTCCCGTAGATTTAGTAGTGGAAGGCATCAACACACCTTTGGCTTTGCCTTTTGGTATTTTCCCTACAAAAAAAGGTAGGCGTAGCGGTATTTTAATGCCTCAATATGGTGAGCAACCCAACTATGGATTTTTTCTTCAAAATGGAGGATACTATTGGGCTGTTAATGACAAATTAGCTTTAACATTTTTAGGTTCTGTTTTTACCCGAGGGCGTTTTGGTGTTTCTGTAGGAGCCGATTATAAAAAATTATACAAACGATCCGGAAATTTTCAAGTTTCTTATGACAGACTACCTCCCGATGATAAATTTGTACCTAATAGTACAGCTACTAATCAATATGAGATAATTTGGAACCATACAATGGATAATAAAGCAAGACCTAATTTATCTTTTCAAGCCAGTGTAAATGCTTCCTCTAACGGTTTTAATAAATCAAGATTAGATAACAATGATAAAGTACTAACCGCACAAACAAACTCAAACATAACTTTAAGGCGTACTTTTAGAAATAAACCTTACAACTTCTCTATTTATGCCGGGCATACCCAAAATTTCTCTAATAGAAATATTTCATTTACCATGCCTTCTGTAACTTTTAATGTTACGCCTTTCAACCCTTTTGAAAGAAAAATACAAACCACTAAAAAGCGTTTTTACGAAAAAATACGTTTTTCGTACTCCATAAACGCCAAAGCCGCAGTTTCTACCACCGATTCTACTTTATTTAAAGCAGAAACACTTGATAAAATTAGATACGGTATTATGCAAAAAGCAAGTGTAAATATTCCTTTTAACATAGCTAAATTTTTCACTTTTAATCCTTATTTCAACTATAATGAAAAATGGTTTTTTAAACGCGAAGACCGTTATTTTTATGGCGATTCTATAATGGAAAATGGTAGAATGGTTTACAAAGACTATTTATCTAACGATGAAACCGGCTTTTTTGCTGTTAGAAATTTTGACTTAGGTGTAGATTTATCAACCACTTTAACGGGTATTTATAATTTTAAAAAAGCTAAAAATTTTAAAGCTATAAGGCATATTATGAAACCACGGCTTACTTATAAGTTTAATCCTGATTTTTCTGATGAAAGATGGAAATTTTATTCTTCATATTATAATGCCGACCAAAACAAAACCTACGAATACGATAGATTTTCTACACTCAATTCTATTTTATCTTTTGGTGGTGCTCCCAATCAAATGAATAATATAGTAGGTATAGAAATAGGAAATAATTTTGAAGCAAAATTTAGGAACAAAAAAGATAGTACGCAACTGTATAAAAAAGTACCTTTAATAGACCAACTTACTTTTGCTACGGGATATAATTTTACAGCAGATTCATTAAAAATTCAACCATTTACTATTAGAGCCAGCTCTAATATTTTAAATGGATTAATTTCTTGGAATATTAATAGTACTTTCAGCCCGTATGCTTTGCATGATAGCTTAAATAGAGAAATTAACAAAAGCTATTTTAGTACTAATAAACGATTGCTACGTTTTGACAGAGCTAACATTGCTTTGAATTTTAATTTAAGAGGAAAATCTAAACAAGAAAAAGATTATAAACCACAGCAAGGCACAGTTAGCGAACAGGAATATGTGTTTAACAACCCACAGCTATTTTACGATTTTAATATCCCTTGGTCGCTTTCTATTGGTTATAATATAGGTTTGCAAAAAGGAATGTTAGGAAACCCCGATACTACAAATATTACCACCAATAGTATTACACTAAGTGGGCATATAAATATAACACCTAAATGGCAAGTTAATTTAAGAACCGGATTTGATGTTATAAGAAAAGATTTAACCATAACTACCGTTCGTGTAGAAAGAGATTTGCACTGCTGGTTATTGGCTTTTGATTGGACAGCCTACCCACTAAACAGACAAACTTATGCTATAGAATTAAGGGTAAAATCGCCACTACTTCAGGAGCTAAAATTAACTAGGAAAAAACCTTTAGGTTCTACCGGAATTGATAATTTTTAGGGAGGCTTGTTTGAGCAATATTTACATTATATATTGTGTCTAAAATAGTTTAAACTATTTTGTTTTAACAATTGGTATCACACCACCTTATCTGCACAGCTGGAGCTGGCAAAGGCATAAGGCTTAGCTTTAAATACAAAACCCATTCCCATAATATAGCCCATAGCATCTTTCAACGCAGGATTAGATTTAAACTGTGGATCTGTATTAATATCGGCATGCACTTCTAATTCTACATTGTATTTATCCAATATATCGCAAATACTATATGCCACTTCTACAGATTTTCCCACTTCATTAATCATACGCTCTTTTACGGTGCGTTTTTGGGTTTCTTTTTCGTTTCTAATAAACATAAACCCGCCCTTTCCCTCACGAAGTATTACTACCACAGAGGCATAAACGGTATAACCTTTATAACCCTGTGAGTCTGTACCTACGCAAATTTTTAAACGGTGTCCCTTGCTTTGCTCGTTAATAATAGCTTGCTCTACAAGTTGCTCAATTTTATTGTCAAACTGCTTTCCTCCTATGGTTCTCCATGTATTTTTTGTTTTCATTTCTATTATGTTTTATCCATACCGTGCCCCTGCCGGCAAGTCCTAAATCCGGCAGGGGAAGTACAGGGTCATATACCCATTAGTCCTTTTTTAATGAGTGCTACAATACTGTTGTTCATCATTTTTTTAAGTTTCTTTTGTTCTGTTTTATCTATGCTTTCCCATATTTCAGCATGCTCTTTCAAAAAATCCTGCAATACATCTTGTGCCATTAAACCAATTAGTTTGCCTATCATCTTTGCTTCAAATTCACCTTCTTTACCCAATACATTTTTCAACCTATTGCTTGTAATAAAACACTCAAGATTATTCCACGCATTACGAGCATCTTCCGTTAATGGCATGTCTATTCTTTCTACCTTTTGTTTCTTAACTTTTTCTGCCCATTTCTCGTTCTTATTTTTAAGAATAACCCTACTTCCATTACCAAAAACCAAAGGCGTTTCCGGGCGGATAATAATACCCTCACAAGTGTTATTTTTAATAGTAGGCAATCCTTTCCATTTCGGAATGTTGCTGATAAACAAATTGGGATACTTCAATACTGTTTTTAATGTGCCTTTTTTTAATGTTTTTGCATAGAAAAAACCAGTTTCTTCAAACAATTTATTACATGTTTCTACATCTAAATAAGTCTCTGTATTAACTAAAATATCAAAGGCATAAAAATCATTTTCCGGGCAGTAATGAATCCCTTTTTGAACCATAGTCATATTTGCTGCCTGTGCTACTTTATCATGGGGATAAAAACCGCCAAACAACTCGCCAAAAATGCTTATGGTTTCTATATTTTTATAGATTTTCTTTACTTTTTTGAACAGTTTAAGAATGCGTTCTTTATGATTCTTCAATACATATTGATAGTTGTAAAATTGTTCATCTTTGGCAAGAAAACCACTTCGTTTGGCACATAGTATTTCATTTCCATCTGTAATAAATGAAAAATTGGCACCATGTACTTTTTCTTGAACTACAAATATGTGATTATTGAAACCATGAAAATAAATTTGCTCTATTACTTTCTTTTGGTAGCTGTTTTCTATTGAATTATATTTTTTAAACTTCATCATCATTATAAAAATTTACGCCACAAGGCTTATGTTATTTTTTTTTGTGGAAGTGATAGGAGTCGAACCTATTCAGCTTAAAAGCAACAGATTTACAGTCTGTTCCAAATCTCCAACTTTGGTGCACTTCCATATAGAAGGAATAGTAAGATTTGAACTCACATTTCCAGATTCGTATTCCGGTGTTTTTCCACTTAAACTATATTCCTTTTTAATACTCGTATTTTGAGCAGATAGTGAGAGTTGAACTCACGCCTGAAGAGTGGAAGTCTTCCATGCTACCAATAACACCTTATCTGCTTTTTGTGGAACCGATCCGACTTGAACGGATACCTCTCCGGCTTCAACGGAGCGTGCACACCATGTACACCACAGTTCCATTTTGTTGAGGCACAGGGATTTGAACCCCTGACTCCCGTGTTAAAAGCACGGTGCTCTTCCTGCTGAGCTATACCTCAATTTATACACTGTTTTTAAGCCCGGCAATTAGTCAATTACTATAATTGCAGTGTATTTTATATTGTGTTCAAAAAATAATTTTACATACTTTTATAAAACCACCCCTTTTTCCCCTCCTTTTCAGGTGGGGGAACATTATGGAATGTAAAATTATTTTTCAGACTTTATATAAGAGACAAGGACAGGAATTAAACCTGCATAAAATGGATTTGCAATCCACTGCCTAATCATTCAGCCACCTTGTCTTTTATGCGGAGAGCAAAAGAATTGAACTTTCATTACGCTTAGGCGTAAACTTGCTTAGCAGGCAAGTGCAACCAACCAATATTTGCCTACTCTCCGTTTGCGGAAGGGGTGGGAGTTGAACCCACACGAGTCTTTCTCTCCTAACAGTTTTCAAAACCGCGGCCACCGCCATTTGGCTTGCCCTTCCTATTGGGTGTCTTTGGGGCTAGAACCCTTTTCTTCTCGCTCACAACGAGATGTTTTACCCGTTAAACTAAAGACACCATTTGTATGAGAGGTAGGATTATTCATTGAATATTCTATTTCAATGGTATTCATGAATGCTTCGCATTTTGAACCTACGACCTCCGGCTTCCAAAGCCGGCAAACAACCACCGTTATCCTCCCATAATAGCTGACGTTCTTTTTTTACTTAGAACCTCTTTTATGTGCGGCCTATCCCGGAATTGAACCGAGATCTCCCGAGAGACAGTCGGGAAGGATATCCATTACCCCAATAAGCCTTTTTTTGTTGAGCTACTTGGATTTGAACCAAGATTCCAAGGCTCAAAACCTTGTGTGCTGCCATTACACCATAGCTCATTAAACAAAAAAGCATCTATCAATGCTGACAGATGCTTTTTATCGTTTTTAACAGAAATAATTTCTTATTTCATACACCTGTCTTTATATGTATAATCATGCTGGCAAGGACTAAAACCCAAACCCGACCATTCAGTACTATTTATACATTTTGTTTTATGTTCTTCTCTTCTACTCAGTTTATCTGCCGGTTTAATCATTTCGGGCAAACGAAATGCACCATACATTTCTTTTACCGCTTCTATTACAATATGAGCATTAAGCACATTCTTGTTATAATACTGTGCATCTAAATAGACTTGATATGTTTTTTCTTGTTTCATTTCCGGCTGCAAATTTAAAATCATTATTTTTAATTTACCAAATATTTTTTATACTTTTTTAATTGATAATCAATTAATTATGTTGATTTTAGGCATAGCAATTCCGCTCCGCATTTTATGCAGCTTATGGACTTTTTCCAAGTGTCTGTCTCTCATTTGGTTACCTTTCAATTACTCATTTTTTTATACTATGTTATTCCCCAAACATTTTTTTTATTTTTTTTCCAAAAAAAAAGCGTCCCAAGTAGTATTGGGACGCTTTTAGTCAAATTTTTTATATAAAATTGAATTAAATCATGTTCATTTTTTAACATAAAGCGTCCTTAAAACTATTCGCGGATCAATCTCCGAGCCATAGTTCAGCCATGTAAACTGACTGCAAAAGACCTTATGTTGTATTAAATTCATTGGTGGTGCAAAGGTAAAATTATTTTTAAAAGTTTATGTAAGTTATCCTTTTGATTTCCCATCGTTATTTTTTAGCCCATATTTTTATCAGTTCAAATGGATTTCTCTTTTTGTTTCCGCCAACAATTTCTATATCTAAAGTATTATTTGAATTTATACCCAGATTATATCTAAACTGATAATTATAAACTTGAAAAATAGGGTTTGAATTTGGGAAATATTGACAACCTTTTATGCCTTTTATAAAGAACGATTTGTACCCTGTTTCTTTTCTTAACCAACCAAAATTGAAATTATTATTTTTAAAAAATTCAGTATAATCTTTTTCATAGATCCTCTCATTGATTATATAATAGAGATATAATTGTTCTTTTACATTTCTAATTTCTGAGAAATCATCAAACTGTTTTTCTTTTTGATGAATAAATTCTTTTTGAATTTTTATTATGTATTCTGACAATGATAATTTAGATTGCGAATATTCCTTCGCAAATAAGAGTATTGCAGGGTGCTTTTCAAAATTAAATGAATATAGAAGTCTAGACTCATAAGTTTGACTATATAGTCCTGTAATTAACAAATTACCCCAAATTGGATTAAAATCTTTTGTAGATAATTTTTCGTAAGCAACAAATATTGCTTTAAGTTTTTTTAATAATTCTTCATTATAAGCAACAGAATTTAGTCCTAATAAATTAAATTCTTCTTCCGTATTTGAAACAACTACTTTTAAAATATTTGCAATATTGCCTTTAAAGTTATTATTATCTTCTATTTGAAAAATGATTTTTTTATAATCTGAAAATTGTAAAATAATATGTGATTTAAAAACTTCTTCTTCCCTTTGCTCTTTTCTAAAACCTAATAACTTATTTTCATCTTTAAGTACCGAAAGCACTTTGTACACATTTTCATCAGAAATTAAATTTTGTAATGAGCCTAACAATCTTGACCATTCCCTGCGAGAATTATCTTCAGTATTTTGTATTAGATTTCTAACAACTCTTATATAGTCTAGTAAATTTTCTAAAGGTTTTTCACTAAAGGAATATTTTAAAGCACTATACAGTATGAAATATTGGTTAGTATCTGTTTTCCCTTGTACTATATCGTTTAATATGTTATGAATAGATTTTCCATCCCATAAAACTTTATCATCAAATTGGTTTATTTCCTTTATAAAGTCCAATGAGAATATTAAAAATTTAAGATTGTCTTCTATACTATAAATAGATTTTAAAACTTTAAAATCCAAAAAATTAGTTTCATACGAGCTAGGGCTTGCCCTAAATTGTGCATCTTTATAATAAAGCATTTCAGTTATAAAACTTAGGTAATGCATAAAGGGATTATCAATTACATACGAATCATTATCTCTATATTCCCATAAGTTTTCTACCCACTTATATTCTATTTTATCTTTTACCTGATCTAATAAAGCAGGTTCATACTGAATGATTTTATAAAACTCAGATTTAAAGTTTTCAAAGTCAGTCAGCATTTTACCTCTTGCATTCATTCTTATATATAGATTTTCAGTTAAACCAAATTCCTCTAAATCTGTAAAATAAAATGAAATGAATTGATGTTGGGTGTCTAACAGTTTATCTAACAAACTTTTTGTAGAATTATTAAGTTGTTTATTTTCTTGAAATGTTTCTAAAACTTTTAACATTCCTGCAATTGTTGGATCATTTTTCCATTCTTCATTAAACCAAACCGAATCTTCTATTTCAAATCGTAAGTTTGCTGTATTTTTAAATTCTCCTCCATTTGTAATCAACAATTCGCAAAAGTCATGTGCAGTTGGTCTTGTTTCATAAGTAAATTTTAGAAGCAAATTTGAAACATCTTCAATTCTATTTTCATTTACAGCTGTATAAAAATATAATAAGAATAAAGTAGTAAGTCTTTGCTGTCCATCTAATGGGATAAATATTTTTTGTTTTACTTCATCCTTAGTTTCCGTTAAAATAGAACCATAAACAAAATCCAATTCTACTTGATTATCTTGTAATATATTATCAAGTAAAAAATCATTTATGAATTTATCCCTTATTTTTTTTACTTCTTGATTATTACGACCTTGTGCATAATCTCTTTGAATAATTGGAATTTCTATTTTATCATATAAGTCGCAAAGTTGTGCAAAGGTGTATTTATTATTCATTGCTTTCTTTTTTAGTAAAATATGGATTTAATATCTCTTTTATATTGTTATAGTAATTTTCTTTATCCTTTTTACTCCAATAGTATGGTTGTAAATCAAACTCACTATAATATTTCAGAAATACATTTTTCGTTGCTATAGGGATATATCTACCTTTTTTTTCTAATTCCAAAATTTTATTTCTTTTAACAGGAAAGATAGAATTGTTGAGTGCGGCATTATCATTTTTGGATAGCAAAGCTAAGTTATCTAAATAATGAATTGAATCGGAATCAAATACTTGTATTAGCTCTAACTTTAAAATATTGAATTTTTCATCATCAATTTTTTCCTTCTTCAATAATTCTATGATCTCATTTATAAACTTACTATAATTTGAGCTATCTGTATCTTCACTGTCCTCATGATTGATTTGCCTAATATCTTTAATAGCATCATAAGTATCTTCCAACCATTTACGCATAGCATTTTGCTCTTTCATTTCTTTTGATTCTTGAGCATGAATATGCTCTATACTCCAGCCTCCCGGCATATTGTTGAATAAATAAAATGGAAATCTATTTGATTCTGAAGATTCATTTTTATAATAACTAAGTACATTATGCAAAAAAAGTAAATTATAAATTTCAAAAGATTTCTTAGTATAGGTCAATTCATCTATTTCATCTAATTCAATATTGGAGATTTTAGCAGAGACATAATCCCATACAAATTGCTTAAATTTAGACTTTGTAGTTTCAGAATCATTAATAACACTTCTAATGGTTTCTTCTGTATTTTTTTCTAATGAAAAAACATATCCTAAATGATGATATAAAAAGTGGTCTTCAAACCAAAATTTCAGTTTGCCAAAAAACTTTTTTGTCTCTTTCCAAAGTTCCTCTGCTTTATTTTTTTCTATTTCAGGGTCTTCATTGCGGATTTCATTTTCAAACCATAAATATGTAGAATATTTATTAATAGCTTGCTGTGCAATTAATCTAAAGAGAAATTCAATTGTAGATGGTGTTTCATTTAACGGTTTTTTATTTAGAAAATACCAAAATTCTTCTTGTCTCAACTCCATTTCTATTCTATGCCATTCAGCTGACACTTCTGCTTGTCTTAGTATTGCTTCTCTTTCTGTAAGTCCATATTTTATTTTTGAAAGTAATAATGCTCTTATTAGTTCAGCATCAGTAAGCGGTATTTTGCCAATATTCAGCCTATTGAAAATATCAATTTTTTTAGCTTCTTTTTCTGTTTCGTTTTCATCTGTAAGTTCTTCTACTTGATACCAAATAATCTCTACTTTTTTGGTTAATGTGGCATTAAATTCATCAATAAAACCAACATCATTTTTAGTTTTTTCTTCAAACCATTCTTTAATCAGTTTATGTGCTTGACTCATAAAATGAAAATCAGGGTTTTCATCACTATAACTATTAATGGATAAATTATCCAAAAAATCAGTGCTTTTATCTCTTTTTTCAAATATGATAGAATATTTAGGTCTATTAATATAGTTAAAAATAATGTTCATTGTAATTAGTCGCTGCTGTCCATCAATTACTTCCCAGATATTAAATCCTTCATGGTCTAAAGCAGGTACAACTACTATAGGTTGTAAGCAATATTTCTTTTCATCGGAACGCATAAAATTATAAATGTCATTTAATAATGCTATCACATGAATTTTTTCCCAACGATAGCCACGCTGATAATATGGAATTAAAAAATGTTCTAATCTTGGTGTTCTATTTGGCGTATTTTCGTTTAAAATTACTTTGCCTATCGGCTTTTGGTCAATTATGTTCATCTCTCTTATCTTTCATTTTGTAGAATAAAATCACACCACCTTTTTTATAACCCCTTGCAAATACGGAATTACCTCTTTTTCAAACCAAGGATTTTTTGAAAGCCATATATTATTTCTGGGCGAAGGGTGTGGCAAAGGTAAATATTTAGGTAAATATGCTTGATAGTTTTTTACGGTTTCGGTTAAGGTTTCTTTCTTGTTTTGTAAATAATAGTTTTGGGCGTAGTTGCCTATTAAAAGTGTTAGTTTTACTTCTTTCATTTCCTTAAAAAGCTGTGGATGCCAAAGTGGAGCACATTCTTTTCGGGGTGGCAAATCGCCCGATTTTCCCTTGCCGGGATAGCAAAAACCCATAGGTATTAAAGCAAAAATATCGGGATTGTAAAAAGTAGCTTTATCTACTTGCATCCATTCCCTTAGTCTATCGCCACTTTTATCGTTCCAGGCTACGCCTGTTTTGTGCACCACACTTCCTGGAGCCTGACCAATAATAACAATTTTACTTTTGCTACTGGCAGCCAAAACGGGGTTTACACCGTCTTTTAAATAAGGCAGGCAAATTTTGCAGTTGCGTATATTTTTTAGTAAGGTTTCCACAATAGTAATGTCAAATTTAAAGAAAAATTAGATTGTTCTACAACTTATATTTTGCTTATCTTTGCACACTCAAAAAATAAAACAAAATAATAAATGAAATTATCAGAATTTGACTTTGAATTAGAACACGATAGAATTGCTTACTACCCGCCTGCCAAACGCGGTACATCTAAACTAATGGTTGTAAACAGAAAAACAGGTACTATTGAGCACAAATCTTTTGAAAATTTCTTAGATTATTTTGGCGATAAAGATGCCGTGGTGGTAAACAATACTAAAGTTTTCCCAGCAAGATTATTTGGTCATAAAGAAAAAACGGGAGCTAAAATTGAAGTTTTTTTATTGAGAGAATTAAGTGAAAGCCAAAGACTTTGGGATGTTTTAGTGGATCCGGCAAGAAAAATAAGAGTAGGCAATAAATTATATTTTGGAGAAGATGAATCTTTAGTGGCTGAAGTAATAGATAATACCACCTCAAGAGGTAGAACTGTACGCTTTTTTTATGACGGACCAGAAGATGATTATAAAACAGCTTTATTCAAATTAGGCAATACTCCTTTGCCTAAATACATAAAAAGAGAGCCGGAAGAATCAGACAGAGATAGATACCAAACTGTTTATGCTTCTAAAACAGGAGCTGTGGCAGCACCTACCGCTGGCTTACATTTTACTGAAGAAATGATGAAACTTTTAGAAATTAAAGGTGTAGAAATTGCCGAATTAACGCTACATACAGGCTTAGGCACTTTCCGTTCTATTGAAGTAGAAGATTTAAGCAAACACAAAATGGATGCTGAGTATTTTGAAGTACCCGAAAGTGCTGTTAAAACAGTAAATAAAGCATTATCGGGCAAACATAAAGTATGTGCTATAGGCACTACTTCTATGCGTTCTTTAGAAAGTTCAGTGTCTGCAACTAATCAATTAAAAGCAAGCAAAGGATGGACTAATCTTTTTATACATCCTCCTTACGAATTTCATATAGCTAACAGCTTGCTTACTAATTTTCATTTACCTAAGTCAAGCTTATTAATTATGGTGGCTTCTTTTGCCGGACACGATTTAATAATGAAAGCTTATGAAGAAGCTATAAAAAATGACTACAAGTTTTATTCTTATGGCGATGCCATGCTTATTCTTTAATCTATAATAAATAACAGCAATCAAAATTTTGTATAAAAGTTAATGAAATTATCTTTTAGTTTTATTTTAACATTGGCTTTTTTGTCAGTTTTTTCGCAAGATGTAAGGGAAGTTAATATTAATGACATAAAGGATATTGACAATATTACTTTTGAACGTTTATATCAAGAAAAATGGTTTGAGCCGGACACGCTTGTATATAAAAATATTTATTTAGCTCCTAATGATGTCCCTCAGCTTAGTGCAGATGAAATTAAACGAAGATTAATAAAAATACCCAGTAGTATTCCTTTAAACTATAATAGCGTAGTTAAAAGCTATATAGATAAGTTTTCTAAGTTTGATAGAAAAAATTTAGCAACAGCTCTTGGCTTGGGCACTTATTATTTCCCTCTTTTTGAAGAAGCTTTATACAAAAATGGTGTCCCTTTAGATTTTAAATACTTGCCCATTGTAGAGTCTAATATGAATCCTTTTGCTAAATCTTATGCAGGAGCACAAGGAATGTGGCAGTTTATGTTAAGTACAGGCAAAATATTTGGCTTAGAAGTAAATGATTATTACGATGAAAGAAGAGACCCTGCAATAGCTACAGAAGCTGCCGCAAAGTACTTAAAAAAGCTATATAATATTTATGATGATTGGTTGCTGGCATTAGCCGCCTACAATGCCGGCCCCGGTAATGTAAACAAAGCCATAGCACGGGCAAATGGTGTAAAAGACTTTTGGGAAATAAGACCTTATTTGCCAAGAGAAACTCAAGAATATGTACCAAAATTTACGGCTTTGGTTTTTGTAATGAACAATGCAGATTATTACAAAATTACACCGTTAAAACCACTTGACGATTTAATTGAAACAGATACTTTTAAAATATATCATAAGGTAAGTTTAAAATATATTTTAGAGCTGAGTGGAATGGATAGCAGTTATTTATATTTTGTAAACCCAGCTATAAAACAAGGTATTATACCGGAAAATGAAAATGGTTTTACTTTAAATATACCTTTAAATTACATCGGTCATTTTGAAGCATTAAGACCTTTTTTTACAGACGACCCATATTTAAAAACGGTAGAAGCCATAGTTAAAGAGCCTGCTGTACCTAAATATACCGTTTACAAAGTAAAAAGTGGAGATACTTTAGGGCATATAGCTCAAAAATACAATGTAGGTGTTTCAAATATAAAACGCTGGAATAAATTAAGTAGCGACCGTTTAAAAATTGGGCAGAAATTAATTATCTATAACTAATCTTTTACCAAGAATTTTCTCTTTACTGCTTTTCCATTTATTTCTACAACTAATAAATACATTCCTGCGGTATAATTAGATACTTCCCACCTTAACTTTTGCTCGCCTGCATTATAGCTTCCTTGCTCTATAGTTTCTATTTTTGCACCTAAAGTGTTATACACTTCAGCTTTTACTTGGCTTTTATTATTCAAATAAAATTTTAATGAAATTCTATCGCTTGCAGGATTAGGATACGGAAAAGAAACGGCATAATCATTTTCCTTTTGTACATCTCTAATGTTTACATCAACTACTTTGGTAGAAAAAACTCCATTTCCGTGGGTGGCTACAACAATATTTTTATCATAAGGACGAGATGTTATCATTGCCACAGGAACATTGCCTATTACATTTAATGCTTCTCTTTGCCATATCGTGCTATCGCCATTTAAAGCATCTGTTATATAAAGCCCGGAGGTTGTGCCTGCAAAATATAAAGTATCAGTATTATCTTGATAAATATGAACCCAATTTACCGAAGGGCCACTTCCCGAGCCATCTATAAATTCTTCTAAATTTCCACTCACATTTTCCCATGTTGTACCACCGTCTGTAGTATAAAACACACTTTGTACTTCATAATTTGAATAGCTCACTAAAACTTCCTGTGCATTTATATTACTGGCACAAATTGAACTTACATAAGCTCCACTTGGCATGGTTGAAGCTCTAATATTTTCTTTTACATAACTTCCATTATCTAAGCCTGTAAGTTTTAATAACTGACCATTTATGGTGCCATAATATAAAATATCGCTATTGGCTTTGCTCATATTTATAGCCGAAATAAAAGGTGTAGAAAAACCTATGCCTGTAGTATAACTCTCGTCTATTCTTTGCCAGCCTATGCTTGTAGAAGTATATTCATCTCCTAAAATTGGAATACTTGACAAGCTGTCATTTCGCCATAAATATCTACCTGCCGTCATATACATAGTATTATTATTGGTAGGGTCTAAAATAAAAGGATTAATAAACATAAAATCCGTAGCACCTGGAGGGTCTATTCTTGTTAGTCCATTAATATTTCCATTATCGTCTATATCAAACTTAAAGGTTTTGCCTCCCTGCCAAGAAACATAATATGCTGTTCTATTTTCTGCTATAGCACAATAAGCTCCATCTCCATAAAATGTACTTATCCAAGGTAAATTAGGATTCCCTGTCATAGTGTGCCATGTTCCATTATCTTGCAAGCCACCTATAAGTATATTATTATCTACATTTCCGGGTTCTATAGCTATGGTATAAAATTGAGTTGTACCATATCCATTGTTTATAGATTCCCAATTGGGATTTCCACTAACACAATTTTGGGTTTTAGACATTCCGCCATCGTGGGCAGAAATCATAACATTAGGGTTGTTTTGCAAAAATACTATATCATGATTGTCGGGGTGATGATTTGGCCACACATAATTAGACGGACTATCCACATCGCATTGGTAGCCTCCTATCCATTCATAATTGCTATCAGTAGTAAAAGCATCGGTACTTCTATATAAATTAGTGCCACCCAAAAATACCAAATTGGATATGGTAGGATGATATTTTATACACATATCGTAAGAACTCTGCGATTGGTAATATCCAAAATTAAAATCGTAAAAACCAAGACAATCTTCATCTGGCAGATTAGCGGTTCTATTTTGCCACATTGCCCCTACTCCACTCCCATTGCCACTTAAATAGGTATAATGCCACAGTTCATGATTATCTGTAAATGGGTCAGTAGAGGCATCTACTATAAAAAGAACTTCGTTTTGGTTTAGTGGATTAACAGCACTTTCCATTCTTCTATATTGTGTAGTAAATCCTGTAGGGGTAATATTTACCCAACTTATTCCGTCCAATGAACGCCAAATGCCTTTGTCTTGTGCATCACTACTAAGCGTAGCATAATAAACGCCATTTCTATCAACATCTACACTTGTTTGGTTTCCAAAATTATAATAATTAAATCCATTAGGAGAATTGTCTGCTGTTAACACATTTTGCCAAGTAGCACCTCCATTTTGGCTCAAAAAAATACCTGCAAAAGTTGCGGCTACAACATCTCCATTAGTGGGATTTACTTTCACATCGCTAACATATTTAAAATCGCCTAAAGCACTAACGTCATTAGCACTATCATTTTCTGTAGAGGGCAATAAACTCCATGTTATTCCATTATCTGTAGATTTAAAAATACCTAAACCATTCAAGTCGGCACTATTACCACTTAATTCTCCTGTGCCATAGTACCAAGTGTTTTCATGCCCTACTCTTGTATCTTGTGCTATTGAAGTAATGGAATGAGAAATGGTATTGTTAGTTACTTTTACAAATGATGCTCCCCCATTTTCAGAAATCCACAATCCTCCGCTAACACCTCCTGCTAAAATTCTGCTATCATTTTTTGTGTCTATAGCTAAAGCCCTTGTTCTACCACCTACATTAATAGGTCCTTTGGGTTGCCATGTTAAGTTGAAATCATTTATGGCTTTAGTTTGGTTATTTACAAACTTATATTCTTTAGCTAAAATATTATTGGGAATTTCTCCTGTATTAGGATTTTTCTGTCTAAGCAATTCATAATCGTTTCTGCTCATTACTCCTTCGCCTCCGCCTATAGAGTAAATATCATTTAAAACACTTTTCTCTTGTTTTGTATTTTGACAAGAATAAATAAAAAAGCTGACTACAAGGTAAATAAAAGTTCTTTTCATAAGCTAAAAGTATCAATTTAATTTGATATTAAATAAAAAGGGAGCTAACAAATTGCCAGCTCCCTTTTTATTTTTTTTTAATTTTATTACTATTTATTCGTTAAGAATACTTTTATAGTATTAGTTACTTCATCAACTTCTAATTTTACTACATAAATTCCTGTAGCTACATTATTAACTTGAAGAGATTGAGTACCTACGGCATCTACAACTTGATGTACAATTTCTTTACCCATAACATCAAATATTTGTACATCAGCAGTTTCTACTTTTACGTTATCAAACTTCATGTACACTACATTTTTATGAGCATATACTTCTACTGTTTCTTTATCATTTACAGATATAATACCTACAGATAAAGTAGTAACGGTATTAGAAACATCGCTTATCAAACTAATATCATTAGCTCCACAAATTGAAGTAACGTAGAATTGGTATTGCGTTCCTTCGCTTAATCCATTCACAGTTACAGGGTTTGTAGTTGCATTGATAAATGTACCAGAACCCGGTGTAAATCCAGGAGCTCCGTACTCTACTTGCCAGTTTGTAGCACCGCTTGTATCAGACCAAGCTACTGTAACTGAAGAATCAGTAATATCAGAAATCACTAAGTCATAAGGTGCAGGACAAGAAACCGGAGTTGAGAAACTTCCACCGCTTACCCAGTTACTGTAGTCGCCATTTACGGCATCACATACTGCACGCACATAGAAATCGTAATCTGTAGAACCATCTAAGCCACTTAATATAACAGGGCTTGAAGTAGCAGTAACTACCGTTCCAAAACCTTGTATAAATCCGGCTACTCCATATTCTACTTCAAAACTACCAGCACCCGAAGCATCTGTCCAAGAAACTTCAGCACTATCGCTTGAAATTACATTTACAGCAACCATTGTAGGGTCGTTACAGATAACTAATGTAGATAACGTATCTGACAATACTGAAGATAAGCTTGTATCTGTAGAGGTACATATAGCTCTAACCGTAAACTGAATTTCATCTCCTTCTGTTAATCCACTTAAAGTATAAGGATTTGAAGAAGCAACTACAGTAGTTCCTGTTCCAGGAGCAAATCCAGGAGCACCATATTCAACTACCCAAGATGTAGCTGCTCCGTTTTCATCCCAACCTAAGTCTATTGATGTTTCCGTAGCAGAAACTAATACCGGATTAGTAGGTATCTCGCAGTCTGTAGTAATTACAATACCAAATGTTCCATTTGCGAATCCATATCCATCTACTTGAACATAATATGTTTCTCCAGGAGTTAACCCAGTTAAATCTACAACTGAATTGTAATCTACTATAACACCACCATCTTCATCACATTCAAGAGCTGTTAAACTATCCATTTCTGAACAATCATTACCTGCTAATTGATAAACTGCTATTTGTGTGTCATCTAAAGTTCCTGTAGCCATATCTGTAGAAACAGTAACTGTGCCATTATTAGGAGCTACAAATGAATACCAAACGGTAGCTGTATCTGATGTAGATAACCAACATGCGCCTACCGGCTCACCTACTTGTGCTGTTGCACCAATATTTGAACCATAAACAGTATCTCCATTTACAACAATTGGTTGAGCATCACATAAATCATCATTACAAGGAGCATTAATAAATGTTCCCGATAAATCACATAAAGTGTCAACATCGTGTAAAATGTATATAGTAGTAGCTACACCACCCGCAAAAGGACCTACTGAAGTAACACCCGTTGAAGTAATAGTAGTTAAAGTATCAGTTCCGTCAGTTACAAACAATGTAGCTGCATCACCTAAATCAGAAACGTTTAATTCAATGTTATATTCATTGTTTACACAATCGTTAACTGACTGAGCATTAACTGTAGCTGCATCACAATCTGTACCTGTGCTAAATGTAAAACTACCTATTGTACTTGTATCTGTAGTACAGTCAGCTTGAACATAAATATCATAGGTAGTTAAGGCTGTAGTACCTGTTAAGTTTACAAAAGTATCTGTAGTATTTAGCATAGTTCCAGTACCTGGTGTAAAGCCGGTTTCCCCATATTCTACCATAAATCCAGCAGCACCACTATAATCAGTCCAACTTACAGTTATAGATGTTCCTTCTACATTTGAAGTTACAAAATTACTAGGTTGAATACAATCAGGTGCTTCGTTTACACAAACATTATTAATTACAATATCATTATAAAATTGATCTAATGTCATTACTGTAAAATCTACTATAAATCTAAATGCAACTGTATCACTTGAATAACTGTCTAATACGAAGAATAAATCTCTCCACCCTCCGTCTGACTGACTTGTTAAAATTGGTGTCCATGTAGTACCAAAGTCATTTGTTATTTCAACTGTTACTAATGCATTATCTCCAGGATTATTCGTATTGTTACTAAATAATTCAAATGATAACTGAGGAACATTAGTACCTGTATAAGTATTCATATCATAATATGGTGTTTGCAAAGTAGCATCAGATCCATTAGGCGTAGAACCATCTACTCCAATACCTGAATTATCTGCTGCTGCTGCACCATAATCTGGCCATGTACCTGCTATTATCCAATTTTCACTACCATAAGTTGACCAACAATTTGGCAACCCTGTCAATCCTATAAAATCTTGACAAGCTGGTAGTACAGATATAGGAGCACAATCTGTAGTGAAATATACCGGACCTACCCAGAAACTTGAATCTCCTACTCCACAATATGAACGAACATAAACTTCATAATCTGTACTTGGCGATAAACCTGATAAGTTTGTAAAAGTATCACTTACTGTTAGTACAGTTCCTGTACCGTGTGTAAATCCTGCTAAGCCATATTCTACTATCCAATCAGTACCAGATGTATCTGACCATGATACAGAAGCAGTACTTATACCTGAAAAATCAAGGTTAAATGCATAAGGAGCAGAACATGTAGGAGCTGGTCCACATGTTACTCCAGCTTGCCATCCTTCGCGAGTAATAGTACCGTCTGATGTAAATACAAATGTTAAACATCCAGAAGCATCTGTAGAATATAATGTTCTACCTTGTAAATCTCCAGTTCCTGAAGGTGTAGCATCATCTCTATCCCAACACCAAATACCATTTCCTGTACCTGCTCCTAATGAAGCAGGAGAAATTACAGTGGCTGCTGTAGAGTTACCATCATAAATTGTTAACCCATCAAAACAACCCGTAACACTATTTTCAGAAGAGAACTCAGTAAAGTTAACATACACTACATCTCCCACGTTATCTGGGCATATAGTCCATGTTTCACTTTCATTATTTCCATAATCAGCTGCATCTCCGCCTGTATCTGTAAAGATGTCTCCACCACAATAATCAGGAGTTGTAGATACAGCATGAGCTGTAGTCCAATAACTTGTATCGGCTGTTCCACATATAGCTCTCACATACACATCATAGTCTGTACCAGACATTAAACCTGTTAAAGTAGTATAAGGATTTGTATTAACCAATACTTGCGTTCCTGTACCTAAAGCAAAACCAGATACGCCATATTCTACTTGCCATTGTGTTTCTGTACCACCTGCTGTCCAATATACATCTGCACTATTAGATGTAACGGCTGAATCTAAAACAGCTGAAGGATCTGTACATGAAGCGGCTACTCTAATAATGAAATTATCTACGTGGAAATCGTAATCTTGACCTGTTACAGTACCTGAATTAGCAAATATTCCAAATTGAACCATATTTCCTGTAGAAGGAATTAACGATGAATAATTTGTTAACACATTTGGAATAGTATCTTCTACTGTCCAAGTATCTAACACATTCCAAAGAACGCCATCTTCTGTATAAGCTAAGAATACTGTATCATCTGCTCCCATTTGATCTGCAACGGCATTATTCCAGTTAGTAACAGCCACATCAGTAAGAACTTCGTAGCCACCTAAACTTAAATCAAACTGAGGAGAAAGCAACCAATCTCTTCTGCCTGTACCATATATATTAATTCTTGCAGTATTACTTGATAAAGCTGTACCACCTGTCCAAGGGCTAGTTCCTATACTTGAAGGTCCTGCTGCTATGCTTCCTGCATCAGCTTCATTCCAACAAGCATCTGGTAAAAACGCATCAAATGGTTGGAAGTAATAAGGTGTTTCTACTCCACATAATGTTGTAAAACTGTTAGGTCCTACCCATGCACTTGAATCTCCTACCGCACATATTCCTCTTACATACACATCATAACTTGTGTTATTAGTTAAACCTAAAAGTGTAGTATCTGCACCTGAATTTACTAGTATAAATGTTCCTGTACCTTGTACAAAACCACTTTCTCCATATTCTACTTGCCATTGCGTTTCGCTATCGCCTGCTGTCCAATAAATTGAAGCACTAGAATCTGTAATTGCAGAATCACCAAGGGCTGTAGGCGTTAAACATGAAGGTTTTTCTATTACAAAGAAATCATCTACACCTAAATCGTTAAAGTAATAATAACTTGCATTATGTGCACCGTCTGCTATAGCGTATATTCTAAATTTAGTAACTGTAGGTATTCCTGCCGGTAAAGTGTCTGCCACTTCTACCCATGTAGGGAAATTACCTATCATAGTTTTAACATTAACCCATGCTGAACCATTCCATGCATCTAAAGCTATTGTATGGTTAACCACATTACTTGTTTGTGTATTATTGGAAGCAAACCAAAATCCTGCATAAGGAGTAGTTAGAGTACTCATATCTATATAAGGAGTTACCATTTCATTTCCTAATATATCAGAAGATGCATCTATCCACATATAGTTTGTACTTCCTGTAGTATGGTCTCCCATATCAGGCAAATATGTATGTCCTGTATTTATAACATCATTAGTTACATCCCAAAAATCTGGTCCTACTTGAGGCTCCCAACAAGATGGTAAATCTGTGAACGGAGTTACTAAAGCTAAAGTATCAAAATTTTCTGTAAATGGAGCCATGTAAGATAAACAAGGAGTAGTAAATGAGTATAATACCCAAGTACTTGAATCTCCTGTTCCACAAATAGCTCTCACATAAACGTCATAATCTGTACTTGCAGACAACCCACTTAATGGTGCTACAGAATCAGTTACTACTACTGCTGTGCCTGTTCCTTGTGTAAATCCAGCATTACCGTATTCTACTTCCCACTCAGTTTCAGTAGCTCCTGCTGTCCAATAAATAGATGTACTATTTGCTGTCATAGCTGAATCGGCAAGTGCTGTAGGTGCTAAACAAGAAGGTGCTTCATATACACAAACATTTTCAAGTAAGATATCGTTATAAAATTGGTCTAATGCCATTGCTGTAAAATCAACAACAAATCTTAAAGAAATTACATCATTTTGGTAAGCACTTAAACTTTGTTCAACAGTTACCCATCCTCCATCTGCTTGATAAGTTGTTAGCGTATTCCAAGTAGAACCAAAATCGTTAGTAATCTCAATAGTTACTAAGGCATTATCCCCAGCATTATTAGTGTTATTACTAAAAATATCAAAACTTAACATTGGGAATGTAGCCCAAGTATTTGAAGATAAATCATAATAACCAGACTGTAAAGTAGCATTATTACCATTAGGTGTAGAACCATCAACACCTAATGCACCTGAGTTATCTTGTCCTGCTGCACCGTAATCTGGCCAAGTTCCAGCTACTATCCAGTTTTCAGAACCATAAGTTGACCAGCAATTAGGAATACCACCGGCAGTTACAAAAGATTCGCAAGCCGGGAAAGTAGATACATAAGCACACAAGGTTGTAAATGTATTAACGGTAGTCCACACACTTGTATCGCCTGTTCCGCATATTGCTCTTACATATACGTCATAAGTAGTATTTGCTGTTAAGCCTGTTAATGGTGCTACTGAGTCTGTTACTACTACTGTTGTTCCTGTTCCTTGTGTAAAGCCTGTTGTGCCATATTCTACTTGCCATGATGTTTCACTTCCACCTGCTACCCAATATACATCTGCTGTATTTGTTGTTACTGCTGAATCTGATAAAGATGTAGGTACTAAACATGACGGTGGAGGTGTTACATTTATTGTATAATCTTCAAACGTACCCCAAGTACCAGTATAACATGGGTCGTGAGAACTCCCAGAACCATGATTAAAGTCTGACCCCCCTATTCTAATTAAATGATTTCCTAAAGATGCAGTAGCTGGTACTGAAATAGAAGATGCTAAAGGCACATTTGTAGTAGTTTCACCTAAAAATTGGAACTCATCGGCATCATCAAAATCAAAGTCATCATTCCAATCAATCCATGCCCATATACCATATCCGTATTCTACAGTAATAGAAATATTTAATATTGTTGATTGTGGTGCATCTACTATCATAGATGTATAATCTGCATAATCTTCAGGTGTAGTTGTTGTATTATTTATCGTCCCCATTGTTACATTAACAAGACCATTACCGTCTGTACTTGTTGGAGAAGGAATACAATATCCCGTATAGAAGCTATGCACTGCTGTCCATACACTTGTATCGCCTGTTCCGCATATTGCTCTTACATATACGTCATAAGTAGTATTTGCTGTTAAGCCTGTTAATGGTGCTACAGAATCAGTTACTAATACTGATGTTCCAGTTCCTTGTGTAAAGCCTGTTGTTCCATATTCTACTTGCCATGATGTTTCACTTCCGCCTGCTACCCAATATACATCTGCACTAGTAAGTGTTAACGCAGAGTCAGAAACCGCAGTAGGTACAGGGCAAGATGCTAAAGTAGTAAATGATGTAGATGCAAGCGACCAAGCACTTGAATCTTCAGAACCTAATGTAGTATCACATAAAGCTCTTATATAAACTTCATAATCTGTTTCAGTAGTTAATCCTGTTAATGTATAAGGATTAGAATCTAAAAGTACAGAAGTACCTGTCCCCAACGTAAACCCAGGTGCTCCATATTCTGCAAGCCATAAGGTTTCTCCGTTTTGAGCTGTCCAAGAAAGAGTAGCACTATTAGCTGTAACTGCTGAACTTGCTAAAGAACTAGGTGTAGCACATGAAGGTTTCTCTATTACAAAGAAATCATCTACACCTAAATCGTTATAGTAATAATAACCTGAATTGTGTGCACCATCTGCTATTGCATATATTCTAAATTTAGTAACTGTAGGAATACCTGAAGGAACTACCCCTGCCACTTCTACCCAATTGGTAAAGTTTCCACTTAAAGTAGTTATGTTAACCCATGCCGTGCCATCCCAAACATCTAAAGCAATAGTATGGTTAACTACATTACTTGTTTGTGTATTATTTGAAGCAAACCAAAATCCTGCATAAGGTGTAGTTAAAGCACTCATGTCTATTTCAGGTGTTACCATTTCGTTTCCTAATATATCAGAAGATGCATCTATCCACATATAGTTTGCACTACCTGTAGTATGGTCTCCTATATTAGGCAAATATTGTGCATCATTTGTTGCGTCATTTGTTACATCCCAATAATCAGGACCTGTTTGTGTTTCCCAACAAGACGGTAATGCTGTATAAGGCGAGGTTAATGGTAAAGTATCAAAATTTTCTGTAAATGGTGCTAAATATGCACCACATAATGTTGTAAAACTATGTGCCGAAGTCCAAGTACTACTATCAGAACCACATATTGATCTCACATATACATCATAAGTAGTATTAGCTGTTAAGCCACTTAATGATACTACTGAATCTGTTACTACTACTGCTGTGCCTGTTCCTTGTGTAAAGCCTGTTGTGCCATATTCTACTTGCCATGATGTTTCACTTCCACCTGCACTCCAATATACTTCTGCTGTACTTGATGTTACTGCTGAATCTGATAATGCAGTAGGGGCTAAACATGCAGGAGTAAGTTTCACACTTATATCATCTAAAGAAATATACCATGGAGAACCATTGATTCTACCTTTTATTCCTATATAATATGTTCCTGTTGTCGCTGGCACAAAAGTACCTTTTATTTGTTGGTATGTATTCCCTATCCCTGTAGCGGCTACTATTGTATTTACCATATCTGCATCAGATGCTGAAACGCCATAACTTATTGTTATGTCAGCATTCGTAGTTGTACTACCATCTTGTCTTGCATACACTTCCGCATCATAAGATGTCCCTCCTACTAAATCAATAGGTATAAATATCCAATCGGTATTGGAATATTTTAAATACGCATTGAATGAACCTGTTCTCGGTGTTCTATTATATGAAGTTAAACTACTATTTGCTGTCCATATATCAGTTCCTGCTAAAGATTCTTGAGATAAACAACCACCTACAGCCGTTTGATTTGTATATGATGTTTCAAATCCTTCCTCATAAGGTACGGTATAAGGGTTACACAACGTTGCAAAATTATTTACTGTTGTCCATACACTTGAATCTCCTGTTCCGCATATTGCTCTTACATATACGTCATAAGTAGTGTTAGCTGTTAAGCCACTTAATGATGCTACTGAATCTGTAACTACTACTGCTGTGCCTGTTCCTTGCGTAAAGCCTGTTGTACCATATTCTACTTGCCATGAAGTTTCGCTTCCTCCTGCACTCCAATATACTTCTGCTGTACTTGATGTTACTGCTGAATCGGCTAAGGCTGTTGGTACAAAACACGATGGACTTAAATCTAAAGTTACATCATCTATACTTAAATACCACGGAGAATATGTCGGTTCCCATACATTAATTCCTAAGTAATATGTCCCATTACTTGGAACTGTGAAATCTACATAGTATTCAACAAAACTTGTATTAGTAATATTGTAAACAGGTGTCCCTATAATATTCATACTCATAACATCATTACTTGTACTTAATCCAATTCTCATTGAATCAAAAGCTGTTGTATTATAATTTCTATAATCAAACGAAAATCTATATGACGTGCCTGCTACTAATTCAAATCCAGGTGTAACAGCCCATGCTCCTATTGTAGCGGACGTATTATACTGTATAACTAATGCATTAGTTGGGCTAGTTGAAAAAACATAAGTAGATGCATCTGACATCACTCCTGCTTTATTTTCACTTGTCCAACAATCAGGCATTCTTCCTGCCACAAATGTAGTAGTAGCTGATACAGACTCAAAATCTTCTACCCACGGTATTGTCGTTATGGCATTACACAATGTTGTAAAACTATGTAATGCTGTCCATACACTTGTATCGCCTGCTCCACATATCGCTCTTACATATATATCAAAACTTGTATTGGCAGGTAACCCTGTTAATATAAATGTACTATCGTTTACAATAGTATCTTGTCCGGTCCCTAAAGTAAACCCTGAAGGACCGCCTTCTAATTGCCATTGTGTTTCACTTCCTCCTGCATTCCAATATACTGTTGCAGAATTTGTAGTTACTGCCGAGTCTGACAAGCCTGTTGGTACAGGGCATGAAATTAAAGTAGTAAAACTATTTACTGCTGTCCATACACTTGTATCGCCTGTTCCGCATATTGCTCTTACATATACGTCATAAGTAGTATTTGCTGTTAAGCCACTTAATGATGCTACTGAATCTGTTACTACTACTGCTGTGCCTGTTCCTTGTGTAAAGCCTGTTGTACCATATTCAACTTCCCATGATGTTTCACTTCCTCCTGCATTCCAATATACTGTTGCAGAATTTGTAGTTACTGCCGAGTCTGATAAGCCTGTTGGTACTGGGCAAGAAGCTAATGTTGTAAAACTATAAGGACCTACCCAAGCAGATAAATCTGAAGTAGGTGCGGTAAATGAACCTGTAGGGAAAACGCTGCCACAAGTAGCATTAGTAGTACAGCCGTCAGTAGCATTTATACCACTATAAGTCCAATTAGTATCATCAAAAGTGCCTCCATTAGCAGATTCCCCATTATTTCTATAAGCCCAGCCATCCATATATTCCCAAGCAGTTCCTGTACCATCTACGTTTATATCTCCAAACACGTCAATCACAACACCATCTTCAAAAAGTTCAACGGCATCGTCACCATTAATACTCATAGAACCATCTATATAATCTGCATTAAAACCAAAGAAATCATAAAACCCGGCAGAATCAGTTGTAACATAAATAAATGTACCTGCTGAAACGGCAACACTAGGGAACGTAAACTCTTCTCCGTCAGTTCCGCCTCCATTATTAGCAGAACCTAATCCATAATAACTTAAATCACTTATATTATTTACTACATACAACTCTACTCCTTTAGGTACTCCCCCAGTTAAAGGTCCGTCATACGCACCCGTTATCATTATATTTGCAGGATTACAATTTGCCTGTACATAATAATCATAAGTAGTAGAAGGTGTTAATCCTGTAACTGAAAAAGGATTTGATTGTGTACCAAATCCAGCAGTTGGAGCAGATGCTCCTGTAGGCAATATCGCTAAGTTCCAAGACGTTTCGCTTCCTCCTGCTGTCCATCCTAAATCTGCACTTGTAGCTGTAATATTAGATGCACCTAATGCAGAAGGATCTGGGCAAGATGGCGGAGTGTATGAAAATGCTTCAGACACTTCTAATTCATCTACCGGAGTTTCCCAAGAACTTGTAGCATCATTATCTGTACCATCATTTGGACTTACACCACCATTGTTAGCTACCAAAATACCTCCCCCTCCAGTAGCACTTCTAATTTCATAAGTAGTACCATCCCAACCATCGGCATATCTATCGTAACAGTTAATATAGTATGTGGTACCGTCTGTAACAGTAAAAGCTTGGTCTGTAACCAAACCTTGCCCATCTCCATAAGTGCCATTTCCTTGAGCCCATATTACAGTTCCAGTCCCATTAGGACCATCTGTAATACTAACCCACTTTTCGGTTGCATAAGAACCACCAGAAGTTGTTAAATATAGAGTTGAAGTTTGTGCATTAACCTGCCAAAACAACGCTAAAACGCATGTAAGTAATAGTAATATTCTATTCATGTAAGTTTGATTTTAGTCTAAAATAATACTCAAAGGTAAAAATTATGTTAACAAATGCAAAGATTAAAGTAAGAAAAACACCTAACTTATATATTTATAAATTTAATTTAAAAATATCCATCAAATGTTTTAACCGCACTCCCCTTTAGATACACAATACTTTCATCAAATAAAATTTCTAAAAAGCCACCTCTTGTTGCCAACTTAAATATTTTTTTATCCAATTTATTTTTTAACACTATTCCGGCTGCCACGTTGCCCGTTCCGCATGAAAGTGTTTCATCTTCCACTCCTCTTTCAAATGTTCTAATTTGATATTTATCTTCTTTAATTGTTATAAAATTTACATTAACTCCTTCTCTATTAAATCTTTCATTATGTCTTATCTTTTTTGCTTCTTCTACAAAATTAGCTGGCATTTCTTCCACAATTTTTACTACATGCGGAGAACCCGTATTTATAAAAAAACTATTTTCATCTATTTGCTCTAAATACTCATCTACAT
Source organism: Chitinophagales bacterium (assembly GCA_020635995.1). NCBI lineage: Bacteria > Pseudomonadati > Bacteroidota > Chitinophagia > Chitinophagales > Chitinophagales bacterium. Next base: position 892,439 of record JACJYS010000001.1, on the reverse strand, counting down.
TCATTTGAAGTTTTACTTCTTTATCCTCTATTTCAGCATGGTGCAAACCATCTATAGCTCTAAACAGTACATTTTTCTTATTTATTACGCCCAGTTCTTTAGCAAATGCCACAATACACCGCCCTCCGTTTCCACACATGGTGCTTTTCCGTCCGTCTGCATTATAATATACCATTTTAAAATCAACATCTTTATCTTCTTCTAACAATATTAATCCGTCTGCTCCTATGCCAAATCTTCTTTCACACAACTGATGGATGTATTCTACATTTTCTTTATCAAAAAACAATGTTCTATTATCTATCATTATAAAGTCATTTCCCGTACCTTGATATTTACTAAATTTCATTCTTCAAATTTTAAGATTTTTTTAAGTTAAAGCCTGTTAAGCCCGAAACTTTTTATACAATTTACATTGTAGATTTACACAAACTTAATAAATAATTCGTTTACAATTTATATGAACCGATTTTTACTTAATTAAACATTAATAATCATGAAAATTAAACAATTTTTTATAGTGCTACTAAGTGCAGCCTTAGGAACAGGCATTAGTATTTTTTATGTTAATAATAAATTAGAAAATAATGTAGCCAAGCAAGATGAAACACCTGCAAAAAACAATTTTACTACGGTTAGCTATTCTAATAATGCCCAGCCTGTAAATTTTGTAGCCGCATCAAGTGTAGCTACACCTGCAGTAGTGCACGTAACCACCAGCTATAAAGTGGACAATACCACTTCTCAGCAGTTTTATGGCGATGATATTTTTCAATATTTCTTTGGAAATCCGCAGCAAGCCCAGCCACGCGAATCAAAAGCCAGCGGTAGCGGTGTTATTATTTCTAAAGACGGATATATTATAACCAATAACCATGTTATTGACAATGCCAACGACATACAAGTAAATTTAAGTAACAATAAAAGTTATACGGGTAAATTAATAGGCAAAGACAAAGACACCGATTTAGCCTTAATAAAAATAGACGCTACAGATTTACCTTATTTGAATTTTGCTAATTCCGATTCAGTAAAAATAGGCGAATGGGTTTTAGCCGTAGGCAATCCCTTTAATTTAGCTTCTACCGTAACCGCAGGAATAGTAAGTGCCAAAGGAAGAAGTATAAATTTATTAGAAAATTTTAATGGCAACAGCAATACCGCCATAGAAAGTTTTATACAAACTGATGCTGCCGTAAACCCCGGCAATTCGGGTGGTGCTTTAGTAAACACGCAGGGCGATTTAATAGGAATAAATACGGCTATAGCATCTCCATCAGGTGTATATGCGGGTTATGCCTTTGCTGTGCCGGCTAATATAGCGTCAAAAGTAGTTTCCGATTTAAAGGAATACGGAGCTGTGCAGCGTGCATTTTTGGGCGTAAATATAAGCTCTGTAGATAATGAAATAGCCAATAAAATGGATTTGGATAAACCGACAGGCGTTTATTTGCAAAATGTAATAAAAGGTGGAGCAGCTGAAGAAGCAGGGCTAAAAAATGATGATGTGATAGTGGCTATTAACAATAAAAATATAGAAAACGTATCGGCTTTGCAAGAAGAAATTGCTTCGCACAACCCAGGAGACAAAGTAGAAGTAACATACATAAGAAAAGGAAATACTGAAAAAGTATTACTAACCTTAAAAAATAAATATAATGAAGAAGCTCTTATAAACTATGACAATGAGTTACTTAAAAAACTTGGTATAGAAATTGAGAGCCTAAATAGTAAAGAACTTTATAGCCAAGGGTTAAAATTTGGCATAAAAGTTGTGAGTATTAACAGTAGTGGTTTAATAGGTCAATATACCGACATGAAAAAAGGATTTATTATAACCATGGTAGATGACGAATCTGTAGATTCGGTAGATAAGTTCAAGGAAATAATAAGCAATAAAAAAGGACGTTTACTAATAGAAGGCAAGTATCCCGGAGTTAGAAATGATTTTCTTTATGCTTTAAAAATATAATACCGCCTTTGGTATAAAAAATCTTAATGGGGTTTTTAGGGTTGAAGGGGTTGATGTTCTCTCAGAATATCGGCCCCTTTTTTTATTTTTATAAAAAATATGTACACCAAATATGTTATACCAATTGTCAACACAAAATAGTCTAATCTATTTTGTGTTTTACAATGGTAAATGCCGATAGAGCAATATATTTAGTACAATAAGGTGCAACCGAAATTGGACTATTATATATTCCTAATCGGTATTAAATATTTAAGTTTATTTGAAAATTAAAATATTATTCAATAACTTTATTAGCACTATTTAATTTATAAACCTAATAAATACCCTGCGTAACCTATATTTTATATTTTAAGTTTCTTTTTCATAGCTGTATAATTTAGTGGTTTTATGGGTATTATTAAAAAACCAATTACCCTATGGAAACTCTATTTAAGACAACAGTAATAGTAAATTTTAAAAAAAGTAGAAAACACCTTTTTCTATTAATTATTCAATTAAGTCTATTTATATTTTATTCCCACGCCCAAGATTTTGAAATGGTAAAAAACATAAATCCTAATGGAAGTGGAAACCCGGAAAGGTTAATAAAGTACAACGGAAAAATATACTTTACTGCTGATGATGGTATAAACAAGAGACAACTTTGGGTTACAGACGGCACTGAAGCAGGAACTCAAATGCTCAAACAGATTAACCCCACAGACAATTCTCTTCTCTTTAATTTTATTGTATTTAATAACCTACTTTTTTTTACTGTAGATGATGGTATAAATGGAAGAGAGTGGTGGTACACCGATGGTACAGAAACTGGCACACAAATACTGAAAGATATAAATGCCGGAGCTCAAAGTTCTAATCCTACGCATGCTAAAATTTTTAATGGTAAAATGTATTTTGCAGCAGATGATGGTATAAATGGCAACGAACTATGGATTACAGACGGTACCACTACAGGCACTCAACTTTTTAAAGATATTAACCCCGGCAGTGGAGGCTCTGGACCTTCCAATTTTACAATATTTAATAATAAACTTGTATTTACAGCATACGAGCCCACCAATGGCACGGAAATTTGGATAAGCGATGGCACTAATGCAGGAACACAGTTTGTAACAGATATTAAACCTGGAAATAAAGGCTGTGGGTGTGCAGACTTTACAGAACTCAACAATCAACTTTTGTTTGTTGCAAATGATTACACCCATGCTGATGCCTTATGGACAACGGACGGTACTGCATCGGGCACTTATATGGTAAAAAACATTAGTATGGATCCTTACCACTATATTTATAATTTACATGAATACAATAACCGAGTTTATTTTAATGCAATAGATAGTGTACATGGTGGTGCTCTTTGGGTAACGGACGGCACAACATTAGGCACTAATTTATTTATAGATTTTTTAAATGCCCCGGGGTATTTATTCAACTTTAACAATAAAATGTTTTTTATGTATAATGATGATACCAATGGAAAGGAAATTTGGGTAAGTGATGGCACCGTAGCAGGAACCACTATTTTAAAAGATATAAACCCAACGGGATCTGCTTTTTACTTTCCTGTTTATGATGGTGGCACAGCATTTTTTGAGGCTTATAATCGTTTCTACTTTGTAGCAGACAATGGTAGCGGAGACCATTTTGAGCTGTGGAGCAGTGATGGCACTTCAGCAGGAACTATCTTGCATGATTTCCCTAAAGCTCCCGGCTATCTTTCTAGCCCATTCTCAGTATCCCGTTGGTTTATAGCTTATAAAGATGATTTATATTTCCCGGCAGATTATGACACCACAAGAAATGAACTTTGGCGTTTAAAATTAAGCACTACAAGTATTAATACTATTGAAAACAATACTCTAACTACTATTTTCCCTAATCCAACTCAACAATATTTTAAAATAAATAATGCTGACGATATAAATGAAGTAGAGCTTTGGGATATAAACGGTAAATTATTGAAAAAATGGGATAGAAAACAAGAAGAATATTATCTACCTCCGCTTCAAACTGCTGTGTATTTCTTAAAACTAAAAAATAAAGAGAAAACAGTAACGAAACTGCTTAGGATAAATTAGCAATAATGTATGACTATCCGTTATTATACCAATAATTTATGCTTTAAGGTAACATCTTGGGACGTTTAAGTAATTTGAATTACAGTTTGTGGTCTTTTACTTTTGTCTTGATACAAAAGTAACAAAAAATCAAGACTGTAATCAAAAATACTAAAATGCTATAAAACAGACGAGGACAAATTAATGTATGCTCAAGTTCAATTTCCCTAAAGTATTTTCACTTGTAGGAGCATACTAATTTGTCTGTTTATTGTTTTATAATTTCATTCATTTTGGATGTCTGTTTTACATCATTTCTTAACGTATTTTTGATTAAGGTCAGATAAAAGTGCACCTTAAGTTTTGTATGCGAAGAATAAATTAGCCGAAGACTCCAAAAAAATTAAACTATTTGAAGAACGGAATGATGAGTTTTTAGGTTTTCGTTGAAAACTTAGTAAGATTCCTTGGCTACCTTTATCTATCTGCTATTTCACTACAAAGTCAGACTAAAACCTTCATTTGTAGCTAATCTTGCGTAAGCACTATCTTTAAAATCTATAAAAAGTTTGGCGTTTATATCTGCTAATGTGTGGCAAGAAGTATTTAATACCGTTTGCCCTTTTAACTGTTCTTTTTCATTAATAGAAACAATATTAACTTCACTATCTTTTAAAACAGCAACATGATTTCTATTCAAAAAGTTAACACCATATTTATTATTTAGTGCTTTTATAAAATGAACGCTACCGTCTATACTGCATCCACTTGGAGCTTCAACACTTTCATCTACTACTAAAATCAGTATATTATTATAAAGCAAACTTCCAGTTGCTTTTAAATCTATACCATGTGCTTGCCATTTTGTTGTAAAAGCATCAATATCTTTTTGCATTTCTGCTCCTTCCGTTTCCTCTAAAATTCTATCGGCACTATATATCCACACTTTACTTTGAGGCGGAAAATTCGGAAAAAAATTATTGTAAATCATACTTAATAGTTTTTGGTCGTTGGTCTTTAGTGGACAGAGTTCCGAACTTTTAGAAAGTTCGGAACTCTAATACTATCATATCAATTTTTATATCTCACATCTATCTAATCAAAGTCCTATATCTTCTAAACCCTGTCCTTGAGCAATTAGTTCTGCTAAATCAAATACTTTTAAAGTATGCTCATTGGGGTTGTCTGTGCTAACTCCGTCTTTCATCATTGTCATACAAAATGGACAAGCTACTGCTACAATATCGGCTTTTGTTGCTTTTGCTTCTTCGGCACGCTTAGCATTAATTCTCATTTTGCCAGGTTCATTTTCTTTAAACATTTGTGCTCCTCCTGCTCCACAACACAAACCTTTGGTACGGCAACTTTTCATTTCTACTAACTCAGCATCTAAAGCTTCTAATACACTTCGTGGAGCTTCATAAATGTCATTGGCTCTGCCTAAATAACACGAATCGTGGTAGGTTATTCTTTTTCCTTTAAAACTACCACCCTCCTTCATTTTTACTTTGCCTTCATTTATTAATTGCTGTAAAAAAACACTGTGGTGTATAACTTCATATTTCCCTCCTAATTCCGGATATTCATTAGCTAAAATATTGAAACAATGTGGGCAAGTAGTTACTATTTTTTGTACTTCATAGGCATTCATTACTTCTATATTTTGCAATGCCACCATCTGAAAAGCAAATTCATTTCCTGCTCTTTTTGCAGGGTCGCCAGTACAACTTTCTTCTGTCCCCAACACCGCATAATTTATGCCTACTTCATTAAGTATTTTTATAAATGCTCTGGTTATTTTTTTAGCTCTATCGTCAAAACTACCAGCACAACCCACCCAAAATAATACATCTGGTTTTTTGCCTTCAGCCATCATAGCTGCCATTGTAGGTACATTCATCTTTTTATATATTTATTTGTTATCTTTTTTTTGTTCAAAGTTCAATTTTTGAAGTTTGAGGTTTAATGTTCAATGTTTGAAGTTTTATCATTTATGTTTTTAACTACAACATCTCACTACTCAGCCTCAATTCTCATTTGCCCAATTAAATCTATCCTGCGGACTAAACTTCCACGGTGCTCCATTGTTTTCAATATTCCCAAACATTACATTCCACTCTTCTGGCGAGTTAGATTGCTCTAAAATTAAATTTCTTCTCAACTGAATAATAATGTCTAATGGCGAAATCATAACCGGACAGGCTTCTACACACGCATTGCAAGTAGTACAGGCACGCAACTCCTCTACAGAAATTTTTTCATCGCCTATTAATCCTTTTCCGTCATCTACAAAAACGCCATTTGTTCTAATATTTAATGCCACTTCTTCTACCCTATCTCTTGTATCCATCATCACTTTACGTGGTGATAATTTTTTGCCTGTTTGAGCCGCAGGGCATTGCTCCGTACATCGCCCACACTCTGTACAAGAATATGCTGCTAATAAATTTTGCTTTTTTAAATCAAATACATCTTTAGCTCCAAATGTTGGTATTTCAGCCTCCGCTCCTTCTGCCGGAGCTGCAAATGCCGTATCGGGATTCATCATTAATTTTATCTCTTTAGTTACACTTTCCATATTATTTATATAGCCTTTTTTATGCAGGCTTGATAAATAAACATTGGGAAAAGCAAAAAGAATATGCAAGTGTTTTGAAAAAGGCAGGTAAATTATAAAACCTAATACACCAAATATGTGTCCCCACCATCCTAATTTTTCAAGTACATGCAGTGTGCCTTCAGATAAACCCGAAAGCAAGCTACCCACAAAACCGGAAAGCACAAAAGGATACGAATTGTGATGTATGGCTTGGTCTGCTCCGTTCATTAAAAATATACAAGTAACCAAAAATAGCTCTCCAAATAAAATTAAGTTAGCATCTAACTTAGGCCAGCCGTTCATTTCCGGCACTTTTACTAAGCGTGGCACTTTTAGTAAATTTCTTCTATACAAAAAGATTAGCGTAGCTAAAAATGCAAATACCGATAGAAACTCTATCATATTAATTACAAAAACATAAAGTCCTTTTAGTATAGTTATATTTTCAAAAGCATAATACAAAGTTCTATGACCGCCCGTTAATCCATCAATATAAATTTCTATTAACTCAATTTGTGTAATTACAAAAGCAGTATAAATACATAAATGCAATAATGCCGGAAATATTTCTTTAAACATTTTCTTTTGCCCAAAAGCTACAAGCATCATTCTTTTAAATCTTTCGCTGGGATTATCTATTTTATCCCAATCTTTCCCTAATTGAATGTTTTTATATATTTGGTAGTACTTTTTCCCTGCAAAGAAAAAAACAGCTATATTTACAAGTACGAATATTAATATTTGAATTAGTTTAGCTAAATCCATTTAATGAAATTTGAATGTCAAAATTATTGTATTAATGTTAGATTAGTTAATTTTAAGCATAAAATTAACCAAATTATCACTAATTTTAAATCATTCTAAATAAGCCTATTGTATGAAAATAAAATTACTCTACTTAATCAGCCTAACATTTTTAATAAATAGTTACACTTTTGCTCAATTTAAAATATCTGAAAACAACTTCCTCAATGAGAAGAAAGATACCGAATTTATTCACTTTTTTGTAAAAGGAGATATAGCTGTTTTAGATAGAAATGAAAAAAATATCCCTTTTCAAATTAAATATAAAAATAATGATATAGCGGCTATAAAAGTAGCAAAAAACAACTTGTTAGATTTCTATAATGCTTTTCCAAATCTTTCTAAAGAAATTCCCGTAGGCAAAGGCACTATTTTAATGGATACCGCACTTATTCATAATAACGTTATTCCTGCCCACAACGGACAAGCACCGCTAACACAAGCATACACAGGAAAAGATGTAGTAGTGGGCGTAATAGATGCCGGTATTTATTTTCAGCACCAAGATTTTAAAAATCCCGATGGCTCTACAAGAATTAAGTTTATTTGGGATCAAAATGTTCAAAACTCCATAAATAAACCTCAGCCTTATGATTACGGACAAGAATGGAGCTATGTAGATATTAATAACGGCACGTGCAACCATGTAGAACCTGCCAACCAATACGGGCATGGAACCACTGTGGCGGGTGCAGCGTGCGGAAACGGAACCGCCACCGGCACGCATAAAGGCGTTGCTCCCGAATCGGACATTATAGCTGTGGCTATTAGCTACGATAATTTTTTAAATAACGTGGTAGATGCTATAGATTACATTTTTAAAAAAGCAGATGCTATGGGCAAACCATGCGTTATTAACACAAGTATAGGCAGTTACTGGGGCTCTCATGACGGTTTTGATATTCCTACCCAAATGATAGATGCCCTTATAGAAGAAAAAGCAGGGCGTGCAGTAGTGGCAGCAGCAGGGAACGGCAATAATATTAATAATCAAAGTGGAAGTTATATTCCTACACATTTAAGCTATCCGCTTAGTATAGACACTAATTTTACATGGTTTAAAACCATTAGCTCCAGTGGAAAAGTTTATTTTAGTTTGTGGACAGACACCAATACTATTTCCAATTTTCATTTTGCCTTAGGAAATGATGATGCTACTGATTATCACACTATTTCAAGAACCAACTTTTTTAGCAAAGCCGATTTTGTAGGCGATTTAAACAATGGTGTTTATATTCAAAAATTTGCTTACGATACTTCCTTAAACCTTCAAGGAACTATTGAAATGTTTTTAATAAAAGACAATAATCGGTACAATTTAGAAGTACAAATAACGCCCTTAAGCACCTCCGATTTATGGCGATTTATGTGTTATGGGCAAGGTAGTTTTGATATTTGGAGTAGCCAAGCTTTTCAAGGTACTTCTAATATGATTTTTAACAATTTACCACCCAATTTTGTAGTAACAGATATAGACAACTATAAAACGCCCGACAATGAAAAATGTATAGTAAGTAGCTGGCAATGCTCAGATAAAGTTATAACCGTAGGAAATTTTGCCAACAGAGCCCATTACTATGATGTAGATACTACTTTTAGGCTAACAGGTTTAACTGCCGGAGAAATATACTACCAATCTTCAGAAGGGCCTACGCGAGATTTAAGATTAAAACCGGATATAAGCTCAACAGGAAATATAGTTTTTGCTACGGGCAATGCTAATTTTATATCCACAGCATTGGCTGTAAACCGACCAAAAGTGGCAATAGGAGCTAAACACAACTACAACGGAGGTACCAGCATGGCTTCGCCATTAGTGGCAGGAGCTGTGGCTTTGTACCTTGAAAAAAATCCTGATGCCTGGTGGTACGAAACCAAAACGGCTTTAATAGAAAGTGCCAGAAAAGATACATTTACAGGACCAAATGCCAATACCGTTTATGGAAATGGAAAATTAGACGCTTTTGAAATGCTGAAATTTGAAGCTATAACAGGCTGTACATCTCCGGGCATGTTTAATTACAACCCTAACGCCAATGTAGATGACGGCTCTTGTATGCCGTTTGTATATGGTTGCACCGATAGTACCGCTTTTAATTACAATCCAAATGCTAATACTGATGATGGAACTTGTGTGGCAAAAGTTTATGGTTGTACCGATAGTACCGCTTTCAACTATAATTCTTTAGCCAATATCAATGATGGCTCATGCGTACCCGTAGTTTATGGTTGCACCGACAGCACAGCCTATAACTACAACCCACAAGCTAATACAGATAACGGTTCTTGTATTGCCACTGCCGTATCAAATATTAAAGACAAACTTTTATTTACCTTACAACCCAATCCGGCTAATGATTTTGTAAACATTAGTAGTAGTATAGTTAATTTTGAAATAGAAATATACTCTATTTTGGGCAAAAAAGTAATGCAAAAAACAGTAAATAATCATGATGAAAGCATCAGCTTAAAAGGTTTGAGTAGTGGAATGTATTTGCTTAATTTTGTGCATGAAGGAAAAACCGTAGAAAGCAAAAAACTAATAAAGAAATAATGGATACTTTAATAATAGATAAATGGACTTTGCAACAAAAAATTGTTCGTTTGGCGTATGAAATTTTAGAAGAGCATATAGATGAAGAAGAAATATGCTTAATAGGCGTACAAAAAGGCGGTTTTCAAACGGCAGAGTTACTAAAAAAAGCCATTACCAAAATAGACAGGCATATTAAAGTAAGTGTTCATTCTTTACAAATAAATAAAGATAACCCTGCCAATACAGACCATAAATTAAGTACTTCAATAGAATATTTTAACGGCAAGCTGTGCATTATAGTAGATGATGTGGCAAACAGTGGCAGAACATTATTTTATGGTTTAAAACAATTTATAGAAATAGAACCAAGCAGTGTAAAAGTAGCGGTGTTAGTAGATAGAAAACATAAGCGTTTTCCGGTACATTGCAATTACGTAGGCACATCGCTTGCCACCACCATAAAAGAGCATATAAAAGTAGTTTTTAAAAACAAAGAAGTAGAAGCGGCTTATTTAGAATAAAGTAAAAACCAAACTATGAAATTTAATTTTGTAAAAACACTATTTATAGCCTCAATAGTAGGCTTCGTGGTAAATTCTTGTTCCGTAAACGTATATTCAATTGATAGAATAGATAACCCATTAAAATATCCAATTCAAGGCTACAATAATTTTGTTACTATATCAGATAATGACACTTTAAATATGGACACTATTTATCTTGCTGTCAAATTATTAAATGAAGTTGTCTAAAGTTTTCTCACAGCCCTTAAAGATGTATTTTATTTAACTTATTAACTATGTTTGTATTCATTATTCAAACCTATATAAAAACATGAAAGGTATCTATACTATTATTCTGCTAATTTTTTCCAATATATTTATGACCTTAGCTTGGTACGGTCATTTAAAATTGAATGAATATTCTTGGTTTGCCAAATTGGGAATAGTGGCTGTAATTTTTATTAGTTGGGGTATTGCCTTATTTGAATACTTTTTTCAAGTACCTGCCAATAAAATTGGTTTTGACGGCAATGGTGGTCCTTTTTCAATTTGGCAACTTAAAGTAATTCAAGAAGTGATTACTTTAGTTGTTTTTACTGGTTTTACTTTGTTGGTTTTTAAAAACGAAACCTTAAAAATCAATCATTTAATAGGTTTTGTGTTTTTAGTGTTGGCGGTGTTTTTTATTTTTAAAAAGTAGCGTTTTTCGTTCTAACAAAGGATGCAAAAACACCGTGGCAATGATTAAAAAAGTTCCACTATAAAACCAAATATTTAACATTTCATTTTCATGAAAGAAAAAAATTGCCAGTATCATACCATAAATGGGCTCAAGATTAATAATTAAATTGCTCATAAATGCACTCATATTTTTAAGTGCTTCCATTTCTAAAGAAAAAGCAATGTTGGTGCAAAGTACTGCCAGCAAAATCAAATAAATAATATCATTGGTTTGTGGCAAAATTTGAAAATCTACCCCAAAATAAGCTATATAAAACGGTAATAAAAGTGTAAGAAAAGCAAAGCCTCCCAGCATCTGCAAAAAAGTAATAACCATAGGGTTGTTATCTGCCACATATTTTTTATTAAACACCGAAAACAGGGCTGCAAAAAAAGCGGACACCACGCCCATTGCCATAGCCTGTATATAAGAAGACTGCCATGAAAAATGCTCATCGGGATTGGATTTAGCTATAAATGCCAAACCAATAATGATAATAATACCCAAAAACAACTCTACTTTTTTAAAAGGCGTTTTAATAATAAGTGGTTCTAACAAAGCTGCAAAAAAAGCAATAGTGCCAAAACACGCTAAAGCCAAGGACGCACTATTGCTCAACTTTATACAACCATAAAAAGTAAGCCAGTGCAATGCCACCAAACAGCCAATTAACAAAAAGCGTTTTTTTGTTTGTACGCTTGTTTGTTTAAATGCCTTAATAAAACCAGGAAACAACAAAAATATAGCCGATGCCAACCACATACGATGCCACACCAAATTAATACTGCTCAATGAAATAGCCTTGCCCAAAATGGCCGTAAAGCCAAACAAAAAAGTGGCAAGATGCATTAAAAGAATGGCTTTGCGTTGGGGGTGCATTTATTTTATATTTTTAAAATACTTGTGTCACGACTTGGAGTGGTGGCACAAGTATTTTGCACAAATTTATTGCAAATTATTATTACTTCTTTTAATTATTTCGTTTCCAAATAGCCTAAGTATTAAGGGACTCAATATCAATTCTGGTAAAACTGCCGGCAAGTATATAAACAAAAACATAATATCAATCGGTAAATGCCAAAATGCCCAAATAAAATATGAACTTATTATAGTCAATATTCTTGTCAGTATAATAACAGAAATACTTGTTAGTAGAGATTTCTTGTTCTTGTAAAGTATGAAACCTTGAAAAGTCGCTCCTAATAAAAACGTAATTGACCCTAAAAATAAAATTAGAATCAAAAGTTCAATTATTGGTATCGGTTCTTGTTCCATTACTTATCTATAGTCAAATTAACTATATAACTTTCAAGTTCTATCGTTCTTCTTCTTGTTAGGTGTAATTTTGTTTGAGCGACAAAAAGCATCCACATTGTTCCTTGCATATCATAATAAAGTTGATTTGAAAACTCAATCTCTTTGTCGCGATATTCAATCCATTCTCTTTGAGCGATTTTTAATTTATCTTTTTGTTCAGCTGTCAAGAGGGTCAATAGTTCTTGATAATTTTTATTGAGTTCTTTATCCCATTTCTCAATTGCTATAACAACGCAATCAATCATTCCTTTTGTTGTGTAATTATCACTATAGTCAAGACAGTTTTGTAGTTCAATGTCAATTAGATATTCCTTTTCAATCTGTCCAAAAGCAAGATTAAAAAAGCAAAACAATATGATGGCAAGCATTAATTTCATTTAGAAACAGTTTATTCTTTTATCTTATGTGCAACAAAAATATAAAAACTCATTTTAACGTTTCTTATATAATCATACACAAATTTACCCTTTTTATATTAAAATATAAATTATCCACAATATATCTTATCCTCGTCTTACGCCTTAAATCTAATTTCTAATAGCGAAGCGGTCTAAACATCTAAAAGCCTATAAAAACTACGCCATTTTCTTGCTGTCTTCTATAAATTTAGCCAAGCCAATATCTGTTAAAGGATGCTTAAATAAACCTTCTATACTTGACAGCGGACAAGTGGCTATATCTGCACCGGCTTCTGCACAACGCACTATGTGTAGCGGATTTCTAATAGAAGCGGCTAAAATTTCTGTAGTAAAACCGTAATTGTCGTAAATCTGTACTATTTGTTCTATCAACTGCACGCCATCCCAGTTGCTGTCGTCTATTCTGCCTATAAAAGGGCTAACCATAGCAGCTCCTGCTTTGGCCGCCAACAATGCCTGCCCGGCAGAAAAAACTAAGGTGCAGTTTGTTTTTATGCCTTTATCCGTAAAGTATTTAATGGCTTTAATACCGTCTTTTATCATCGGAATTTTTACTACTATATTTTTATGCAATTTTGCCAAGGCTTCACCTTCTTTTACCATACCCTCAAAATCGGTACTCAATACTTCGGCACTAACTGGTCCATCTACAATTTTGCAAATATCTACATAATGCTGCAATACGGCTTTTTCGCCCTTTATGCCTTCTTTAGCCATTAATGAGGGATTGGTGGTAACGCCATCTAATATGCCTAAAGCTTCGGCTTCTTTAATTTGTGAAAGACTTGCTGTATCTATAAAAAATTTCATGGTAAAATGTTTGTTTGCACAAAACTAAAAGAAAGCATTTGATTTAAAGAAAAAAGTAATTAACAAGATGTTTATTAGAGGAATAGATATTGAGAGATTATACAGTTAGACTACTCGTGGCACTACTTGGAGTTCCCCTGTACTCGTACTCGTGGCACGACTTGGAGTCGTGCCACGAGTGTAAGGAATAAAACAAAAAAGTCCCGATTGTGTCGGGACTTTTTCTGTTGAATAGTAAAATTATATGTTTATTACGCTTTTTTAACGTTTACTGCATTTAATCCTTTACGACCTTCCTGCAAGTCGTACGTTACTTTGTCGTCTTGCTCTACTTTGTCTACTAATCCTGAAACGTGCACAAAATATTCTTGCCCGTTTTCATCATCTTTAATAAAACCAAAACCTTTGGTTGCATTAAAGAACTTTACTGTTCCTGTACTCATAATACTTTAAAATTGTTTATTTAATTGTTGCAAATGTAAGCTAAAATTTGGAATACATATAATTATTGGCATTAATTCGTAAAAAAGAATTGATTTTACAATGAAAATATGCTAACAAATCTCCTTACATCAAGTAATAAATTCAAAATAATTGTCCTTATTTATTACTTCAAAAGTGGCATCATATTTCTTTTTAAATGTAGCAGGAAATTTTACTTTCTTTTTGCTACTCCACTTAAACTCATACGCTGTTAGTTTACCGCCTTTTTCTTCTATCCAATCTATTTCTTGCTGCTGGGTGGTTCGCCAAAAATAGGTATTTGTATATTTTTGATGATAATGCAAATATTTTAATCTTTCCGTAATTAAAAAGTTCTCCCACAATGCTCCTTTATCTGCTCTTAAATCAAGCCGATTAAAATTAGAAATAATAGTATTTCTTATACCATTATCATAAAAATATATTTTTCTATTTGTTTTTATTTCGTTTCTAATATTTCTGCTAAAAGGGTTTACTCTAAAAACAATATAGGCTTTTTCTAATATATCTATATAACTACTAACCGTTTCTTTGTTAATTCCAAGTAACTGTGCCAGCTCATTATAAGATACTTCGCTACCCATTTGTAGTGCCAAAGCTTGGGTTAATTTTTGTAACACATCTGTCTTTTTTATACCCGATAAAGCCAATATATCTTTATATAAATAGCTGTTTACCAAATTGTGCAGTACTTCTTCTTCCTGCCCTTCATAATTAAGTACATCTGGATACATTCCATATATTAACCGTGTTTCTATCTGCTGGTTTGCTTTTAAAAACCCCACGTAGCTCTGCCATTCTTCCCACGATATAGGAAACAAATTATACTCCCATTTTCTGCCCGTTAAAGGCTCATTTATCTGATTATTCAATTCAAAAGCAGATGAACCACTCAGTATTAATTGTACATCTTTAAACTGATCTGTTATTATTTTAGCCGTTATTCCTATATTGCTTATTCTCTGGGCTTCATCTATAAAAACCACTTTATTTTGTGCTATTAATCTTTTAAGTACTGCCGTTTTAGGCTTTTCCAGTTGCTCTCTCACATTAAAATCATCTCCATCTAAAAATAATACTTCTGTATAATTTTTAAGTAACTTCTGTACCAAAGTAGATTTTCCTGTTTGCCTTGGACCTACCAATACCAGTGCTTTACCCTTAAAAAACTGATTTTTAAGCTTTTTTTCTATCACTCTTCCTACATCCATTAAAGACAAAGATAATGAAATTAGCTAAAAAACATAATTTTTAGCTAATTAAACAGCCAAAAAACATAATTTTTGGCTAATTAAACAGCCAAATATTATAACTTTTGGCTGTTGATAGTTAAAGAGTGATATTTTTGAGTAGCATAGCTTAATACTGTAATTTTGTGTAAAAGAAGCTAAAACAATGCAAAACTACCTCATAAAAAATGCTCAAATTATTAACGAAGACAAAATATTTCAAGCTGATGTTTTAATTAAAAATCATCGGATAGAAAAAATAGCTTCGCAAATTGAAAACAGCAGCAATGCTGTAGAAATAAATGCAGAAGGAAAATATTTAATACCCGGAGTAATAGATGACCAAGTACATTTTAGGGAACCCGGCTTAACTCATAAAGCAGAAATTTATACTGAAGCTAAAGCTGCTGTAGCTGGTGGCACTACTTCTTTTATGGAAATGCCCAACACTAAACCCACCACTACTACTCAAGCAGAATTAGCCAAAAAATATGCCCGTGCTAATGAAGTTTCGCTGGCTAATTATTCATTTTTTATGGGCGGAGCTAACGATAATTACGAAGAAGTGATGAAAACCGATTTAAGTCAAGTGTGTGGTTTAAAATTATTTATGGGAAGTAGCACAGGAAATATGCTGGTAGATGATGACAATACTTTAACGCAGTATTTTAAAAATTTCCCTGGTTTAATAGCTACCCACTGCGAAGATGAACACACTGTGAAAGCTAATGAATCTATAGCTAAAGAAAAATATGGTGAGTTAGTACCATTTTATATGCATCCTATAATTAGAAGTGTAGAAGCCTGTTATTTATCTTCGTCTAAAGCTGTAGCCTTGGCTAAAAAATACAATACCCGCTTGCATATTTTACACATTTCTACCGCTAAAGAACTTGAATTATTTACTAATAAAATTCCTTTAAAAGAAAAACAAATAACATCGGAAGTATGTGTGCACCATTTATGGTTTGATAGCGAAGATTACTACATATTTGGTAGCCGAATAAAATGTAATCCTGCTATTAAATTAAAAACTAATCGCTTAGCTTTATTTGATGCTTTGCTTGATGATAGACTGGACATTATTGCTACCGACCACGCTCCACATACTTTAGAAGAAAAACGCAACAGCTATTTTAAAGCTCCTTCGGGTTTGCCATTGGTACAGCACAGTTTAAATATGATGCTTGATTTTCATCAAAGAGGGAAAATAAGCTTAGAAAAAGTAGTAGAAAAAATGTGCCACGCTCCTGCTGAATGTTTCAATATAAAAGAAAGAGGTTATGTAAGAGAAGGCTATTTTGCCGACCTTGTACTCGTTGACTTAACAAACAAAAATTACATAAATAAAGACAACATATACTACAAGTGTGGCTGGAGTCCACTGGAAGGCAATATTTTTAGAAACACAGTAACCCACACTTTTGTAAACGGACATTTAGCTTATGCCAATGGAGAATTTAATGAAAGTATAAAAGGACAAAGGTTGTTGTTTGATAGAAAATATTGTTATTAATGATTGCACATAGCATATATTATTAAGGAAAGAATAACAAATCAAAAAATTGTACCTTTGAAAAATGGAATACTGGGAAGAAATTAACAAAAAGCTAGAACCTTGGGTTGATACGGATTTCAATAAAACAGTAGTTGATCTTTTTGCAGGGTGTGGTGGACTTTCCCTTGGGTTTGAAGCGAATGGATTTAAAACTATTGGCTATGAAATGGACGAACAGGCAACAAATACTTATAATAAAAACTTAATTGGTAATTGTTTTAACGAAAAACTAAGCGTTGAATCAAAATACCCTAAAGCAGATATAGTTATTGGCGGACCACCTTGCCAGCCATTTAGTGTAGGAGGTAAACAACTTGGTCTAAAAGATTCAAGAGATGGATTTCCGATTTTCTTATCTGCAATTAAACAACTTAATCCGGAGATACTACTATTTGAAAATGTTAGAGGAATGCTATACAAAAACAAGTGGTATTTAAAGGAAGTAATTGAAGAACTTGAACATTCGGGTTATTATATTAACTATGCACTCTTAAATGCCGTAAATTTTGAAGTGCCACAGAATAGAGAACGAGTTATTGTAATTGGGGCAAAGAAAAAAATAAATTTACCAAAAAAAATAAAGCGGAAAATAACAGCAGGACAAGCTCTTGGAAAACTTGCGTTACAGTATAATGAAGATTCAAAATTTTTTACTGAATCTATGGACAGATACGTTGCAAACTATGAAAAAGCCTCAAAATGTATTAATCCAAGAGATTTGTATTTAGACAAACCGGCAAGAACTTTAACTTGTAGAAATTTAGCCGGAGCTACGGGAGATATGCACCGAGTTAAATTAAAAGACGGAAGAAGAAGAAGAATAACAGTACGAGAAGCTGCAAGACTTCAAAGTTTTCCCGATTGGTTTAAATTCTCGGGTACAGAAACAAACCAATTCAATCAAATAGGAAACGCAGTAGCACCATATTTTGCTTACCATTTGGCTTTAAACATAAAGAATTATCTACAGGGTAAAGTTACTAATGAATATAACTTTGCTGAAAATGAACAATTAACACTTTTTCAAAATGAAGCAATATATCCATCCCGATAAATTAAAAACCTTTAACGAAAAAACACAACAAGTTCAGGAGCTAATTAATACTACACTTTATATTCTTGATGCTTTTGGAATCCCTTTAAACACAACACCAAGACGTTTAGAAAGAATGGCAATCGCTTTTCTTGCATGTGGCGATATTAAGAAAATTTCCGACTTTAAGAAAACGAAAGATTTAAACGATGGATATGCTCTAAAAACACGGGATATAATAGTATTTGTGAATAGTAATTTTGGAGAAAATATAAGTTCTGGTTCGTATGATGACATACGCAGAAAAGATTTGAAATTACTTACAGTTGCGGAAATTGTTGTGCAATCAAGTCCAAATTCTGCCACCAATGATTCTACAAGAGGTTATTCCATAAATCCAATTTATGCCGAAATAATTAGAAATTTTGGCTCAAAAGATTGGGATAAAATAGTTGCTAAAAAATTAAAAGATATAGAGCCATTAAGTAAAAAACTTAAAAGAGAAAGAAAGATAACAAAAGTAGATGCAATTCTTCCTGCCGGTAATACATTAACTTTTTCGGCAGGAGAACACAACGAACTACAAAAAGCAATAATTGAAGATTTTTTACCAAGATTTGGATACAGTGCAGAAGTACTTTATGTAGGAGATACTTCTGATAAATATCTTTATTTAGAAAAACAAAAACTTGAAGAGTTAAATTTCTTTGAAATATCACATGAAGAATTGCCGGATATAATAGCCTACTCAAAAGAGAAAAATTGGCTTTATCTTATTGAAGCAGTTCATTCTTCAGGCCCGATAAGTGAATTAAGATTAATTCAGCTTCAAAAATTAACTAAAGATTGTAAAGCAGATATAGTGTACATCACTGCATTTTTAAATCGCCAAAAATTCAGACAATTTATAGCTGACATCGCTTGGGAAACAGAAGTTTGGATTGCAGATAATCCTGACCACTTAGTACATTTTAACGGAGATAAATTTTTAGGTCCTTATACTCAAAATAAAAAATAATAGATGCAATATTTCTATCCGTTAAATATAAAAGACAAACACTTCCCTAAACAATTATCCTACACACCACATAATCCCCCCAATTCCTCCCATTTCAATTACTTTCCTTATTTTTGAGCAGTACAAAAATTAGCATAGTGCTTTAATGAATTTTCCACTTTTCATAGTTAAAAAAATAGCAGGCAATAAACAGCAGTCTTTTTCAAGGTTTATTCTTAAAATTTCTGTAGCTGCCGTAGCATTAAGTACTGCCGTTATGATTATTTCTACCGCTTTAATTAGTGGTTTTCAGCAAACTATAAGTAATAAAGTATTCAATTTTTGGGCTCATATTATTGTTACGCCCTATGAAGCTTCGGAGAGTTTAGACAAAGTACCCATAAGTACCAATAATAATTTATACCTACACCCCGAAGATTATAAAGGCGTGGCTCATGTGCAATCCGTAGCACTTAAAGGTGGCATTATACACGCACAAGAAGATTTTGAAGGCATTATACTTAAAGGCATTGCTCCCGATTTTAAAAAAGAATCTGTAGTAAATAATATTATAGACGGACAACTTTTTGACATTACAGGTAAAAAAGACAATTATCAAATATTAATTTCTGAAATAACTGCCAATAGATTAAAACTAAAAGTAGGCGATGAAGTGCTTATTAGCTTTTTAGAAGATGATGCCAAAGTGCGTAAACGAAAATTTCAAATTTCGGGTATTTATAGTTCCGGCATTCAAGAGTTTGACCAGCAATATGCGTGGATAGACATAGGCGTAATACAAAACTTAAACGGCTGGAAAAATGATGAAGTAGGTGGATTTGAAGTTTTTGTAGATGACAAAAATTTGTTTGAAAATAAAATAGTTGTTTATGGTAAAAAACTAATAGCTCCTTTTTTATCGGAAGACAAAAGACACGAACTATTAAAAGACCCTTTAGACAAAATTGGAGATGATTTATTTTACTCTATAGACCAAAATTTATACGCCCAAACTATTAAAGAATTTAAACCCGATATTTTTAATTGGCTGGCACTACAAAACACTAATGAAATAGTAATATTAATAGTAATGCTATTGGTAGCAGCCGTTAATATGATAACTTCTTTACTTATTTTAATACTTGACCGCACCCATATGGTAGGTATTTTAAAAGCCTTGGGAAGCAATAAAAAACAATTACAAAATATCTTTATTTGGAATGGCATTTTCATTTTGGGTTTAGGATTGCTTATTGGCAATATTGCCGGCATAGGATTATGTTATTTGCAAGATATAACACACTTTGTTAAACTGCCTCAAGATTCTTATTATATAGATTATGCTCCCGTTAAAATAGAATGGACATGGCTACTTTTTTTAAACATTTTTACTTTACTTATTGGGGCATTATTTTTGCTATTACCTTCAAGGTTGGTTAATAATATTGACCCTATTAAATCTATAAAATTCAACTAAAACTATGAAAAAATACCTTTTACCTTTATTCCTTATTTTTCTTGCAGCTTGCAGTACCGAAGCCGTAAAACCTAAATTTAAAACCATACAAAACATTGTGGTTGAAGATCTTAACTATACTAACATTACTATAAATGCCGATGCTGTAGTTTTTAATCCCAATCCTGTAAGCATTTATTTAAACAATGTAGATGTAGATATTTTTGTTAATGAAGTACTGGTAAGTCATGTATCGCAAACGGCAAAAACAGAAATAAAAAAGAAAGACAATTTTAATATTCCTTTAAAAACATCTTTTACACCAAAACAACTTTTAAAAGACAACTGGGCTGGTTTATTAAGTGGAGCTTTAAATTCATTGCAAAACAAACAAGTAGATGTTAAATATACAGGCTCGGCAACTTTTGATGTTAAAGGCATAGAATTTAGTATTCCTATAGACGGAACAGAAGAAATTATTTTGAAAGAAGGAGAAGTACAATAATTTAAGTTAAAAGTGTACCTTTATTAAGTGAAAAATTTTCTTTTATTCTTATTTGTAAGTGTTTTATTTATTGCATGCAAAAGCACCAGCACAGTTGTTAAGACAGGAACTGCTGCCTACGAGCAAAAAAAGTTTGTAAAAGCTGTTGAACTACTTAACCAAGAAGCAGAAAGTGCAAATGATAACTTTGAGAAAGTAGAAAAACTAAAACTACTTGCCAACAGCTATAATGCTATGAATAATCCGCAAGGAGAAGTAAGCACCTATAAACGCATAACCGAAATAAGCGATGACCCGTACAATTATCTTCAGCTTGGATTGGCTCAAAAACACAATGAAGAATATGAAGATGCTTTAGCTTCTATAAAAAAGTATAAAGAGCTGAGCAATGATATTTTTAATACCAGCTCCGAAATTAAACTATTAGAAGAAATATTAGAGAAACAAAACAGCAAAGAGCAAAATATACTGATTAAAAACTTGGGGAATTTGAATACCGCAGCTGGCGAATATGCTCCACGCATGTTTAAAAATAACCAACTGAGTTTTACTTCTACAAGAGCTACTAATATAGGCGACAAAGTACAACCGTGGGACGGACAAAAAAATCCGGATATATATGTAGCCGAATACAACAATGGGAACTGGAACAATGCTACAGATATAGATGCTCCCATAAATACCGATTTAGCAGAAGGTGTGATGGCTTTTACGTCAAATTTTGAAACGGCATATTTTACTCGTTGCGATTATTTAGATTTAGGCAAAAGTTTTTGCAGAATTTATAAAGCCGAAGCAGACGGACAATATTGGTATGAGCCAGAATTAGTTGAAATATTTTCTGATTCGGCAAATGTAGGGCAGCCTTATGTAAGCCCCGATAATAAACGCCTTTATTTTTCAAGTGATGCACCTTATGGCTATGGCGAGCAAGACATTTATTATATAGATATAAATAATGGAACATACAGCCAACCCATAAATGCAGGTTACTACGTAAATACGGAGAAAAACGATTTATTCCCAACTGTTGACAAGCAAGGCAACCTATATTTTGCCACTAATGGAAGAAAGGGCTATGGTGGTTTAGATATTTTTAAAGCCACTCCCGATAAAAACTCTTACGCTCAAGCAGAGTTATTGCCTTTTCCTATAAACACAGGAGCAGACGATTTTAGCTTGCAGTTTATTGATTTACCAAATACAGACAAGAACAAAATATTAGAAACAGGGGTATTTTCTTCTACCCGAAAAGGCGGAAAAGGAAATGATGATTTATATATGTACCAAAAATTATTCATCAATTATTACGAATTGCATTTAACGGTAGTAGAAAAAAATTATGAAAACCCAAATGATGCCAACAGCAAAATATTAGGTTTAAAACCTCTTGAAAATGCTATAGTATTAATGAAAGGGCAAGAAAAAATAACACCTCAAAATGGCAAATTAGTATTTGAATTAGAGGCCAATCAAGATTACAAACTGTATATTAATAAAGTAGATTATTTTAATAAAAGCTTAAGTGTTAGCACAAAAGGTTTGAGCAGCAAAGACAGCTTAACTATAAAGTTGTATGAGCAAGTAGAATTAGAAAAAATATTCCCGGAAAAGGAAATTGTTATTCCTAATATTTACTACGATTATGACAAAGCCACTTTGCGTGCAGAATCATTGCCTGTGTTAGACAAATTAGTAAGCTTTTTTCAAGAGAATAATGATTTAACCATAGAAATAGGCTCTCACACGGATAGCCGCGGTAGCGATAAATACAATGAAGACCTAAGCCAAAGAAGAGCACAAAGCGTGGTAGATTACTTAATAGAAAAAGGCGTGCCTACCACCCAACTACAAGCCAAAGGTTATGGCGAAAGCCGACTAATAAACGAATGTAAAAACGGTGTGCAATGTAGCGAAGAAAAACACCAAGAAAATAGACGTACTACTTTTAGGGTAATAACAAAAGATGGCGTAATAGAAAGTGGAAAGTAAAGTTAAAAGTAACGTATAGCCCTTACTCTATTTGATTCACTTTCTAGTCTTGTTGTATTCCAGCCATCAAATCTTACAATGTAATCTTCATTATCATCATAAGGAGTAGAAGTCCAATATAAATCATACTGTCCGTCATTAATATTCCAATGTTGGGTATTAAAATAACCCAAAGATTCTTTAAGATTATAGATGTATAACATTTCTTCCAAATTAGGTAAGTACCAATCGTCAAAAGTTACACCATTATTAACAAGCATATAATTTTTGCATAAAACTGCTGCATCATTAGGGTCGGCACAGTTATTTACCATTACATCGGTATTATTAGCTCCATTTCCTATACCAGATAAAAACTGACTGGAAACATAACAATGTCCAGTACCATATCCTTGACTTAAATTATTTGGAGACAACTCCATGTATCTCCATCCATTAGAATAAGAACCTTTATCATAAACTATAATACCTCCCGCAGGACCTTCATCTCCCAAATTGTAAGATACAGTATTCCCAGAAGTATAAGTAATACTATCTATATCGTTCAATAAAAAAGTCTCTGTGTTACCATTAGTAAAATGAATTGTCATTTGATTTTGCGAAATAGCTACAAAAGCACCAAATACAAAGATTAAAGTAAATATATTTTTCATAAGTATTTTTTAGTTTTTAATTATTTTCTTTACAAAAAGTGATTGACTATTAGTTATTCTACAAAAATAAATTCCTGCCACCAAATCATCCAATCCTTCAATTTTATAGTCCGACATTTTTTCTACTCCTATTTCATTGCTGTAAAATACTTTTCCCGAAACATCTACAATCTCTATGTCAAATTTCCCCTTTACTTCTGAATTATTACTTTTTAGAATCAAATAATTCTCAAATGAATTAGGAAAAACTTCAAAATTAAAATTAGGCGTATTTAATTCTATAATAGGAGACAATTCTTTGTAGGAATATTTATCTATTGTATTTATATCCCAAGTATGTGTAGCGCCATTGTTCATTCTTAATATCATATTATTTCCACTATATGTAATACGCTGCACACTATTTAAAGCATATTGTTCAGAAGAACCGTCTGTTTTATAAATATATACATTCTGACTTTTTAAAGAAAAAGCACAAAATAAACAAGCTAAGAAAAATAAATATTGTTTCATGAACACTAAGGTAATAATTTTAATTATATAATTTACAAATTAATAAATTAAACAATTAATCTTCCACTTCAATTATAAAAATATCCTCATTATCTTTTTTCATGTGGTACTTTTCTCGGGCAAATTTCTCTTTTTTTGCCGCAGTAGAAAATAGTTCCTCTTTGGTGTTTTCTACATCCTGTATTTGTTCTTGAAAATAGTGCTTTTGGTCTTCTAATTTGCTTAATTTTCGGCTTAGTTTTATTTGGTAAAACATATTGTTTTGGTCAAAAAAAAGCATCCATAAAACAAAAAATAAAGCTATGGCAAAGTATATGTTTTTTATATACCAAGGGAGGTTTTTATAAAATTCAATCCATTTTTCCATGTCAACTCGTATAGCTTTATATTATTTTTTAGTATGTGCAGTTCAGTATAATATTGCTACCCATACCGAACTGCTTACTACCATGAAAAATTAATTCTTTTAATCTATATTATCGTTCAAAAAGCCGTTATCCTTTCTAATTTCCGGACGTTTTTCTCCATTAAAATTAGAGTTTTCAATAATAAACTTAGAAGTATGCTCTTTTTTGCTATGAACTTCCTCATTTATATCTATTCCTTTTCTTTCGTAGGCAGGCACATTTTCTAACTGCTCTATATTTTGCCATTTATAGCTAACATCTTTCAGTTTTTGAACTCTATTTCTGTGCATAATCTCATTTTTGCCCTCATCTCTACTCTCTTTTGGCTCTTTAGGAGGCGTAGTATAAAAATTATACTTTTGCTCCGGTTCTTTTTCAACTTCTTTTATAGTAAAGTTAAACCTATCGTCAGTTTCATTTTCTTGAGTATCTTCCTCTGCCTCAAAAGATTCTTCATCAGTAGTTTCTTCTACCGCAAAATCAAAAACGATTCTATTATCCTCATCAGAAAAATTAGAAGTTTCATCAGTAGTCGGCTTATCCGTTTCTACTAATTTTATTTCTTCTATATCGTCTTTTTTCTCAACAATATCATTTTTTGGCACTTGAGTATCTAAACTTATTATTTCTTTTTTCTCTATAACGGGTTTATCTATTTTATCTTCAAAACCTGTAGCAATAATTGTTACTCGTAGTTTATCGCCCAATGTATCATCATCACAAGTACCAAAAATAATATCGGTATCATTCCCTGCCGCATCTTGCACAAAATTACTTATTTGATCTATTTCATCTAAAGTTGCCTGCATTTTTCCTGAGGAAATATTGATTAAGATATTTTTTGAGCCTGTAATATTGCTACTGTTTAACAATGGCGAATTTATAGCGGCATGTACTGCACGCATAGCTCTATTTTCCCCTTCTGCTTGTGCTTCGCCCATAATGGCAACGCCACTATTGCTCATAACAAACTGAACGTCAGCAAAGTCAACGTTTATCTCTCCCGGTACTGTTATAATTTCCGAAATACTTTTAGCCGCAATAGACAAAATATCATCTGCTCTTGAAAATGCTTCAGACTTAGTCAAATTGCCATATATTTCTCTTATTTTATCGTTAGAAATAATGATAATGCTATCTACATTTTCTTTTAGCTTTTCTATTCCCTCATCTGCTTGGGTTAGTTTTCTTCTACCTTCAAAACTAAATGGTGTGGTAACAATAGCAACGGTTAATATGCCCATATCTCTTGCTATTTGAGCTACTACAGGTGCACCTCCTGTTCCTGTGCCTCCACCCATTCCGGCAGTTATAAACACCATTCTGGTATTTTTGCTCAATAATTCTTTTATCTCCTCTGTAGATTCTACGGTAGCTTGTGCTCCTATTTCCGGACGAGAACCAGCTCCTAAACCTCTGGTCATTTCTGGTCCCAATTGTATTTTATTAGGCACAGGACTTAAATCTAATGCTTGCTGGTCTGTATTACAAACCACATAGTTAACGCCTCTTATACCTAATTCATACATATAATTAACAGCATTGCTGCCACCGCCTCCTACACCAATTACTTTAATAATTGACGATTGCTCTTTCGGTAAATCAAAATGTAAATTCATAGTAGTATCCATTTTATATTCAGTTTTTATTCTTCAAAATCTTTGTGGTTATCATCGCTTAACCAATCCGGTATTTTATTAATTATTTTTTCCCACCATTTTCCCGGGTTAGCATTTATAGCTTTTTGTATTACATCATCTTCTCCTTTCTCTTCTGTTTCCGGTTTTTCTATTTCTTTTTGAGCAGCCGGCTCTTTTAAAGTATCAAATGTTTCTATATTCAAATCGCTATTAAAATCTTCTTCATATTCTTCAAAAGCCTTTTCTACTAATCCTATGCCTGTGGCAAAAAGTGGATGTTTTAACTCCGGATTAAACCCAACAGCCAAATGCTCTATTGGATAACCTATTCTTGAATCTAAACCTGTAACATACTCTAAAAGTTGTTTAATATGTGTTAGTTTAGAACCTCCACCTGTTACCACTATTCCTGCATTTAATTTATTGGCATATCCCGATGCTTTTATTTCAAAATATACTTGCTCAAAAATTTCTTCCATTCTTGATTGTATCACTTTTGACAAGCTGGCTACCGAAATTTCTTTAGGATCTCTACCTTTAATTCCAGGTATTGAAATAACTTGATTTTCTTTAGTTTCTAAAGCTACAGCACTACCAAATCTGGTTTTTAGCTGCTCCGCTTGATTTTTCATTATTTTAAAACCATTTTTAATGTCTTCTGTTATAATGTTTCCACCAAAAGGAATAACACAAGTATGACGAATAATGCCATCTTGGAAAATAGCTAAATCTGTAGTTCCACCACCTATATCAACTAAAGCAACGCCCGCTTCTTTTTCATTTTCATCTAAAACTGCTGCCGCAGATGCCAATGGTTCTAATATTAAACCGTCCATAACTAAACCTGCTTTTTCTATACATCTTTTTATGTTTTGAGCCGCAGAAACTTTTCCTGTTATAATATGAAAATTAGCTTCTAATCTGCTACCGCACATACCTATAGGCGTATCTAAAGCCAAAACGGAGTCCACATAAAACTCTTGAGGAAGCACATGTATTATTCTTTCACCAGGATTTAAAGCTAACTTGTGCATATCTCTAATCATTGACTTAACATCTTCTTTATTTATTTCATTTTCAGAATTTGTTCTAGTCAATATTCCTCTGTTTTGCATACTCCTAATATGCTGTCCTGCAATACCCACATATACATTGGTTATTTTTTCGCCAGAAGCTTTCTCTGCCTGCTCTACCGCCTGTACAATAGAGTGTACAGTCTTATCAATATTGGCAACTTCCCCACGCAATACGCCATGCGAATCGGCCTTACCAATACCTAAAACTTCCGTTTTTCCATTTTCGTTTTTTCGGGTTACTAAGGCACAAATTTTTGTTGTTCCTATATCTACCCCTACCATTATTTTTCCCGGTGTTCTCATAGTTAATTATTTTTTAGTACAGATTATTTGATTTTTATATTTAAGATTTATGCTTTCATACTGTTTCCAATTGACAAATTTTAGGGCTTTCTTATAAAATATTTTGAGCCTTTTAAATTTGTCTTCCATATTGCTTGTAGAGCCAAAGATTACATAGTGTTCCGCTATTTTTGGGTACAATACAAAATCACCGGATTTGGTAACATCTATTTGCCCAATCATAGCTTCTAAAAATTCATCTTTATTAATGAAACTTATAATTTCATTTAATCTCTTATTTATAGTATCTGAAGGCAAAGAACTGTTCGTCAAATAACCTGTAGCCACAATAAGCCTTGGCGTAAAGTTAGCTGATAAAGGAATGCGTTTATTGTTAACATCTACATAATAACTAACACCTTCATTGTTGAATACTCTATAAAATGGCGTACGTTGGTTTACTTTTACCCTCAGCCTGCCTTCAAAATTTGAAAAAACCTCTGCACTTGAAACATATTTATTGCTTTCTATCCTTTTTTCTATGGTTGCTTTATCTATGTCCTTTATTTTTTTGTTTATTACCATAGATGCTCCATTGTTGTTAATGTAGTCAACGATTTCCTTTTTAGTTAAAAAGTGAACTCCGTTTTTTTCGTTTATTTGAACATCAATATCTGTGCACACCACATCTTCTATATTAGTTTTTGCAGAAATTAGAATGGTTATAAATAATCCTGTAAAAAGCAATACCAAAAACAATTTTAACACAAGCATCATATTTCGTTTTGCGTTACTCATTAGCTAAAATTTCTTTAATGGGTTCTACAAATCTATCTATATCTCCTGCACCAATAGTAAGTACTACACTATCTTTTGGCAAATTTTTAACTACGGCAAGTAAATCTTGTTTTTCAACTATTCTTTTACGCTTTGCATTTACTTTGTTTAAAATAATAGTGCTTGTAACGCCCTCTATTGGCAATTCTCTGGCAGGATAAATAGGCAATAAAAGCACTTCATCTGCTTTACTTAGTTGCTCCGCAAAATCGGCACACAAATCCTGAGTGCGTGAAAATAAATGTGGCTGAAAAATGGCTACTATATTTTTAGTAGGATAAAGCACTTTAATAGAATTAAGCAAGGCTTTAATTTCTTCCGGATGATGAGCATAATCGTCTATATAAACGTAGTCATCATTTGTTAGTTGAATATCAAATCTTCTTTTTATGCCTTTGAAAGTGTATAAGGCTTTTTTAATTTTTTCATCAGCAATTCCTAATTCTTTACAAACAGCAATGGCAACAGTAGCATTTTCTAAATTATGAACACCTCCAAATTTTGCCTTTATATTTTCAATATTTTCCTTTTCAACAGCTACGCTAAAATGAAATTCATTATTTTCTACTTTAAATTCTTTTAAAACAGCATTATTGCTTGTTTTGTAGCCATAAGATTTCAAAGCAAAATTATTAGTTAATCTATTTTTTATGTGTAGATATTTTTCGTTTAAAAACAGTGTTCCACCCTTTACTATCTTATTAGTAAAAGCTATAAACTCATTTTCTATATTTTTTAACGAACCATAAATTTCTAAATGGTCGCTATCTATGGCAGTTATTACAGCAATATTGGGTTCTAAGGTCATAAAAGAACGGTCATACTCATCTGCTTCTACCACCACGTATTTATCTGAAGTGTGTATATAGTTGCTACCAAAATTTGAAGCTATACCTCCTAAAAAAGCCGTACAGCCACCGGCTTCATTTAGTATGTGAGCTATCATAGAGGAAACTGTAGTTTTTCCATGCGAACCAGCTACCGCTATAGTAAATTTATTTTGGGTAATAGCTCCCAACACTACAGAACGTTTGTGTAGCTGATAATTTTTGTTTTTGTACCAATTAAACTGCAAATGATTAGCCGGAATAGCCGGTGTATAAACCACCAAATCGGCATCTTTATCTAAAGTTTCTATGCTATCATCAAAAGTTATATTTATACCTTCAAGTTTTAATTGATTAGTTAAAGGCGATGGTGTTTTATCGTAGCCGCTTACTTTTTTGCCTTGACTATTAAAATAGCGTGCTAAAGCAGACATACCTATCCCCCCGATGCCAATAAAATATATGTTTGATATGTTAGTTAAACTAATCATTGTATAGTTGCTAATACTTTTTGAGCTATTTCTTTAGCTGCATTTGGTTTTGCAAATAATTTTATATTCTTACTTAATTCTTCTTGTTTATTTTTATTCGCTAACAGTTTTAAAACTTCTGGCACTAATTTTTCATTGGCATCAATATCTTTTATTAAAATAGCGGCATTTTTTTCTACTAAAGCCATTCCGTTTTTAGTTTGGTGGTCTTCCGCCACATTAGGCGAAGGCAATAAAATAACAGGCTTACCCACTAATGCTAACTCTGAAATAGTTCCGCCTGCTCTTGAAATAATAACATCGGCAGCAGCATAAGCGTAATCCATTCTATCTATAAAACTTAACACTTTTATACTTTCAGAATTGAATTTTGTATAAGTTTCCTCATAAATTTTACCACATTGCCATATTAACTGCACATCTTGCTCTTTTATCATTTCAATATAATGAGCAATAGCTTTGTTAATAGCACTGGCACCCAAACTTCCACCTGTTATAAAAACCACTGGTTTGTTTTCATTTAAGCCAAAATGCTTAACCGCTTCTGCTTTATTTACATTGCTTATGTTTATGCTCCCTCTCAGCGGATTTCCGGAAATAATGATTTTATCTTTTCCAAAATATTTTTCTAAACCCGGATAAGCCGCAAAAACATATTTTACATCTTTAGCCAATAGTTTATTAGTAATGCCGGGGAAAGCATTTTGCTCTTGCACAAATGTTGGCACTCCCTGCCACTGTGCTACTTTAAGTGCTGCTCCGCTGGCGTAGCCTCCTGTGCCTATGGCAGCATTGGGTTTAAAGCGTTTTACTACAAACCAAGCTTTAATTATGCTAAACAAAAGTTTAAAAGGAAACAAAAGATTTTTTAAGGTTAATTTTCTTTGGAAACCGGCAATATTTAGCCCTACAATTTTGTAGCCTGCTTTAGGTACGGCAGTCATTTCTATTTTGCCATTAGCACCTATAAACAAAAACTCCGCATTAGAATGCTCTTTCTTTATAGCATCGGCTATGGCTATAGCAGGAAATACATGACCTCCGCTACCGCCACCACTCATTAATATGTTTAATTTTTTTTCCAAATCGTTAATTAAAATTATAAATACTTCTTCCTAATCTTCCTCGTCAGTTTCCTTATTTTCAACTACATTTTCAGCCACATTTTGAGCTTCTTGCAAACTTTCTGCATCATTGCTTACACTTAATACAATTCCAAAAGCTATACTCACAAAAATGGTAGATGTTCCTCCCATACTTATTAATGGCAATGTTAATCCTGTAACGGGCAAAATACCTACGGTAACCCCCATATTTATTAATGCTTGTATAACTAAACTTAAGGCTAAACCAAAAGCTAATAATGCTCCAAATGCTTTGGGCGATTTACGAACTATAAATGCTGCACGCACTAAAAAAGCAAGGTATAAAAAGACTATAAATGCACCACCTATTAAGCCATATTCTTCTATAATAATGGCATAAATAAAATCGGAATAAGGGTGAGGTAAAAAATTACGCTGTGTGCTATTACCGGGGCCTCTTGGCACTAAACCTTTTGCTATAGCAATTTTTGACTGCATAAGCTGATACGGTATTTCTGTTACTTCCTCATCTGCCGTAAAAGATTCTATTCTGGCTTTCCATGTAGTCATACGCCCGGGCATTTTATCTTCGGGAAGTGTGTATAAAAGAGAAATAAACAACACTGCCGATAATAAACTAATAGCTATTAAGCCACCAATATAGGCTATGTGTATTCTTCCCACAAACATAATAAGCACACTGGTAGAAAACAGCACTAAAGCAGAAGATAAATCTTCTGGAGCTATTAAACCACATATTATAAACACAGGCAAAATTGTAGGCCAAAAACCCTCGCTAAAAGAACTTACTTTATCTTGTTTTTTGCTCAGCATTCTTGCTAAAAACATAATGAGAGCCAGTTTAGCTAAATCGGAAGTTTGAAAAGTTAAGTTTACTCCCGGTAGGGTAAGCCACCGTTTAGCTTCATTAATGTTAGTACCAACTAATAAAGTGATAATGAGCAATATCACACTTAAGTAATAGAGTATTTGCGAAATTCTTGAAAAATACTTGTAGTTAACTAAATGAGTAATATACATCAACACCAAACCACCACCTATAATAAGCAGTTGCTTAATAAGGTAGTACTCGGTATTGCCGGCACGCATTTTATACGCAAGCGTACCCGTAGAGCTATAAACTGCTAGCAGAGAAAACAGCGATAGCATCAGCACTATGCCCCATATATATTTATCTCCTTTTAGTTTTATTGTTTTCATTTGTTTTTTTATTTAGCTATTGGCTGTTAGCTTCTTGCTATTAGCTATTAGCTTTTTGCTGTTAGCTTTTTGCGGTATCTTCTTTTATTTTTCTTATTAATGCTCCCAATCTTTTTTCTAACTCTATTACTTTATCTATTAATTGTATCACTTTATTTTCATCAACCCAGTTTCTATTGTTTATTATTAAAAGTTGTGTTTCTAATTCAAACAAAGAACCCATAGAAATTTGAAGAAACCTTTTAAAATCTATCTGACTTGAACGAGAACAACCTTCTGCTATATTTGACGCAACTGAAACAGCAGCCCTTGTTACTTGACTTCTCATACCAAAGTTCTCTGACTTTGGAAAACCATCAACAATACCATAAACATCATCAACTATTACCATTGCTTCTTGCCAAACACTATATTTTCTAAAATTCTTCATTTTGTTACTCGCTTTATTATACTCTTCAGCTTTTGGCTAAAAGCTAATGGCTTTATTACAACTCCCTTACTGCTTGTTTAAATTGATTTCCTCTGTCTTCATAGTTTTCAAATAAATCAAAGCTGGCACACGCTGGCGATAACAATACAGCATCTCCTTTGTTAGCAAAATGATTAGCTAAACGTACTGCTTCTTTCATATTTTGAACATTAACCATTAAACTCGTATTATGCGAGAAAGCTTCATGTAGATTTCTATTGTCCTTACCTAAGCAAATAATAGTGTGCACTTTGTTTCTCACTAAAGCTTTTAGCACGTCATAATCATTACCTTTATCTACGCCACCGGCTATCCAAACCATAGGCTGAACTATACATTCCATAGCATACCAAGTAGAGTTTACATTGGTGGCTTTTGAGTCATTAATATACTGAATACCTCCTATTTTTAGCACTTTCTCTAAGCGGTGTTCAAGGCTTTCAAAATGCTCCAAACTCTCTCTAATGTTCTCTTTTTTAATATCAGAAGCTCGTGCTACCACAGCCGCTGCCATTGAATTGTAAACATTGTGTTTTCCTGTTAGTCCTAACTCGTTAATTGACATAATAATTTCTTTTTTTTTTAGGTTTATGGTTATTTGTTCTTTATCTAAATATGCTCCTTTATCCACTTCTTTAATTTGAGAAAAAGGTAGCAATGTTGCTTTTAGTTTATGCGTTTTCATATAGTTTTCTATCACTTCATCATCGGCACAATACACTAATAAATCTTCTTTAGTTTGGTTTTGTGCTATCTTAAATTTAGATGCTATATAATTATCAAAACTATAGTTGTATCTATCTAAATGGTCGGGTGTTATGTTTGTTATTACAGAAATATGTGGTTTAAAATCCTGAATATCGTCTAACTGAAAACTGCTTATTTCCAATACATAATAATCATACTTTTCTGTTGCCACTTGATAAGCAAAACTTTTTCCAATATTGCCACCCAAACCCACATTATACCCGGCATCTTTTAGCAATTGATAAGTTAAACTTGTGGTGGTAGTTTTTCCATTGCTACCTGTTATACCTATAATTTTGGCATCGGTATAGCGTGAAGCAAACTCTATTTCTGAAACTATGGAAATTCCCTTTTCTCTAATTTTTTTAATAATTGGAGCTTTTTCCGGTATTCCGGGACTTTTCATTACTTCAGTAGCATTTAATATCTCCGCTTCAGTATGTTTACCTTCCTCCCATTTAATATTATTTTGGGTAAGCATAGCTTTATACTTTGGTTTTATAGCACCAAAATCCGACACAAAAACAGTATATCCCTGCTTTTGTGCTAAGATGGCAGTGCCTACGCCACTTTCGGCAGCACCCAGTATTGCTATTGCTTTAGTTTTATTCACTTAATTAATAAATAAATTGTCGCTTTCATCATCGTAATCTTCAAAATCGTCATCATCATAATCGTCAAATTCATCAAAATCAAAGTCATCATCTTCATCTCCAAGTTGACTAAACAAATTATTCATTTCCTCATAATTAGAATTGATATAAATAGCGTAATAAATGCCTTTTTCGTCTTTTGTTAATATTACAGAAAACACGGAAAAGAATGAAAACATCAAACTTTCCTCTGGAATAGTACTTATTATATAATCAATATCTTTTTTCTTTAAAAAAGCATGAATATCTACTTCATCCGATTTTTCAGGTATTCTATCTAAATCTAACCAAACTATAAATTCGGTCATTTCATCATCGCTTGCGCAAAAAATTAATTTCGTTCTCATTTTATCTTATTTTTAATGTTACTATACTTAATATTGCCAGTAGTATTCCTATTATCCAAAATCGGGTTACAATTTTTGCTTCATGATACCCTTTCTTTTGGTAATGATGATGCAATGGCGACATTAGGAATATTCTTTTCCCTTCTCCGTATTTCTTTTTGGTGTATTTAAAATAACTTACTTGCAGTATTACCGACAGATTTTCTGCTAAAAATATGCCTGCCAATAACGGCAATAGCAATTCTTTTCTGGTTAAAATAGCTATGGTGGCTATAATTCCACCTATGGCTAAACTTCCTGTATCGCCCATAAAAACTTTAGCCGGATATGAATTTTGCCACAAAAAACCAATACACGCCCCTACAAATGCTGCCACAAAAATGGTAAGCTCTGCCGCATTGGGGATGTATAAAATATCTAAATAATTAGCAAAAATAATATTGCCCGAAACATAAGTAAATACAAACAATACTACTCCAATAATAGCCGATGAACCTGTGGCTAAACCGTCTATTCCGTCTGTTAAATTAGCTCCATTAGAAACTGCCGTAATAATGAATATAACCGCAGGAATAAAAATTATCCAACCCAACCAACGCCAATCGGGATTGATAATGGTTAGTATTTTTTCGTAGTTAAACTCATTGCCTTTTATAAAAGGAATATTGGTAATAGGTGCATCTATGGCTGCCATATATCTTTCTCCTCCTTCAAAATCTGTAATGGTAGAAATTTGCTCTACAGGAAACTTAGTAGCTTCATTTTGAGATACTTCTTGCTTTACATATATATCGGGGTGGAAATACATAACTGCTCCCACAAATATGCCTAAGCCTACTTGCCCTACCACTTTAAATTTGCCTTTTAATCCTTCTTTATTTTTCTTAAAAACCTTAATGTAATCATCTAAAAAACCTATTAAGCCCATCCAAACTGTGGCTACTAACATTATGATAATATAAATATTATTTAGTTTGGCAAATAACAAAGTGGGAATAAGAATAGCCATTAAAATAAGAATACCGCCCATAGTAGGTGTTCCTTGCTTTTCTTTCTGACCTGTTAAACCCAAATCTCTTACGGTTTCGCCTATTTGTAGCCTGCGAAGTTTGTTTATTACTAAATCGCCAAAAATTATAGATATAACTAAAGACAAAATAGCCGCCATTGCCGCTCTGAAAGACAAGAATTCAAATAATCTTGCTCCCGGAAGGTGCATGTACTGCTCTATTGTATGGAAAATATGGTATAACATCTTTTAATGTGCGAATTTTTTAATTTTCTAATAATTCAATTTCTTTTTATGTTTTGTTTAGAAGTATGAATTATTTTTCCAATAATTTTTAATAATTCTTCAGCTTCTTTCAATAATTTTTCTTCAAATGGATAATATTTACTTTCCTTACATAACAACAACCAATATTCAACTTCATAAGCTTCTTTATGTGCTATTTTCATTTTGTGAATAAAATCTTTTATACTCTCAGCAGACTGAGCTTCCCTAACATTTGCTCCTATTGAAGTTCCACTTCCAAAGATTTGGTCAGCAAGTCTATATCTTTTCATTTCATATAGTTGTTCTGTAAATTCAATTATATCCATTGAAAACTGTATTGATTTATTTAAAACTATATTTTCTCTCTTTTCACCCATTTTTAAATTCTCACATTATCCAATTATCTAATTCACACATTCAATCATTCACACATTAATTCAAAAGCTGCCAAAAGTTCTTCTTTGTCGTCAAAATGATGACGTACTCCGTTTATCTCTTGATAATTTTCATGTCCTTTGCCTGCCACTAATATTATATCTTCTTCATTTGCCAACATTACCGCTGTTCTTATAGCTTCTTTTCTGTTTTCTATTACCAAGGTTTTTTTCTTTTCTAACACACCTATGCCTTTCATCATATCTGCCAATATTTCACTTGCTTGCTCAGTTCTTGGATTATCAGAAGTAAGTATAACTTTATTGCTCAACTTAGCAGAAATAGCAGCCATTAAAGGTCTTTTGGTTTTATCTCTATCGCCACCACAGCCTACTACGGTTATTATGTTGTTTCTTTTTGAATTAAGCATATTAATGGTTTCCAATACTTTTTTTAAGGCATCTGGCGTATGTGCATAATCTACAATTCCCACTACATTATTTTGTTTAGAAATGCTATATTCAAATCTACCCTCGGCTCCGGAAAGTGTACTCATAGCCACCAACACATCGGTAGTTTCTTGGTTTAATAATTTTGCTACGCCATACACTGCCAATAAATTGTAAGCATTAAAATCGCCTATTAATTTTACGTGCAATTCATTGCCATTAATATTTAACATTGTACCTGAAAAATCACTTTCTAAAACTCTGGCAGAAAAATCGGCTTTGCCTTTTATAGCATAATATTTTTTAGCGGCTACTGTATTTTGCAGCATTATTTTCCCGTTTTTATCATCGGCATTAGCTAATGCAAAAGCTGTTTTAGGTAAATTGTCAAACAAAGCTTTTTTAGCTAACAAATACTCTTTAAAAGTTTTGTGATAATCTAAATGGTCGTGTGTTAAATTAGTAAAAACAGCTCCTGCTAATTGCAAACCAAACATTCTATTTTGATGAATAGCGTGCGAGCTGGCTTCCATAAAACAATAGGAGCAACCTGCTGCTACCATTTCTGCTAAAAGTGCATTTATGGCTACGGCATTAGGTGTGGTATGTGTAGCTTTTACTACTTTGTCTATTATTTTATTTTCTACAGTAGAAAGCAAACCACAAGCATAACCCATTTTTGTAAACAACTGATATAACAATGTGGCTACCGATGTTTTGCCATTAGTACCCGTTATGGCCACTAACTGCATTTTTGACGATGGATTGTCGTAAAAATTGGAAGAAATTACTCCTAACGCTTCAGATGAGTTTTTAACTTTTACGTATGTTACTCCTTCTACAATTTTTTCTATTAATTTATCATAAACAATAACACTTGCTCCGTTTTCAATAGCTTTATTTATGTATAAATGTCCATCTACTTGTGTACCTTCTATGGCAACAAAAACGGTATTTTTTTCTACAGCTCTTGAATCTAAAGTTAATTTAGATACATTTACATTAGTATTTCCATCAACATCTACAATGCTAACCCCAAGTAATATGTCTTTTAATTTTTTCAATCTAATGTTAATCTTATTGTTTGTCCTTTTATAAAATTTTCTCCTGCACTAAGGCTTTGGCTTATTACTTTGCCTTTGCCTGCTACATTTACTTTTAGTCCATTTTTTTCTGCTACATAAACCGCATCTTTTAAATCCATACCTACCATATTAGGTACTAAGCCATCTACTAAATTATTTGAAGCTAAGGTCATGGCATTATTAGATTTTTTTACAAAACCATAGTCCGAATTAATTTCGCTATGAAAAGAAAAGCCTAAGCTGTTATATATTTGTTCTGCATCTTTTTCATTAAGATTTCCCAGTCTTGGTATGCTATAATCTGCCACCAAAGGCTTGGTTTCTATATCAGAATGAGAATCTATTCCACTGGCATACACTTTTTCTGCCACTTCTTTAAATACCGGTCCAGCTATTGCTCCTCCATAATATCCTTTTTTAGGATTGTTAATTACCACTATCATAGAATATTTTGGGTCATCTGCCGGAAAATAACCTGCAAAAGAAGCTTGATACATTTTATCGGTATAATTAGTTTCGGCATTTGCTATTCTGGCTGTTCCTGTTTTGCCCGCCATTTTAAAGTTTTTAGCTTGCAGGTTTACAGCCGAGCCTTCTTCAAAAACAGATTCTAACAATATTTTTAGCTGACTGATAGTTCCTTCGTTTAATATATGTTTATCAATTACTATTGGAGAAAATTTTTCAACAGGTTTTCCCAGCTCATCAATAGAAGAAACCAAATAAGGTTTCATCATTTTTCCATTATTAGCCACGGCATTATAAAAAGTTAATAATTGCAATGGAGAATACTGCATTTCGTAGCCTGTGCTCATCCACGGCAATGATACCAAACTCCAATCTTTAGGAGGATGAATTGTAGGAGCAGTTTCGCCAGTAATTTCAATACCTACGGGATTATCTAAATGAAAATCTAACAGTTTATTGTAAAATTTATCCGGATTTTTACCATAAGCTTTTACTGTTAATTTTGCCGTTCCCACATTTGAAGAATGAGCAAATGCTTCTTTTACCGTAATTACATCATTTTTAAAGTGATGAACATCTCTCATATTTCTATCGGCAAATTTCTTTTTTCCGCCCTCTATATTTACCGTATCTTTTAGTACATTTTTTACATATCCATCTTCTATTAATGCCGCCATAGTTACCAGCTTAAAAGTAGAGCCGGGTTCTGTATTGGCTCCCACTGCATAATTGTAGTATTCTATATAATTGTTTATACTATTTCTATAAGTCAAATTAGCAATGGCTTTTATTTTGCCCGTTTTAACCTCCATTACTATAGCCGTTCCATTATCTGCATTTACATTTTGCAATGTTTTTAACAAAGCATCTTCTGTAACATCTTGCATATTAACATCTATAGTCATGGTAACATCATATCCGGCTTGAGGTTCTATATTGCCGTTTCCACCCAATGGAATATAATTTCCACCAGAAATACGCTGCATCAACATTTGCCCTTCTATTCCTGCCAAATATTCATCAAAACCGCCTTCTATGCCCACTCTAATGGTATCCATTTTATCTTTTATACTTGGATTAGGTACTACTCTTTTAAAACCTATAGTTCTTTCTGCTAAAATGCCAAAAGGTGTTATTCTTTTGTTTTTTTGCAATACTATCATGCCCGATTTATACTTACCCAACTTAAAAAACGGCCACTGCATCATATCTTTTAGCACAGGATAAGTAACATTTCTTTTTACTAAATAATATCTATTGCCTTTTTGTCTATTTTTAATTAACTCCTTTTTGTAGGCATCTTTGCTTTTAGCTCCAATTTTAAGACTCATCATATAAGCCAAAGAATCAACATTTTTATTAAAAATTTCATCAGTCATTGGCTCCGACTTAAAATCTATACGCACCTCAAAAAACGGCAAAGAGGTAGAAAGCAAACTCCCATCTTCAGAGTATATATTTCCTCTTTCCGGCTCTATAGTTCTTGATACCACTGTAAGACTATCTGCCATATCTCGCCATTCTGCACCTTCTATAACTTGTATTTTAAAAGTTTGAAATACCACAGCACAGCCTGCCAATACCGGAAACAGTATTGCCAGCCACATACGCCACATTATTTCTTTTCTTTTATTAATACTCACTTTCTTCTACTTTAATTTTATAAGGCGGTTGTGTTAGTTCTTTTAAACCTGTTTCTTCCACCATTTTAGCCACTTCACTTTGCTTGCTTTTATACATCAGCTCAGATTTTGAGGTCATATACAACCACCGCAATTCCTTTATATCTTTTTCTACAGCATTTATTCTTCTTATTTTACTCTCTGCCGTATGATTATTAGCCACATGAAGTACACCTAAAAGAGCTATAAACAACACTAATGGTAGATTATTAAACCAATTTTTGTCATCAAACTTTGACCTTTCTTTCAAAGTTTCTTTCACTTGTTCTATTCTATTGTTGTTTTCCTCTGTCATTTAGTTTATATCTTTTGTGCTACTCTCAATTTTGCACTTCTTGATCTTGCATTTAGTTTTAGTTCTTCTTTACTTGCTTCTATTGGTTTTTTAGTTAATACTTTAAAATACTTTTGGCTTACCCCAAACTCATCAGTAATTCTCTCTCCTTCAAAATTTCCCGTTTTCATAAAGTTTTTTACCAATCTGTCTTCCAAAGAATGAAAAGTAATAACTGCCAAAATTCCTCCTTCGGCTAAAACTTCGTAAGCTTGTTGCAACATCTCTTTCAAAGCTTCCATTTCATCATTAACTTCTATTCTTAACGCCTGAAAAACTTGAGCAAAATACCTATTAGGATTCCCCCCCATAACCAAGCCTTCTAAAAAAGAAATAAAAGAAGATGTGGTTTCAAACTTTACGCCCCTACCTCTTGCGTTCACTATCTCTTTTGCCAAAGTTTTTGAGTTTCGCACTTCGCCATACTCAGAAAAAACACGCACTAAATCATCTTCACTATACTGTTCCAGTATTTTTTGTGCGGTTAATGCTGCACTTTGGTTCATTCTCATATCTAATGGCCCGTCAAAACGGGTAGAAAAACCTTTCTCGCCTTCATCTATTTGAAAAGAACTAATTCCCAAATCTGCCAAAATTCCGTTTACAGGTATGGCTTCACGGTATTTTAAAAAGCGTTTTAAAAACCTAAAATTATGCCCCACAAAAACCAAATTTTCATTATCAATTAAGTTTCCTACAGCATCTTTATCTTGGTCAAAAGCATATAAAACACCTTTGTTTAATTTTTTAAGTATTTCTTTACTATGTCCTCCACCTCCAAAAGTTACATCTACATATTTTCCGTTAGGATTTATTTGCAAAGCCTCTGTACACTCATGAAGCAATACCGATATATGATAGTCTTGTTGCTCCATAAATGCTTATTCTTTTTCATCATTTATATCTACATCCATATCTCCAAGCACATCTTCTGCTAAATCGGCAAAATCTTCAGACTCCATAGATATTTCTGCCTCATATTTTTCTTTATTCCAAAGTTCTAAAGTGTTTTTGCCTGGCGTTAATATAGCATCACCATCAATACCGGCATACTTTAATAAGTGTGATGGAATATTTAATCTATCGGCAGAATCAAGCACCACTTCTGTAGCTCCACGCAAAAAGTATCGGATAAACTGGCGTTCTTTCTTTTTAAACTGATTTAGTTTTTCCACTTTAGCACGAACCTTTTCCCATACATCAAAAGGATAGATTTCAAGACAATCTTCAAAACCTCTATTAACCACAAAGCGACCTTTAACCTCCGGCTTAAGCTGCTGCTTTAAAGCCGTAGGCAAACGCAAGCGTCCCTTATTGTCAATTTTAATTTCGTATTCGCCTAAAAAACTCATTATTTATCCACCGATTTTTTAAATCTGACATAAAAGTATACGTTTTTGACACATTTTCCCACTTTTCTACACTTTTTAACCCTATTTATTATTAACATTTTTTGCACAGATTTTATTGTTTTAGTGGATAAACCTGTTGATTAATGAAGAAATTTGTTAGTTAAATGTTGATGTAAATTCAGAAAGCATTGATATGATTAGAGTTATGAATATGTGTATAGTTATCCACATTTTTAGCTTAAATTGGTAAACTATTCTACTAAATGCTCCAATTAAAATATGGAGTATTCCCACTTTTACTTGCATAAAATAAAAATACGGTGAATGAATGCTGTTAAATTTATCTTAGAAAAGTTGCAAATAAGACTTACTTAGTAAGTCTGTAGGCAAAGCCGTACGAACAGGGTGCAGTGTAGCTACGGATATATGGGATTTTTAAAAGTACGAGCTACAAAATCTTACCAACATTGGGGCTACCCCCTCATTACACTATAACTTTACGCATTTTAAATAAATACTTTTAGATTCTAAGCACATTTCAAGCACATTGTTTTCTTTCCTATTCCTTAATTTGATTTTAAAAACACCAGAAATAAAGTCGTCATTTGAAATAATTTTTATTGAATCTCTATTGCTCAACAAACTCCATTCGCAATTTTCTCCATTCCATGAAGGGTGTCTACAACTTTTATCTATATTAAATACGAGTGTATTTATTTTTAGGTAAGGCATTAAAGAAATAGTGTCCTCAGTTGATTCTTCAAAGTATAAGCATTCTTCAATAACCCAAACCTTTCCTACAATTTGTTTATCAACAGAAAATGTACATCTATTAAACAAAATAAGAAAAATTAATATTGCATTATATTTAATAACACTATTCATTACTACTTTCATCTATAACTGGTGGAGAAGTTATTACTGTTTGCCTTGTGGTCAATCTTATTTAACTGTACCACTTTGTCCCTATGCTCGTCATCTCTACTAATTTCCACTATTTCTATTAAACTCATAAACCAAATGTAAGAAATATTTTTGATATTTTCATAAAGAAAGGGGCGGATAAGTTTAGCTTTCAAACAAGCCACCGCCCTAACTCTCCTCATAATAATACACTTTATAAAAAGTGCCTTTTTCGTCTTTGTCTTTTTCTATCATATCGTGGTTGCCGTGTACGTATATATGGAAGTTTTTATCTAATTTTATTATGCTTTTCATAAATCTTGATTTCTTTTTAAATGCTTCTGGCGATACAAAAAACTCATTTTGCAAGTCCACATTATTGCGTTCCTCAAACTCGTTTTTATACATTTTAAAATCATCCATTATGGCTTTATTGCTAAAAAAAACTCTATCGGTATATTCATCTTCTTCAAAACGGTCAACACGCTTAAAATACTCCTTACTTCTATTTATAATTCCTGCTTCTTCAAATTTTTCTATATCATATTCGCTTGCCAATTTTTCTTTAACAAATGAAGTGGTTAAATCTATAAAATTAGCCGTGTTATGAAAATCATCATCCTTAGGCACTACATTTAAAAAATCTTCTCGCCAGTACTGTGCTTCTTGGTTTTTATTGGCTTTATCTACTATACATATTTTAAAGCCATCGCTTTCTTCGTCATTTAATATTAAGCATCCTTTATCCAGCTTTTCTACATTAACGCCTTTTTCGTAATCTAAATTTATCTGCTTATTTAAGTGCTTAAACTGTAAAAAGCTATCTCTGCTTTCTGCCTTAAAAATACCTATGGCATTATACATTTGCTCATCTATCACTAAATCCTCTATATAAGCTATCAATAAATCTCCTGCTTTTATATTTGGGTGACTACTTTGCTCATACAAATGCTTCGCTATAAAAATAGATTGATTGTGTGCCAATTCCGGATTATCAAAAATAGCTCTAACAAAATTAAACATGGGGTTTAGGTTTACATCGCCATTGCTAAAAGTAAATTTGTAATACTCTGGCACTTTAAAACTTTTAAAAAAGTACGTAAACAGCAATTCACTTAACACCTCATCTCCTATTTCTATAGGATTATCAGATATTTTTATTCCCTCATTTTCATTTTTTACACCTATTTCATGTATAGATATTTTATTGATTTTCGCTTCTGATGTGTTTAGCATTTGCAGTATTATTTTTGTTATATAGTTATTAAAACAATGGCTTTATACCGTTATAAGTGGTGTTATGGGCAAAGATATAATTTCTATGTGTGCGAAGCTCCCCTTTAGTACAACTTTAAGAATATCATAAGATATATTATTTTTAATGCCGTTTAGAAATATATAATAGTACAATATATACTACACAGTTATCAAAAATTAAGCATTAACCACTAACAATTAACCATTAAAAAGCTACTTTTTATAAATCAGCTTCTCGCTTCTGCCTTTTTTAAAAACATTACGTTTACTTTTTTTGCCTTTACGTAATGCTCTTTGCTCTTCTTCTGGTAGTGCATTTATTTCTTTGCACTCTTCAGAGCAACAATTATCTAATTTTTCCTTGCATTTAGGGCACTGAATAAACAAAACATTACAAGCCACATTAGCACAATTGGTGTGTATATCGTAAGGCTCGCCACAAGTGTGGCAGTTAGCAATAATATCATCACTTATTCTTTCTTCAAGTCTTTCGTCAAAAACAAAGTTTTTGCCAACAAACATATTTTCTAAGCCTTGCTCTTCTATTTGGTGGGCGTATTTAATAATGCCTCCTTCTAACTGATAAACATTATCAAAACCCAAATGTTTAAACCATGCACTTGCTTTTTCGCATCGGATACCGCCCGTGCAGTACATTACCACGTTTTTCTTTTCATTGCCTTTTAAATAGGTATCTTCTATAAAAGGTAGCGAATCTCTAAAATTATCTACATCGGGCGTAATAGCTCCTTTAAAATGCCCCACCTCTGTTTCGTAGTGGTTTCGCATATCTATAAGCACGGTATTATCCTGTTGAATAATTTTATTAAAATCTACAGCATTTAAGTGCAAACCTTTATCCGTAACATCAAAAGTTTCATCTTCTAAGCCATCGGCTAAAATTTTAGGGCGATATTTTATGGCTAATTTATAAAAGGAATCATCTGCATTTTGAACGGCTATATTTAACCTAACTCCCTGCAAAAACGTAATAGTATCAAGGAACTCTCTGAATGCTTCCAAATTATCTGTTGGTACAGAAATTTGAGCATTTATACCCTCGTGGGCTACATAAATTCTTCCTAAAACACCTAATTTTTCAAAATTAACATAGAGATGGTCTCTAAAAACTTGGGGGTTGCCTACTTTAGCATATTTATAAAACGATATAGTAGTACGTTTTATATTACTATTAGCTATACGCTCTTTAAGCACCCTTTTATCTACTTGGTTACACAGTTTCATGCTATGAACTTTTTAAAGATTAAAAGATATGATTAATAACGATACAAAGTTAAAACTAAATTTTGTATAATAAAAGCAAAAACCCTTACATTTCCCACCTCGCTTTAGGT
This sequence comes from Chitinophagales bacterium, assembly GCA_020635995.1. Classification (NCBI taxonomy): domain Bacteria; kingdom Pseudomonadati; phylum Bacteroidota; class Chitinophagia; order Chitinophagales; species Chitinophagales bacterium. The sequence continues at coordinate 847,661 of JACJYS010000001.1, read as the reverse complement.
TCAAAATCTAAACCTACAAAGTCATTAGCTAAATATTGATAATAACCACTTATGGCTATCATGCCGGCATTATCTACGCAGTATTGAAAATCGGGGATAAAAGTAGTATATCCGTGCTTTTCTTGTTCTTTTAGTGTTTTTCTTAGTAAACTATTAGCCGATACGCCACCAGCTATAGCCAGTTGATTAATGCCTAAATCTTTAGCAGCTTTTAATAATTTTTTCATCAAAATAGACACTATGGTATATTGCAATGAAGCACATAAATCATTCAAATTATCACTTACAAAATCAGGATTTTCTTTTTGTTGCTTTTCTATAAAGTAAAGCACTGCCGTTTTTAAACCACTAAAACTAAAATTATAAGCTCCCACCCTTGGTTCTGTAAATTTGAATGCTTTACCATTCCCTCTTTGAGCATATTTATCTATTAATGGTCCTCCGGGATAAGTAAGTCCAAACATTTTAGCACATTTATCAAAAGCCTCACCCGCAGCATCATCTATAGTGCTGCCTATTACCTCCATATTTGTATAATCTTTCACTAAAACTATCTGCGTATGCCCACCCGATACCGTTAAACAAAGAAATGGAAACTGAGGCTTAGGTTCATCTATAAAATGAGCCAAGACGTGGGCTTTCATGTGGTGCACTGCCACGCAAGGCACGCCCAGTGCAAACGCCATAGATTTTGCAAAACTAACACCTACCAATAAAGAACCCAACAAACCAGGTCCGCCCGTAAAAGCTATTGCTGTTATTTCTTCTTTTTTAACATTTGCTTTTTTCAAGGCACTATCTACCACCGGCACTATGTTTTCTTGGTGTGCCCTTGATGCCAATTCAGGTACTACTCCGCCCCATTCAGTGTGTATAGCTTGGCTGGCTATAACATTGGCAAGCACTTTGCCGTTTTGTACTACGGCAGCCGATGTGTCATCGCAAGATGATTCTATGGCAAGTAAAGTAATATTCTTTGCTTTCGTGCTATTCATTATCTTTGAAGCGTTTATATAATTTTGGCAAGTTTAAAAAAAATAGTAAAATCAAGTGCAAAAGTAACACTATTGTTTTTCATAGTGCTTATTATATTTTTGTTAGGAATCTTTTATGCTATCAGAACACCTAAAGTACAAACCTTTATTGTTCAAAAAATAACTAAATCTATTTCTAAACAACTGGGCGTAGATATTGAAATAGATAATGTAAATATTGAATTTTTTAATAAAATTGAGCTACATAAACTCTATGCCAAAGATACCAAAAATGACACTATTTTTTACTTAGGAGATTTACAAGCTAATTTTAGCTATTTTTCGTTTTTGCAAAAGAAAATAACCTTAAAAAACGTAGAGGCTAATGAATTTTACTTAAACATAAATAGAGCGTACAACGATAGTTTATTTAATATTAACTACATTAAACTAAGCGGAGATAATAAAAAAACAACTAATTCAACTGCCACTATTCCGTGGGATATTATAGTTAGAAACACTAATTTTTATAACACAAAAGTTAATTATAATGATGAATATGGCGGACTTAAATTAACAGCTTTAGCCGATACCGTAAATTTAGATTTTGATATGTTTAAATTGGGCAATGACCTAATTTTGCTTGAAAATTTAATAGTTAATAATCCAAATGTAGCTTTAAGTTTAAACCCCGCTAATCCCGATAAAAAGAAAAAAGATACGCACAAAGGGTTTTATCTGCCTGTTAAAATAATAAGTGGCAATGTTAACCTTACCAACGGCTTTTTTACGTTAAAAAATAACCTTGCAACAGACACTTTTGCCGCTGACTTTAACCCAAATAATCTAAAACTTAACAACATAAATTTATTGGCTAAAAAAGTAGAAGTAGGCAAAGACAGCCTTTCTGCCAATATTAATAGCTTAAGTTTAAACGAAAATGACAAATTTTGGATAGATAATTTAAGCACTGTAGTGCAGTTTGGCAATGCGGCTATTAAGCTAAATGATTTTGAACTACAAACCAATAAAAGTAAAATACTGGCGGATGCAAGTTTGCGATATGATTCTTTGGTTGATTTCAATAATTTTATCAATAACATTAACATTGATTTTAACTTAAAGCCTTCAACCATACACCCTAACGATATTAATTATTTTGTAAATACTTCAAAATTTAGGGTAAGATATCCCATTAAATTAAGTGGCGAAATTTATGGTAAAGTAAAAAATTTCAACTCAAAAAATTTAAGTTTTCAAACGGCAAGCAATGTTATTTTTAATGGTGAATTTTCCATGAACGGACTGCCCAATATTAATGAAACATTTATAAGCGGTAAGGTTTCAAGATTAAGCATAGATTACAGCGATTTACAAAAGTTGGCACCAAATTTAAAAATTCCGGAAAACTTAAAATCATTAGGGCAAGTGAAATTTGACGGTCGTTTTGACGGGTTTATTAAAGATTTTGTAATGAATGGAAATTTCATTACAGCCGTAGGACGAGCTACTACCGATTTGAATTTTAAAATAAGCGATGATAATATTCCAAAATACTCGGGAATTATAGCTTTTAAACAGTTTGATTTGGGCAAATTCTTTAATAATGAGCAATTATTTGGCAATGTTACCATGAATGTAAACGGAACAGGCGAAGGCGTTAGTTTAGAAAATTTAGATGTAAACTTAGACGGAGAAGTTCAAGAAATAAACTTTAAAAACTATTCCTATAAAAACATAGACATAAACGGGCAGGTTAAAAATAAATTTTTTGAGGGTGATTTAAGTATAGATGACGAAAATTTAAAAGTAGATTTTAACGGAAAGGTAAATACCAATTCAAAACCTTTTGCTTTTGCATTTAATGCCGATGTAAAACATATTAATCCACAAAAACTTAACCTTTGGAACAAAGAAGCAATCTTTTCTGGAGAAGTAGATGCCAATTTTATGGCTACCAACATAAATGACGTAGTTGGCGATTTGAATATTGATAACCTAAAAATAGCTACGAGAGATAAAGAATACAATTTAGCTCATATAGATTTGAGTAGTAGAATGCTTGTAAATGGAGAAAAGAAAATTACCCTAGTTTCAGACCAAGTTAATGCCTTTATTCAAGGAAATTTTGAATTGCAAAAAATTCCCGATGCTTTTAAATCTGTTTTACTAACCAACTTTAAAGAGAAAGTAGCAGACCAAATAATAAAATTTGATATAGAAATTAAAGAAAATCCTGAGCTTTTGAGTCTGTTAAATCCCGATATTAAAATTTTAGAGAAAAGTGAAATAGGAGGAAATCTAAATTCAAACACCAATAGTTTATTAGCAAAAATAAAAGTACCTGTTTTAAAATATAAAACTCTAAGTATAATAGACTACAACTCAAACATATTTATAGCTGATGGAAATTATGACGTAATAAATTCAGTACCAACTATTTATTTAAAAGATAGCGTAATAGTTAAAGATGTTAGTTTACTTATAAACGGCCCAAGGAATTACTTAGATTTAAAACTTTATGGCAACGGAATAAAAAATACTTCTGTAGAATTATTAGCCAAATTAATTACCAAAAATAAAAGACTTAAAATAGCTTTTGAGCCTTCTAACTTATTGATAAACAATCAATTTTGGGTAATAGATGAAGACAACGAAATAAATATTAGTGAGAAAATAGAATCTAAAAATTTAAGAATTTACAACGGAGTTTCTGAACTGCTTATCAATTTAGATTTAGGCATAGAAAATAAAAAAGCCGATGTACTTTTAAACAACATAATGGTTGAGGATTTTACACAATTTTTAAAAGCAAAAAATATAAATTTAAAAGGTGTAGTAAACGGAAAAGTAGGTGTAGATGTTTCGGGCGAAAAACCCGGTGTTTTTGGAAACATAATGGTTGAAAACATTAAAGTAAACGAATACAAAATAGGCAATTTGAATGCTAATGCCAATTTAGATTTGCCTAACAATAAAGTAAAAATTAATGCCAACTTATTTGGCAACGATAATGAAGTAGATATAAACGGCACCTATTCTTTTGCTAAAAATGCTACCAATAAAGATGTAGATATAAACTTTGACATTAAAAATCTTGCTATTTATACCGTAGAAGATTTTATACAAGAATATATAGATAATACCAAAGGAACTGTAACAGGGAAATTAAAACTTGTAGGTTATAAAAACAAATTAGATTTACTTGGATACTTAAACATAAATGATGTAACTACAACTGTTAGCTACTTGCAAACTACATACAATATAAAAAACCACAGAGTAGAGTTTAATAAAAAAGGAATTTATCTTGGTGATGCAATAAGGGTAACAGATGAAGATGGAAATGAAGCCTATGGCAGAGGTTGGGTGCTGCACAACCATTTAAAAGATTTTGCATTAGATATAGATGTAACTACGCCAAAATTGCAGGGTTTAAATACCACTTATGATGACAATAAAGATTTTTATGGCACAGCATATATGAAAGGAGATGTTAGTTTTAAAGGCTACACAAACGATATTACCATAAATATAAAAGGAGAAAGTGAATCTAAAACGGAAATTTATATTCCTCTTGACGAAGAAGGAAGTATAAGCAACTATGAGTTTTACACTTTTGTAAAAAAAGATACCTCAGAAAACAATAAATATTTAGATAAATATAAAGAAAAATTTAAAGTAAATGGGCTTACTGTAAATTTGGATTTAACGGTAGATCAAGATTGTGAATTATTTATTATTTTAGACCAAACATCGGGTGATATACTGCAAGTAGTAGGAGATGGAAATGTAAAAATTAATGTACCAAAAGAAGGTGATGTACAGTTTTATGGAAGATATTTAATAGCCGATGGAGATTATTTATTTACCTTACAAAATATTGTAAATAAGAAATTTAGAATTCAGCCGGGAAGCACACTTAGTTTTCAAGGAGATATAGAAGAAACCATAGTAGATGTTGATGCCAGCTATAATTTGCGAGCAGCTCCGGAGCCATTGATAGAAGATTATTTAAAAGCTTCTACTACTATAGACGACCAACTATCTTCAGATGCAAAAAACAGAATACCTGTCAGTTTATTGCTTAAGCTATCCGATAAACTTTATGCTCCCAATATTGATTTTGATATAGAATTATCGCAGGTAAGCCCTACACTAAAAAATTATACCGATAGAAAATTAATAACGCTTCAACAGTATGAAAATGAAATGAACCGACAAGTTTTTGGTTTGTTAGTATTAAATCAATTTTTGCCACCACTAAGTAGTTTAGACCAAATAACCAATGGTTTTAACTTAAACGTAAATGATGCTGCCAACACAGTTAGTGAATTTTTATCTAATCAAATTTCAAGATATTTAAACGACTGGCTATCCAATTTTTCTGATAATGTTAGTTTTAACTTAAACTATAGAAACTATGAGCAAAATTTAGCACCTCAAGGCAATATTGAAGATTTAGCATTACGAAGAGAATTACAACTGGCATTAACCACCCGATTTTTGCAAGATAGAATTATTATAAATGTAGGAGGGAATTTAGATTTTGGACAAAACCAATTAGGAACCAACAATACAAATACTACTTATTTAGGTGGAAATGCAAGTATAGAATATGCATTAACAAAAAATAAGAGGTTTAGAATAAAAACTTTTACTATTACAGACTACGATTATTTTTATCAAACCAATACCACCAGAGCTGGCATAGGCTTGTCTTTTAGAAGGGAATTTGACAATTTTAAAGACCTAAAAATTAAGAAAGACGAATTTTTATTTAAAAATAAAATAGATTCTGTTAACTAAAACTATAATTTAATTTAATATTTTATTAACTTTAGCACGTTTTTTACTAAAACCAATAAAATGAAATTAAAATTTACTGCATTCCTTTGTTCTTTATTCTTTTTTTATGCTGAAATATATGCTCAATGCGAACTTACTGCTACCGTTTTACCCGCAGATATAGTTTGTGGAGATTGTACACAGCTTACAGCTTTTGGACAAGGACAGGGACTTTCTGTTTTTACCGAAGATTTTAATAGTGGTGCACCTACAGGGTGGCAATCCACTTCACAAGCAACTATTACCTCTACGCTTTGTAATCCACACCCCAGCGGCACACAATACTTATGGATGGGTGATGCAGCAAGTGTACCCAGAATATTAACCACAACTGCTTACGATTTTACTGCTGCCGTAGCCGGTGCTACTATTTGTTTTGATATGGTTTTTGCAGAACAAGGAAATGCTACGCCTTGCGAAGGACCGGATGAGCCAGACGAAGGAGTAGCCATTCAATATTCAATAGACGGAGGAACTACTTGGACGGATATTAATTATTTTGATCCTAATGGGGGAAATGACCCGTCATTAATAAACTGGAATACATGGTGTTTTGCTGTTCCGGCTGGCGGATTAACCAACAATACTCAATTCCGTTGGTTTCAAGATAATGACTCAGGTGCAGAATATGACCACTGGGGTTTAGACAACGTAGATATTTATTTTAATGATGCAACTTATGAAATTGTATGGCAACATGATGGTTATTCTTATGGAGTAGGCAATAGTGGAGGTACTAATCCTACACCTGTTTGCCCACAAACTACTACTACTTATACCGTAACCATGTCAAATGGCACTACCACTTGTACCGATCAAGTAACGGTAAATGTATCGCCACCCACATTTAGAGTTACTGCCGATACAGCTCAAACAATATGTGCAGGAGAATGTGTAGATTTAGTAGGAGAAGCTACGGTAATTAAAAATCCCGCAGCAGTTAGACAGTTTGAAAACAATGATTTTGCCGTAGTAGCAACCGGTTCTGCATCTGTAAATGTAAATGTACAAGGTATGAACGCACAAACAATTACACCCGGATTAATAACTGAAATATGTGTAAATTCATTTGATTTTAGTGGTTCTCAATTGTGTACAGATTTTTTAAATGGTTGCAATTGTAACGGAACTCCTATTAGTTTTGGAGATATGTGTAATTTAGATGTAAGTAGCTTTACTTTAACAGTTACTACTCCCGACAACTGTACCATAACCCTTGTGCCGGCAGGTGTTGCTACACAAGGATATAATAGTGTTTGTTTTGTTCCTTCCGGTGGAGCAAATATAAATTCAGGAACTTTCCCTACTTCCGGAACTTGGAATCCAAATGAGCCTTTTTCAGTATTAGACGGTTGCTCTACAGAAGGTGTTTGGACTTTAGAATTTGATGGAGGAAGTGGTATTGGTTTTGGTTTAGGAACACTTTCCGGTTGGTCTATTACTTTTGACGACCCCGAAATTTCTTATACAGGAAATTACACTTGGTCGCCTACTACTAATATGACAAACTCAACATCGCTAAATCCTACTGTTTGCCCTACGGCTACATCTACATATACCCTAAATGTAGCTGATACAGCAGGATGTACAAGTGCTTCTGATGATGTAACCATTACTATAGATAACAACTGTTGCAATTTTAATATAGGAGCAGTAGTAACGCAACCTACTTGTGGAGCAAGTAATGGAGCTATAGATATTAGCATTACAAATGGTTCGGGAAACTATACTTACAACTGGACAAGTGGACAAGGAAGCAATCAAGATTTAAACAACATAGCTGCCGGCACTTATAATTTAACCGTTACAGATGTAACACAGGCTTGCTCTAAAGATACAGTTATAACATTAAACCAAGCTTCTGGTTTAGTGATAGATTCAGTGGTTTCTTATAACCCAACTTGTCATGATTCATGTAATGGTGGAATTCAAGTTTATCCATCTTCTGTAGGACTTACTTATACTTGGTATGATGAATTGAACAATATTATAGGTTCAAATAGTAATTCAATATCAAATTTATGTAGTGGCAATTATTCAGTATTAGTAGAATCTTCAACTTCAACAATTCTAAACTCTAATTATGATTTTGAACAAGGACCAGGCGGAAGTTGTGATTGCCCAACTGGTTTTACTTGTGGAAATGATGCTGGACAAGTTTTTGACGGAATTCATCCAGTTTATGCAGCTGGAAACAGGGGTTGTATAGCCAGTTCTACAAATTATACAAATTCATTAGGTGCAAGTGGTGGAAATGGATATGTTTACTTTTATGCAGGAGGAGACAATATAATTTCAACACCAAGTTACAGTTTTATTGGTGGTGAAACTGTTGAAATATGTGTTGATTATTCAGGTCCTCAAGGTAGTGGTGCACCTGGACAAAATACTGCTAATGCATATTTTAGTTTAGGTGTAGATGGAGTAAGAGTTGGGAATAATGTTCTTGTTCCTACAAACACTGCTTGGACTCAATATTGTTTTACAATAACAATGAGTGCTGGAAGTCATAGTTTTGATATTCTATCTGGCGGAGCTGCTGAATACTCTATGTGGTTTGATAATTTTACGGTAACAATAATTAATTCAGGATCTACATGTCAACAAACTTTTGAAGATACTTTAATAAATCCTACACAAACAGACGCTTCTTTTAATTTTAATGATTTTTGTTATGGTACAATTAATGGACCTACAAATATTACAACAGTGGGAGGTATATTTACATTCAACCCTATACCTTCTGACGGAGCTTCAATTAATTCAACAACAGGAGAAATAAGTAATGAAGTATCTGGAACAACATATAGTATAGAATATAGCTTATTAGGTACTTGCCCTGCTAGTAGTATAGAAACTGTTTCTGTGAATGGATCATCAATTAATGCTATTTCAACTACGCCAGCCAGTTGTGGAAACGCTGATGGCACCATTACCATTACAGCCTCTGGAGGAACTGCTCCTTTACAATACAGTATAGACGGTTCTACTTATCAAGCAAGTAATGTATTTTCTAATCAAAGTGCAGGTTCTTATACCGTGTATGTTAGAGATACCAACTTATGTGTAGATGATAGCACTACTACTATCAGCAATGCAGGCGGAGCTATTATTACCGATGTAACTAATACGCCTACAAGCTGTGGAAACAATGACGGAACAATAACCATTACCGCATCGGGAGGAACTGCTCCTTTACAATATAGTATAGACGGTACAACTTATCAAGCAAGTAATGTATTTTCTAACCAAAGTGCAGGCTCTTATACCGTGTATGTTAGAGATGCCAATTTATGCGTAGATGATAGTACTACTACTATCAGCAATACAGGCGGAGCTATTATTACCGATGTAACTAATACTCCTGCTACCTGTGGAAACAATGATGGAACTATTACCATTACAGCCTCTGGAGGTACTGCTCCTTTACAATATAGTATAGACGGTACAACTTATCAAGCAAGTAATGTATTTTCTAATCAAGGTGCAGGTTCTTATACCGTTTATGTTAGAGATGCTAACCTTTGCGTAGATGATAGCACCGCCACTATTAGCAATGCTAATGGTCCTACTATTTCAAATGTTGCTACGGTTAATACTTCTTGTGGCAATACAAATGGAACTATTACCATTACAGCCACAGGTGGTACAGCTCCATTAACATATAGTATAGACGGAGGCACAACAACACAAAGTAGTGGTTCATTTACAGGATTGACAGCGGGTACATATAATATAGTAGTAAATGATGCTAATAACTGCCCAGCTACAGCTACTGCAAATATTTCAAGTAGTAGTAGCCCTACTATAAGTAATGTAACTACAACAGATGCTACATGCGGAAATGCCGATGGCTCTATTACCATAACTGCTTCGGGAGGTACTGCTCCACTTTCTTATAGTATAGATGGTGGTTCTACTTTTCAAACAAGCAATATTTTTAATACCGAGCCGAGTGGTTCTTACAGTATAGTAGTTGAAGATGCCAGTGGCTGTTCAGATAATAGCACAGCTCAAATAAACAATATTGGTGGACCTGCTATTTCAAATGTTGCCACAGTTAATACTTCTTGTGGTAATGCAAACGGAACTATTACCATTACAGCCTCTGGAGGTGTAGCTCCATTAACTTATAGTATAGACGGAGGCACAACAACACAAAGTAGTGGTTCTTTTACAGGATTGACAGCAGGTACATATAATATTGTAGTAAATGATGCCAATAACTGCTCTACCAATACTACAGCACAAATAGCCAGTAGCACAAATCCTTCTATTACTGATATTACAGCAACAGATGAAAATTGTAATAGTGCAGATGGAAGTATTACCATAACCGCAATAGACGGAACAACACCTTTATCATATAGTATTGATGGCGGAGCTAATTTCCAATCAAGTAATGTATTTGATAATCTATCACAAGGTAGCTACAATATAGTGGTTCAAGATAATGCCGGCTGTAGCACTAATGGCACAGCTCAAATAAATAATCAAAGCGGTGTAGATAGTTTATTGGCTAATGTTAGTGATGTTCTTTGCTTTGGCGAAGAAAGTGGAAGCGTGCAACTGAGTGCTTATAATGGAGCAACTCCTTACACTTATTTCTTAGTAAATAATAATACACTACAAAACTCAACAGGCTTATTTAGCAACTTGCCTGCCGGAGATTATGCTACGTGGGTACAGGATGCCAATGGTTGCGAGCATACTTTAGTAGTACAAATTGCAGAACCAACGGAATTAATGCTAAGTGATAGTGTAATTAATCCATCTTGTTTTGGCAATGACAACGGACAAGTAATATTAACCGCTACAGGAGGTACAGTTAATAGCACTTCCACACCTTATATTTATACTTTAGGTAGTACCACAAATAGCAATGGTATTTTCTTAAATATAGCTGAAGGAAACTATGTAGCAAGTGTTACAGATGTTAATGGTTGCGAAACCAGTATTCAAGTACAGTTAAATGACCCAGACCCTGTTTTTGTAGAAATTAACCCTGGAGATACAAGCATTACATTAGGACAAACATTTACCATGAGTGCAAATATGACATCTGCATCAGGTACAGTATATCAATATGAGTGGTCGCCAGCAGAAGGATTAAGCTGTACCGACTGTGCAGAGCCTTTTGTTAATACCTACCAAAGTACAGAATACGCATTAGTTTTTACAGACGAAAATGGCTGCCAAGCTTATGCAGATATTTATGTAGAAGTGCTTAACCCCAATCAGTATTTTATACCTAACGCCTTTACACCAAGTGGGTTTGACAATACCAACAATACATTTAAAGTATATGGAAATCATATAAAATATATAGATATGATGGTATTTAACCGCTGGGGCGAAAAAATATTTGAGTCAAGTTCTATTGACCCAGAGTGGGATGGCACATACAAAGGTAAAGACCAAAATCCGGGCGTATATAATTACTACATTAAAATTACATTCCTAAATGATGATGTAGTTTCCGATAAAGGAAGTATAACATTGTTGAGGTAACACTTATATCTACAGACTATAAAGGTAATTAAGTAATTAGGTATAATTAAGGAAAGTCCCCCGAGGAGGATTTAGAGGCTAAAACCATGCTATAAAAGCCTAACCTTTCCCTAAAACGTCATACCTGCGGAGGCAGGTAGAGATAGAGGCAAGTGCACGGCAATGACGATTTGAGGAAGATTTTTTTTGAATAGATTACTTCGTTCGTATCTCACTCGCAAAGACGTTCTTTTATTGGCTACACTCGTGCCACGACTTGGAGTCGTGGCACGAGTGTAGAACACTAATTAACTTAACTGTATTGGAATTATTGGCTTAATGGACATTTTTTAGGATAGGAATCGCTGTAACAGTTATAATTATTAGCTTTGAGGGCAATCAAAGATTATGAATAAAAAAAGTGCTTAAGCTGTGGTAAAGGATTTACCAAGAAAAATGGAAAAGTTAAAGGTGTTCAATTGTATAAATGCTCTTATTGTGGGAAACAATTTTTAGGAGGTAATAGGATTGACAATAAGATTCTTTGGGATGAATACTTGTATGGAAAACAAACCTATTCTCAACTTGCTATTAGATATACATGTTCAGTAAAAACCATTCAAAGAAGATTGGATTCTATTTTAGTTGAATTAAAATCAAAAGTTCCAAGAGAAGTAATTGTTCTTATGGATACAACCTACTGGGGAAGGAACTTTGGCGTTATGTTGTTTAAGGATAGTCTAACAAAAGAGAATTTATTGAAGTACTATGTCAGGACAGAAACAAATGCTTTATATATCAAGGGAATCAATGAATTAAAATCTTTAGGGTTTAAGATTAATGGTATTGTTTGTGATGGAAGAAAAGGTTTAATCCAATCATTTGATGTTCCTGTTCAAATGTGTCAATTTCATCAATCTGCAATTATACGAAGATATTTAACCAAGAACCCCAAACTTATAGCATCTAAAGAACTAATGGAAGTTGTCAATTTAATGAAGCAAACAGATAAAGAATCTTTTACAGGAGCTTTAGATTTATGGTTTAATAAATGGGAAGACTTTCTCAATGAAAGAACTATTAACCCCGTTACAAATAAATCCTTTTATACACATAAAAAAATACGAAGTGCATATAGAAGTTTAAAAAATAATTTACCTTGGTTATTTACCTGGTACGATTATATAGAACTTAATATTCCAAACACCACCAATGCTATTGATGGTCATTTTGCAGACTTAAAGAATAAACTAAGAAACCACAATGGATTATCTAAAAAAAGAAAAATTAAATTTATAGATGAGTTTTTAAAGGCATAAAGCTCTCCAAAAATAGCTATGGACTCCTAATTTTAGCAGTCCATAGTACCGATATTTTTATCGAGCATCTACATTATCCCTAACGAGTTGCTCTCCAGCAGAGCTCGCTTCCGTTTATATAGACAACACAAATTTGGAAAATTAAATTTGACAATCCTAAAAACCATAAAAAATAGAGCCTAAAAAATGTCCATTAGAACTTCACGTCCGAAAAATAGCCTAATTTTTGTCCATTACTCCGAATTATTATTTTTGCCACTAAATATGCAATGACAGAAAAATAATGAAAACACTTAAATTTGATACTGTTAACGAAAATTCCGAAATCAAATATTATTTTGAAAACCCCGAAAGTGAATTTTCAATAGCTCTTAAGTCAAAATTTAGTTTAGAAAAATTAGTAGAGGATTGCAAAAGTTCTATTGAAAAAGTAGTTGTTATTACAAAATGGGTTCATAATCTTTGGGAACATGACGGAGGAAATGAACCTAAAAAATACGACCCTATTTACATTATTGAAGAAGCACAAAAAGGCAAACAATTCAGATGTGTTGAGTATTCAATTGTTACTTCGGCTTGTTTAAATTCTTTAGGAATAAAATCAAGAATAGTTTCGCTAAAAACAAAAGATGTAGAAACAAGAGAGTTTGGAGCAGGTCATGTAGTTGTAGAAACATTTATAAAAGAGCAAAATAAATGGTTATTTATTGACCCACAATTTAATTTTATAGCAACTAAACAAGACCACCAAGTTTTTAATTGTATAGAATTTCAAGAATTGTTATGTAATAAAAATCCCGAAATCATTACCCAATCAGAAATAACTTACAATTTAAAAGAATATTATAGCTGGATTTACCCTTATTTATTTTATTTTGATACAGCATTTGACAACAGACAAATTGAAAAGAAAATAAAATTTGATGGGAAAAACAGATTAATGTTAGTTCCACTAAATGCAAAATTCCCCACTAAATTTCAAATTAATTATAACATTGATTACTGTTATTATTCAAATTGTATAAAAGATTTCTACAAACTTTCGTAAAATAAGAATACTTCATTATGAAATTACTTTATTAATCCTTTGCTTTGCAAAATAAAAAATTGATTATTCAGTTTATAATGAAACTATGAAACAAATTGTCATACTTTTTTTGCTTACCGCTTTGCTTTTTGCTACTTCTTGCAAAAAAGATAGACTTTATTCCGGTAGCGATGAAGTACTTAAATTTTCTGCCGATACACTTACTTTTGATACCGTTTTTACATCTGTTGGTAGCATAACAAGATACTTTAAAGTAGAAAACACGCTAAAAGAAACCGTTAAATTAGATAAAGTTGAGCTAATGGGCTTACCGGGCACACAATTTAGAATAAATGTAGATGGCGAACCTGGCAGAATAATTGAAAACATTGAAATTCCGGCAAAAGATTACATCTACATCTTTGCCGAAGTAACCGTTGACCCAAACAATCAAAACAATCCTTTTGTTTTATTAGATGAAATTGAATACCACTACAACGGTATAGTTCAAAAATCGTATTTGCGAGCTTGGGGACAAAATGCTTATTTTCATTACGGAGAAGTTATTACGGGCGATTCTATTTGGAACAACGACAAACCACACGTAGTAGTTAGAAATGATTCTTTCCCCGGTGTAGGTATTGAAAGTTTTGGCTCGTTGCAAATAAAAGCTGGCTGCAAAGTTTATTTTACCGCAGGAAGTGGCATTTTTTCTGACGGACCACTAACTATAGGCGAACCCAACTGCATGGACTCTGTAGTGTTGCAAAGCGATAGAATAGAAGACTTGCCTAACGGATTGATTTATGACGATATGAAAGGACTTTGGCTGGGCATAGTACTAAGAAATGGAGCTACCGGCACGTTTCATAACACCATAATAAACAATGCCACTTATGGTATTTTAGGAAGGTGGATTTTTGATGATTTTAGCACTTTTAGTCAAAGCAACCAACCACAATTAGTGCTGGATAAAGTAAAAATTAAAAACACATCAAATACCGCCTTATTTTGTTTAAATGCCAATGTGGAATGCAATAATTCTATTTTCTATAGTGCAGGAAATGGATTGGCTACCTTAGCCATGGGCGGAAATTACGATTTTACAAATTGCACCTTTTACGGAACAGGAGAGCAAGCTGCCGTTGCTTTATCTAATTATGCAAGTAATGGAACACAAGGTGGCTATGGCAATTTAACTGCTGCTAATTTTACCAATTGTATTATTTACGGAAGCAAAAATGATGAGTTTTCTATAAACAATGATGACATTGCCGATTTTAATTTTGACCTACAAAACTGTTTAGTAAAAACATCTTTAAACACAGATACCAGCACCTACACAAACTGTATTTTTAACCAAAATCCACAGTTTGAAAATATGCAAGAAGGTGATTTTCATTTAAGAGATAACTCTCCATGCATAGCTACAGGTACAAATTCTACCTATTTATACGACTATTATTGCAATCTACACAACAATCCTTTTGATATAGGAGCAATATTGTATTAATTTCTGCTTTACATTTAATATCTTTATCTTTCAATTAAGTTCCAAGCATTTTATATGTCATTTAAGTTTAAAGATATTTACCAAAAAGTTAGCGATACACTATACTTTTTCCCCTTTAATCTTATACTAAATCACATAAAAGAAAACTTTGTATTAGGCTTTAGCTGGCTTATAATCTTACTAATGGTTACTAATAATTTTGGTATAGATTATGGCATGCCTATTCTGTTTTTAAATCCCGAATATTTTGGCATAGTAGGCTACTTTAGTTTTCATATAGTGGGTATGTGCTTGGGCATATTTTACATTACATGGAATTTAATAAGCTACCTAATGTATAGCTATCGCTATCCTTTTATGGCAAGTTTAAAATGGCCTTTTGCCATGTTTACTTTTAATAATAGCATTATTCCTCTGGCATTTTTTATAGTTTATGTATATAAAATTATCCAATTTCAACAAGTGGAAATGGATAAAGATAATATTCAAATAGCGTGGATGATATTGGGAATTGCTTCTGGATTTGCCTTAATACTTTTTACCACCTCTTTTTATTTTTTACTAACCAATAAAAATATTTTTAAATTCATTAACCAAGAAGACCATGATTTTAATAATGAAGAAACCAGTTGGGTAGATTTAAACAATTTTGGGAAAGCAGAAAAAGTTGAATATTATTTATCAAGAAAATTTAGAATAAGACCTGTAAGAGAAGTAAAACATTACAGCGAAAGACTTTTAAGAAAAGTATTTCAGCAACATCACATCAATGCCTTTTTAATCATTTTTCTTAATACTTTGCTTTTAGTTGCCTTAGGTTTTGTAGTTGATAATCCCATTTTTGAAATTCCGGCAGCAGGCACTATTTTCTTGTTTTTTAGTATTTTGATTTCTTTGTCGGGATTAATATATCATTGGGCAGGCAAGTGGGGCACAGTTATGCTTATAGCGGTTTTGCTTACTTTAAACTATTTTTCTAAAACAAAATGGATGCAAAGAGATAGCCAAGCTTATGGCTTAGACTATACTTATAAGCAAGAATATTCTTTAGAAGAGCTTCGCAAAATAGCTAATGAAGATTCTATAGAGCTGGACATAAGCAATACCCTAAAAATATTGGAAAAATGGAAAGAAAAAAATACCGAGGGAAAACCATACCGATATAAACCTAAAATGGTAATAGTATTATCTTCCGGTGGTGGAAATAGAGCCGCAGCATATACCGTTAAAGTGCTTCAAACATTAGACAGCCTTAGCAATGGCGATTTTTTAAACCATACCATGCTTATGTCTGGTGCCTCTGGCGGAATGATGGGCATAACTTATTATAGAGAATTGTACTTAAGGAAAAAGTTAAATATATTGGACAACATTTATAGTGAAAAATATGTCCAAAATGTATCTGGCGATTTAATAAATAAAATAACCAGCACCATAGTAACAAACGATATGTTTTTTGGCTTTAAAAAATATAAATTAAATAATAAAAAATATACTTTTGATAGAGGTACGGCATTTGAGTTAGCTTTTAATAATTACACTGAAGATTTATTAAAAAAACCTATAGTAGAATATGAAAATTTTGAAAAAAATGCAACCATACCTATGTTATTGCTTAATACTATTAGCATTACAGATTTAAGAAAATTAGTTATAAGTCCGCACAATGTAAGATATTTAATGCATGCCAATACAGACATACACGGCAATAAAGACAATTTAAACATAGATGCCATAGATTTTAAATCTTTTTTTAGCAAAAATAATCCCGATAGTTTAAATGTAATTTCAGCAGTGCGAATGAATGCTACCTATCCGCTTATTTTGCCTAATGTTTCCTTGCCCAGCGAGCCTAAAATAGATGTATTTGATGCCGGAATTAGAGATAATTTTGGAATAGAAGATGCGGTAAGATTTATTAATGTATTTCAAAATTGGATTAAGAAAAATACCAGTGGCGTTATGATAGTGCAAATAAGAGATAACGTAAAAAACAAAAAAATAGAAGATTTTGAGTATCAAACTTTTGTATCAAAATTAGGTTCTTCTTTTGGCAGTATTTATAGCAATATTACCAACTCGCAAGATTATTTGCACAATTATATGCTGGAAGGCACTAATGAAATTTTAGACGGAAAATTAAGTTTATACAACTTAGAATATAGTGTAGGCGACAATAAAAAACGAGCCAGCATGAGTTTGCGATTGAGCCAAAAAGAATTAGAAAATGTAATAGATGCAGCCGTAGATTCTACAAATATGCAAAGGTTTAATAAAATAATAGAAGAGATAGAAGAATAGTCAAAAGAAATAAACAATCTTAATTTCCTTCAGAAGCTAATAGCCGATACACAAAAACACGGTCTATAAACTCGCGGACGCAACCTTGACCACCTTTTTTCTCTAAAACGATATTAGCTATATTTTTTACTTCTGCCAAAGCATCACTCGGGCATGCAGATAAACCGACTTGTTGCATTACTTTAGCATCATTAATATCATCGCCTATAAAAGCTACGTTTTCAAAACTTATATCTAATTCGTCAAGCCATTGGTTAAGTATTTCTTCTTTATCTGCATTGCCAGCATAGCAGTATCTTACCCCCAACATAGCCGCTCTGTAATGAACTATTTTTTTGCTGATACTGGCACTTAAAAAAGCAACTTCAACGCCCGTTTTCATCAATTTTTTAATACCCATTCCGTCTTTGGTATTAAATTTTTTCATTTCATCGCCTTTTTCCGAAATGTAAATACCTCCGTCAGTTAATGTACCGTCAACATCTAATACCAATAATTGAATTTCATGTGTATCCATATCCTAAATTTAGTAGTTTTTATACTTAAAACAGTATGAAGTTAATAAGTTTTAATTGCTTACACAGTTTTACAATACTTTTTTTAATTAATTTAGCACACCAAATGAGCAAAAGTTCAAAACGTACTAAGAAAAACAACCCCACTTATTTTATTTCAATAATAAGTATAAGTTTAATTTTATTTGTTTTAGGCATAATAGCTACGTTCTTTGTGCAGTCGGCAAAACTTAGCCAAAGTATAAAAGAAAATTTAACCATTCAATTAGTGTTAAAGGAAAATGTAAGCGAAAGCGACCGTTTGCAACTTTCAAAACAATTGGAAAACAGAGATTTTGCTAAATCTGTAGAAATAGTGAATAAAGAAGATGCTGCGGAACTGATGAAAGAAGAATTAGGCGAAGATTTTATAAACACCATTGGTTACAACCCTTTGCCAGATGCCGTTTTGCTTAAATTAAATGCTCCATACTCAAATAAAGATAGTGTAGCGTGGATTATGGACGATATACGCAAAAACAATTTAGTAAGCAGTATAAATTATGATGCTCAGCTTTTAGAAGAGATAAATAATATTTCTACCAAAGTTTTAATAGGCTTGTTGGCTTTTTTAGTGCTGTTAATTCTTGTTAGTTACATTATAATAGACAATACCATAAAATTGGCTATGTTTTCTAAACGGTTTATTATTAGAAGTATGCAATTGGTGGGAGCTACAAGGTGGTTTATAACCAAACCTTTTATATTAAGAGGGCTTTTAAACGGAATTATAAGTACTGTTTTGGCATCGTTACTTTTAATGCTAACGGTATTTTTATTTGAAAAATATGTTATACCCATCAATGTGTTTGCTAATATTTTAGATTTTATACTTATTTTTGGAGCATTAATTATTTTAGGTGTTCTAATTTCGCTGATAAGTACAAGCTTTGCAGTAAGAAAATATTTAAGAATGAAATTAGATGACCTTTATTAAATGAATAGACTGGCAGACAGATAGACATAGATTTTTAGACAATTAGATAATAGACTATATTATGAGTAAATCACAATTATTATATACAAAAATGAACTACATACTAATGGCAGTAGGTGTAGTAATAATTATTATTGGTTTTATGCTAATGGCTGGCGGTGGTGCCGAGCTGGGTCCTGACGGCTACGCTCATGAGTTTGATAAAGCCGGTTTGTATAGTTTTAGACGCATTACCTTAGCTCCTATAGTTATAATGTTAGGTTTTATACTTGAAGTTTTTGCCATAATGAAAAACTTTAAGAAGGCTGACGCTTAATGGAAAACTGGCAAGCTATAGTTTTAGCTATTATTGAAGGGCTTACCGAGTTTTTGCCCGTTTCTTCTACCGGACACATGATTATAGGCTCTGCTTTTATGGGCATAGCAGAAAATGAATATGTAAAAATGTTTACCGTAGCCATACAGTTTGGTGCTATTCTTTCCGTTTTGGTTTTGTATTGGAAACGTTTTTTACAATCCTTTGATTTTTATGTAAAGCTATTTATAGCTTTTGTTCCTGCTGCAATTTTTGGCTTATTACTTAATGATTATATAGATGCTTTATTAGAAAGCCCGCTAACTGTGGGTATCAATTTAATTTTAGGTGGAATAGTTTTACTTTTTGTAGATAAATATTTTGCTAAAAATGAAGAAGTAACAGGCAAGCAAGAGATAAGCTATGTAAAAGCTTTAATTATAGGTTTCTTTCAAGTAATAGCTATGATGCCTGGTGTTTCTCGCTCTGCGGCAACTATTATAGGCGGACTTAGCCAAAAACTAAATAGGACAAATGCTGCTGAATTTTCATTCTTTTTAGCAGTGCCAACTATGCTGGCAGCCACAGGCTACAAAATGCTAAAGTATCAACTTGATTTTGGTTTTCAATCTTCAGATTTAGGCATATTAGCTTTAGGAAATATTGTAGCTTTCATTGTAGCACTCATTGCCATAAAAGGCTTTATAAGCTTCTTAACCAAATATGGTTTTAAAATGTTTGGTTATTACAGAATAGTTGTGGGGGTTATTCTAATAGTTTTATTGAAGTTTACAACTATACTGTAATACCGTTTAGGAATATATAATAGTCCAATATCGGCTTCCGCCTTATTGTACTAAATATATTGCTCTAACGGCATTTACCATTATAAAACACAAAATAGATTAGACTATTTTGTGTCAACAATTGGTACAACTATTATTATTTTCAAATAAAATAAATTTAAAAAAAACTTAATTATATAATATTTAATTTTATCTTTGAATGGCAACAAACTAAAAAAGATGAAATTTATATCTACAATTCTATTTTGTATTCTTTTTATTTTAGGTTCATCACAAAATACACCTCCAATAGCAGTTAATGATACTGCAACTGTTGATGAAGACACCCCTGTTACGATAGATATGCTTGGCAATGACTATGACGCCCAAGGACCGTTGGATGTTACAAGTTTGTCATTTACATTAACTCCAACCTATGGCACAATTACTTCTAATGGTGGTTCAGTTATTACATATATTCCAGACCCAAATTTTGTTGGAACAGACTATTTTGGTTATGAAGTTTGTGATACCGGAATTCCTGTTTTATGTGATACTGCAATTGTTTATATTAATGTAAATCCAGTAACAGATTCTTTACCAGCTGAGACTTGTGAAGGATGTCCAATTGATTTATGTATTGAAACTCAGTTTAACAATCCTATTACTACCACAAGTGTAATCTCACCTTTTTCTAATTATGGAACATTATCTCCGACAATGCCAGGATGTATGAATTACACTTCAAATTGTTGGGGATTTGATACTGTATTCATTGAAGTTTGCACTAGCAACATCTGTGATACAACAATTTTTTTTATCCAAACTACCACTGTTGCTGATACCATAAACTACACCAGTCAAATGAATACGACTGTTAACTTTTGTTTAGATTCTTTTACTTGTTATTCTGGTAACAATTTGAGTTCATCTTTATTAAGTTTAGCATTTAATGGAATAATAACCCAAACTTCTCCAACTTGTTATGAATACGTTCCGGCTAACAACTTCTTTGGACCCGACACAGCGGATTTCGAACTTTGTAATAATTCCTACAACAATATTTGTGATACCATCACTATTGCATTTGATATAACTGGCGTGCATATTATAGGTAACATAAGTACATCTCTTGCTACTCCTCTACAAAACTCGACTGTATTATTAATAGGTTATGATTCAAGTGTAGACTCTGTTGGATTATTTGCTCAAACAACAACAGACACTAGTGGTTTTTTTGAATTTATAAATATATATGCTGATATGTATATTAAAGCGATTCCTGATTCTTCACATTATCCAAATGAGGTTCCAACCTATTATACAAATTCTACCACTTTTAGCTCTGCAATCAGTGTGCCTCATATAATTCCTTATTCTATAGCCAACTTTAATACAATAGCAGGCGTAAATCCTGGAGGTTCTGGATTTATCTCTGGCTACGTTTCTTTAGGAGCGGGTAAAAAAGATGGAGGAGAACCTGTAGAAAACCTAAATCTTATTTTGAAAAACACTAACAATGAAGTAGTAAAACATACAACCACTAATAGCTTAGGCTATTTTGAATATGACAATCTTGCTATTGACGAGTATTCAGTTTGGGTAGATAACTATACTGTTTCTAATGATAGCACTCCTATAGTTTCACTATTAGAGAATAGTTTGCAAGAAAATCTTAGTTTCACTTTAGAAGAAGATATTTTAATTTTAAACAAAGCAACAGCTATTACTTCTAATAAAAATCTTAATGTTAGCATATATCCAAATCCAACAACAGGAACAATTAACATAGAAAATACTGCTTCTAATTCGTTTTTAGAAATTTACAACATATTAGGTAATTTGGTTTTCACTAAAGCTATTAATACAAATTCTACTTCTGTAAACTTGCTAAATAATGGAATAAGTAAAGGAACTTACATTATTAAGTTAAAATCTGATAATGATATTTTTTGCACTAAAGTTGTTCTGAAATAATTTTTTAATTAGACAATTACCTAATTTCCAAATTATCTAATTAGCAAGCTACATCCTCAACCACTTATACCAATCTTTAAAGCTGGCTTTTTTGCCGTACATAAGTATGCCTGCTTTGTATATTTTAGCAGCAAACCACACCATAGCAAAAACGGACGTTATAAGTATTAGAATAGACAAACCCAATTGCCAAACTGGAACATCATAAGCTATACGCATCATCATAGAAACGGGAGAAGTAAATGGAATTAATGACAACCAAAATCCTACGGGTCCATCGGGATTGTCCATAATAGAAAACGAACCATATACACCTAACATTAACGGAATTAAACCCACCCACATAAATTGTTGTGTATCCGTTTCATTATCTACAGAAGCTCCTATCGCTGCAAAAAATGCACTGTATAGCAAATAACCAAAAAAGAAATAAATTAAAAATGAGATTATGATTAACGGATAGTTTAATTGGAATAAAGCATCTACAGTTTGGCTAAATTCTGCATTCATATTTTCTTGCATTATTGCCGGGTTTTGTGCCATTAGGTTATTATTTGGCATTCCTCCCGCAGGAAATAAATTGTGAAAAACAGTAAGTAATATCACTATAAAAATAATCCAAATAACAAACTGTGTAATTGCCATTAAAGTAGTGCCCAATATTTTACCAATCATTAAGTTAAATGGTTTTACAGAGGAAATAATAATTTCTACAACACGGTTACTTTTTTCTTCTAAAACACTACGCATTACTCTTATACTATACATCATTATAAACATAAAAGTGGCATACATCAACATAGTTGAAATAACCATTTTTATGGTTTCTAAACTCTCATTAGAATTTGTAGAACCTGTACTGCTCAATTTCTCTACCTTTATAGAAACATTGGTTTTTATTTCTTCAAAATCTTCTTTAGAAACACCTTTTTGTGCCAATTTTAACTCTTCTATATGATTTGCTATTTTATTTTGTAGGCTCGTTAATTTTGTAACACTAAAATTTTTGTTGCTCAAAAGCAATATTCCTTCTACAAGATTTTGATAGTTTTCATCCGCTTTTGGAATAAATAATATACCTTGAAAATTGTTTGAAGTATTTAAACTGTCTTTTAAAGCACTAAAATCAGCATCATTATAAAAAGAAAACAGCTCATTTTCTGTGGATTTAAAAACAGTACTAAACAAACCACTGTTATCTATTACCGCTATTTTATCTGTTTGTTGATTAGCTTTGCTAAAAAAAATTACTAAAGCAAAAAGTGCCATCATAAGCAGTGGCATAGCCAAAGTAAGAATAATAAAAGATTTCTTTTTTACTTGAACTAAATATTCTCTTTGGGTAACTAATAATATTTGATTCATAACTATTCTTTTACCGCTTTTAAGAATATTTCGTTCATGCTTGGTGTCATTTCATTAAAGTAAATTAATTCTCCAAGCTTATTTATTTCGTTTATTACTTTTTTTGTAGTGTTTTGTGTAGTGTTTAATACAAAATCTGCCACATCTTTATTGGTTTTAAGCTCTATAATATCGTACTGCTGTTTAAAATCTGAAAACAACTCAGCATTATTTACTTTGAGTTTCACTTTAAGTTTGCCTTCTTTAAACTGCTGCTTTATGTCGTTAATTTCTCCATCCAGTATTTTTTCAGATTTATTAATTAAAGCCACATAATCACACATTTCTTCCACAGATTCCATTCTATGAGTAGAAAAAATTATGGTTGTTCCCTTTGCTTTTAGTTGCAATATTTCATCTCTTATTATATTGGCATTTACGGGATCAAAACCGCTAAAAGGTTCATCAAAAATTATAAGTTTAGGTTCGTGCAGTACGGTAGTTATAAACTGTACTTTTTGTCCCATTCCTTTTGACAGTTCATTTATTTTTTTGTCCCACCAACCTTTAATTTGCAGTTTTTCAAACCAAAGTTTTAATCTTTTGGTAGCTTCAGCTTTTTCTAAACCTTTTAATTGAGCTAAATAAATGGCTTGTTCACCTACTTTCATATTTCGGTATAGTCCTCTTTCTTCCGGCATATAACCTATTTGTGCTATATGCTTTTGTTGTAAGGTTTCGCCATTAAACAATATTTTTCCTGTATCGGGAAAAGAAATTTGGTTTATTATTCTTAAAAAGGTGGTTTTTCCTGCTCCATTTGGTCCAAGTAAACCATAAATGCTTCCTTCAGGAATTTTTATATTGAAATTTTGCAATGCCTTTTTATCTCCAAAAGATTTGCTGATGTTTTGGGTTTCAAGTAATATATTACTCATTAGTTATTTTATTAAAGGCTTTTAAGCTTTTGCTTTTGCAATTCTTGCTTCTATATCTTTAAGTTCGCCTTTTGGTATGGCGTGAATTAGGCGTTGTGTATATTCTCTTTGTGGATTATTATAAATATCATCGGCAGCACCCATTTCTTCTATTTTTCCTTTGTTCATAACCACCATTCTATCACTCATAAATTTAACTACACTTAAATCGTGCGAGATAAAAATGTAAGTAAAGTTGTATTCTTTTCGCAAGTTTAGCAATAGATTAAGCACCTGTGCTTGCACCGAAACATCTAATGCCGATACAGATTCATCGCAAATAATAAAACGTGGATTAAGTGCCAAAGCACGGGCTATACAAATACGCTGACGCTGCCCTCCACTAAACTCATGCGGGTATCTATAATAATGTTTAGGATCTAAATCTACGGTTTCAAGCAAGCTTTCTACCTTTTCTTTTCTTTGTTTTTCATTGCCGTACAAACCATGCACAGTCATAGGTTCTTGTATGGCTCCGCCAATAGTCATACGGGGGTTTAAAGAAGAGTAAGGGTCTTGAAAAATTATTTGCATATCCTTACGCATTTCTTTCATTTCTTTGGCAGGAAGCTGCAATAAGTTTTTTCCTTCAAAAAATACTTCTCCGCTATGTGCCGGTGCTAAATTTAATATGGTACGCCCCAGTGTGGTTTTTCCGCACCCCGATTCGCCAACTAATCCAAGCGTTTCGCCCGGATAAACATCAAAAGTAACATCATCTACAGCTTTAACCCAATCAGTTGTTTTGCCAAATAAATTCTTTTTAGTAGGAAACCATGTGTGTAAATTTTTAACCTTTAAAATAGGTTCTTTCTCTTTTAAGCCTTCTAATCTGGCTTTGGTTTCATTTTCAGAAACTATTACTTTATTTATGGCTTCTTCTACAGAAGTGTTTAGCTCTATAATTTTTCCATTTTCTACTTTCATGAAATCTTTTACCGTAGGTAAAGTGCTTAATCGCAGTCCTAATGGCGGTCGGCAAGCTAATAGTGAACGCGTATAAGGATGTCGTGGATTTTTAAAAATATCTAAAACACTGCCTTCTTCTACTATATCACCTTTGTACATCACTATAACTCGGTCGGCTATTTCGCCTATAACGCCTAAATCGTGGGTAATAAAAACTATTGAGCTATCTATAGTTTCACTCAATTCGTTCATTAACTCCAATATGGTTTTTTGTACGGTTACATCTAAAGCGGTAGTGGGCTCATCGGCTATTAATATATCAGGGTTGCAACTCATTGCCATGGCTATCATTACCCTTTGCTTTTGCCCACCCGATAATTGATGAGGATAAGCATCAAAAATACGTGGCGGTGTAGGCAACTGTACTTTTTCAAACATTTCTAAAGTTATTTCTTTAGCTCTTTGTTTATCTACGTTTTGATGTAGCAAAATAGCCTCCATAACTTGATCGCCACAAGTAAAAACAGGGTTTAAAGAAGTCATAGGCTCTTGAAAAATCATAGAGATGTCATTACCTCTATATTTTCGCATTTCATCTTCCGATAATTTTAAAAGATCTACTTGCTTACCATCTTTAGTGTGGTATATAATTTCGCCACTGCTTATTTTGCCCGGAGGAGAAGGAATTAAACGCATGATAGACAATGATGTAACGGATTTTCCGGAGCCAGACTCTCCCACTATTCCCACGGTTTCGCCTCTATAAAGATTAAAACTAATACCTTTTACTGCTTTAACGCTTCCTTCTTCGGTATTAAACTCGGTTACTAAATTTTTAACTTCTAATAATAACTTCTTTTCACTCATATTGTGTTCACTTATTTTTGATTGCCTTTGCAAAATAAACTACTAAAGTAAGGCAATATTTTTAATTATTCAGCTTTGCGAAGCTCAACATTAATTTCATGTGGTTTTGCAAGGATAATTCTTCTAAAATTTCTGCATTATTTGAAAAATCAAACGTGTTTTTGTCAAAGTTTAATATTTTTTCTTTCCAAATCTCTATGTCATTAGTGAGCACATATCCATTATGACTGTTTATAAACTCGCCTGCACCTACTTTTGTGCTTACTATAGCCGGCACTTTTTGGCTTATGGCTTCTATTACTATTTGCCCAAAAGGTTCGTATATAGCAGGATGAAGCAGACAATCTACAGCTTGGTACAGCACGCTCATGTCTTTTACAAAACCTAAAGATGTTATGTTTTTGGTGTTTTTTACGGGTGTACCAGCTATTAATAGTTTGTAATTTTCGGGTAGTTTTTTAAATATTTTCTTTAAAAATGGCAAGCCTTTTCTTTTATGGCTGGTAGAAACAAACAAAAAAAGTTTGTCGCTACTATTAAAATTAAGTTTAGCCCGTGCTTCTTCTTTTGTGTATAAAATGCTAAAGGTTTTTAAGTTAATAGGCGGATATAAAACTTTAACTTTTTGAGGAGAAACGCCATAATATTGTTCTATTTCATTTTTTACCATTTCAGAGCAGGCATATATAATTTTGGCATAAGAAAAAGATTGTTTTTCTAAATGCAACTGCACTAAATCAATAGGCGTTTTTAAAATAGCATTACTTGCCTTAAAAAATCCCTTATGCGTATTGGGTGCCAATAAATATTTTACCCTATTTCTTTCTAAGGCTAATGCAAAATCGTAGTTGTTTTCATTAAAAACTTGATGCAGTTTTTTATCAAAAAAGTAGTTTCTAAAGTGTTTTATGTGTTTTTTTACGTTTATATAATGTAGGTTTAAACCGTTCGGTATTGCTATATTAGCATCTATTTCGGCAGTATATAAATCTACGGTATCGCCTTTTTGCAGAAAATAATTTATATAGTTAAAAAGTCGGGTTTCTAAGCCACCTTTATACTTATAGCGTGTATGTATTAAAGCTATTTTCATTTAATAGAAAGTAAAAGTAATTAAAAAATGGTATAGCTATTGTATATTTGTAACCAAACAAACGTTTGATAGATAAATAATGAATACTGCAAGAGAAATAATATTATCGTTAAAAGATAGATACATACCAAGCGAAGAAAGAGAAGATTTAGATACTACATTCCATTTTGAAATAAGTGGAGATGATGGCGGAGATTTTACGGTACATATAGAAGACAATAAATGCACAGTAGAGGAAGGCTTGCATGGCGAAGCTAACTGTATAGTGAAATGTAAAGACTCTGTTTATAGCGATTTAGAACTGGGAAAAACCAATGCCCAAATGGCTTTTATGATGGGCAAAATTAAAATTAGTAATATTGGAGCTATGATGAAGTTTGTAAACAACTTTAAGAAGTTGCATTAATTTTATATCCGTAAAGATACCTATGAAGTATTTTACATTAACTTTTCTTTAGTAGAAAAGTTACAAAACCTGCCTTGACGGCAGTCAGGGAATCGCACTAAGTTTTCAGCGACCCATTGTAGCCTTATAGGTATTCGGAACATCAATTTAATAATTGTTTTCGTAAAAGGAATTTGGGATTCCATATAAATTTTTCCGTTTCACTACAAAATTTTATGGAATGACGCCCATTATATGATGATTTTTTTACTTTTGTATCAAGGCAAAAGTAAAAGACCACAAACTGTAATTCAAATTACTTAAACGTCCCAAGATGTTATCTTAAAGCATAAATTATTGGTATAATAGCGGATAGTCATATTTTATTCATAAAGCGAAAGCCTATTTTTTAAGCTGTTTAATTCGGTAGTTAAACTGTCTATTTGGTCTAAAAGATTAAAAACAGCATCAATACCTGCCGTGTTTATATCCATTTCATGATGCATACGTATCATTTTTTCTACTCTGCTAAGTTGCTCACTATTTATACTTATTTCATTATTTACTAAAACAGTTTTTATTAAGCCTATTTCATTAAGTTCATCTAAAAATAAAGGATCAACATTATATTCAGTACAAATAGTTTTTATGTATATAATTTCTTGATTATCCATTGTTGCTTAGTTTTTTAAGTTCCTCAAAAAGTTCTTTTTCTTTGCTTGTTAAATTTGTAGGTATGTCAATATTGTATGTAATGTATAAATCGCCAAAACTGTCTTTTTTCTTGTAAACAGGAAATCCTTTGCCCGATAATTTTACTTTAGTTCCATTGTTAGTTCCTTGTTTTACTTTTAATTTCACTTTACCCTCAAAAGTGTTTACCGTTATTTCTCCACCTAAAATAGCCGTATATAAATCTAATTTTTCATCTTTATATAAATCACTTTTATCTCTTTTAAAAGCTGTATCATTATTAATAGAAAATGTAATGTATAAATCGCCATCAGGTCCACCATTCATACCCTTGCCACCTTTGCCTTTTATTTTTATAGTTTGTCCGTTTTCTACCCCGGCAGGTATAGTTAGTCTAAGCTTTTGATTGTTAAACTGTATTACTTGTTTTTGAGCGGTGTAAACATCTTTTAAATTAAGTTGCAACTGAGCATTTACATCTTGTCCTTTGTATTTTACGTTTGCTCTACTCCTACCCCCACTAAAACCACCCATCCCTCCAAACATACTCTCAAAAAAATCGGAATACTGACCAGCATCTCCATTAAAATGACTACCAAAATCTGATGCATCATTTGAGTAGGTATATTGCTGTTGACTTTGCTGCTGCTTGCGAGCATTTTCATATTGTTCTGCATGCTCCCAATCTTTGCCATACTTATCGTATTTTTTACGTTTTTCGGGGTCCATAAGCACTTCTTTAGCCTCATTTATCTCTTGAAAACGAGCTTCTGCTTTTTCATCATTAGGATTCAAATCGGGGTGATGCTTCCTTGTAAGCTTTCTATATTGCTTTTTTATTTCATCTTGTGTAGCATTTTTATCTACACCAAGTATTTTATAATAATCTTTATATTCCATTTTGTTTTACTTACTTTAAGAATATCAATTATTATTCCTTTACAAACATTAAGACAATACGTTATAAAAAACATAAAACTTATTGTCAGATTGTCAGATTATACCGATTATTAACCCGAAATAGTTTAGATTATTTTGGGGTTTACAATGGTAAATGCCGTTAGATTAAGATGTTTAGTACAATAAGGATTAACCGAACTCAGGTTTTAAAGAAGAACAAAAGAACAACTGTAGTGTTTGAAAAAGAAATATTACATTTACCTTTGTGATGCAGACCTTTATTGGCATAATTGCCCGATAGACTTAAACAAAATGAAAAGAAATTTATTATCAAAAACGGTCAACCTTACTTAGGGACATCCACAATGAAAAAAGTAGCAGTAGTAATATTAAATTGGAATGGAAAACATTGGTTAGAAAAATTTTTGCCAAGTGTTACTCAATACAATGATGATGATTTATCGGATATTATTATTGTTGACAATGCCTCTACTGATAATTCACTTTCTTTTTTAAAAAACAATTATCCTCAGCTAAAAACTATAATTTTTAATGAAAACTACGGTTTTACAGGCGGGTACAATAAAGCTTTGCTTAATCTTGATGGATATGAATATTTTGTTTTGCTAAATAGCGATATAGAAGTAACCGAAAATTGGCTAAATCCCATTATTAATTTAATGGACAGCAATAAAAACATAGCGGCTTGCCAACCAAAAATATTGAGTTACAACAACAAAGAATACTTTGAATATGCTGGAGCGGCAGGTGGTTTTATTGATTATTTAGGGTATCCCTTTTGTAGAGGACGTATTTTTGACACTTTAGAAAAAGACGAAGGACAATATAACGATACCATGCAAGTTTTTTGGGCATCGGGGGCATGTATGTTTGTGCGTGCAGGGGTATATAAAAAAATGAACGGTTTAGATGAACATTTTTTTGCTCACATGGAAGAAATAGACCTTTGCTGGCGTATGCAAAACGCTGGGTTTGAAGTTTGGGTACAACCACAATCTACGGTTTATCATGTAGGAGGAGGAACTTTAAACAGCGATAGCCCGAGAAAAACATACTTGAATTTTAGGAACAACCTATTAATGATGCTTAAAAACATAGATTTGTTTAAAGTATATCCTTTGTTATTTATGCGTATGGTATTAGACGGACTGGCAGGTATTAAGTTTATAACACAAGGAAAGTTTGCCCACTGTTTTGCTATTGTTAAAGCACATTTTTCTTTTTATAAAATGCAGTTTAAATACTTAAAAAACCGAAACAGGCAAAAACCACTAAATACCATTGTAAAACAAAGCATAGTTTTTAACTATTTTATAGATGGAAAAAAGAAGTTTAGTGAGTTGGGGAAAAAGTAAAGGGCTCGCAAAGACACAAAGCATTACGTAATACGTCATGCCTCTGCCTTTCGGCAGACACGGTTTGCAGAAAGGCATCTCTAAAACTACCACATAAACTTACCAACAAATGTTGATTTATTAAAATAAATTTACTAACTTTGTTTGACAGTATGTAAAAAACATTAAAACGATTTTTTACACAGACGTTGGCAGCAATGTTTTGACTACTCAAAAGTATTAACCAGAACAAAGATAAAATGAAAAACAAACTTTACTTCGGCTATATTTTAGCAATAATTAGTTGCACTTTAATCTCTTGTCATTCCGATGACCCAATTCCAACTTCAAATGACGGAGATAGTTACATTGAGTGCAAATTGAACGGTGTTTTTTGGAAAGCAACATACGATGAAATACAATATACAATGTTAGGTGGAATAGCAAAAATTAATATGGACACATTAGCCATTTCAGGAGCCGGTCTCAAATCAGATGGCATAAATTACATAAATGCTATTCAAATTGGCGGAAAAAATATTTCAGGTATCGGTACATATGATTTGAATGACCCCAATATTGAGTTTGGCGGTGCAACTCTTTTGCTTAGTCTTGGAACGGGAACAAATCCAGTCTATGCCATTGGAGCTAGCACAGTAGGTTCTTCAGGTACATTAACCATAGAACAAGTAAAAGATGTGGTATTATTTGGATTTCCAATAAAAGCAGTAAAAGGAACTTTTAGTGGTGTTGCTATCAACAACATCGGAGAAACCATAACCATTACAGACGGAAAGTTTTTTGACTATAAAAGCAATTAAGAATAACAACACTACTGCCAACATCGGTTTTGCGCAATGGCGGGTTACGGATTTCTATTGAACATTTGTGCTAAATTGAACGATAGTAATTCTAATCAGCGGCAGTGCTAAAATGCCGCCACTACGCAAAGCCGCGGCCCGTCAAACAAAACCTTACCCCTCAAAATTTCTTAAATGTACGTCCAGTTTTTTTGTGCTTATTTTTGCCCAAGAAAGCCTTACCGCTTCTTTTTCTGCTTCGGTTAGTTGCCATTTTATGTTGGTAGCTCTTAATTTATCTGTAACGTACTGCAAAATTATAGCCGCACTTACCGATATGTTTAAACTCTCCGTATGCCCTACCATAGGTATTTTTAAAAACACATCAGCACTTTGCATCACTTCATCAGATAAACCTTTTTTTTCTGCTCCAAAAAAGAACACACTCTTTTTGGTAATGTCAAAATCAGCTAAAGAACAATCATTTTTATGTGGTGTGGTAGCCACTATTTGATAACCTTTACTTTTTAATGTGTTTAGCGTTTCTGAAGTGTTATCGTATTTGTGTACATCTACCCATTTTATAGCTCCTTTGCTCACGCCTTTTGATGCACTAAATTTATTAATGCTTTCTATTACATGGCAATTTTGCACGCCAAAACAATCACAACTGCGTATTACTGCATTGGCATTGTGTGGCTGAAAAATGTTTTCTAAGCCTACGGCAAAATGATTGGTGCGGTATGCTAGTACTTTTTCAAACTGCTCAATGCGTTCTTCTGTTAAAAACTGATACAAATATTCTTTAAGTTTGGAGTCCTTATGCACCCACCAAAATTAATATAATTATATTAAACAACTATGAGTGTCTATGTAGTAATAGCATTATATTTGAAATCTAAATGGCAATAAACGCTAAAAATATTATAAAAAAAACAGCTAAAGTAATGGGCTTTGCTTTACTGCTATTATTAGTGTTGCTACTGCTTTTAAAATTACCTTATGTTCAAACTCAGTTAGCCAAAACAGCTCTAAAATTTGTTTCTAAAAAAACTAATGCCACTATAAAATTAGACAAACTAAGCATCAATTTTGTTGATAAAGTGGGTTTAGAAGGCTTGTATATTGAAGATTTGAATAAAGATACACTCCTTTACACTCAAAATTTAGATGTAAATATGTCTATTTTGCATTTGTTGAAAGGTAAAATATATATAGATAAAGTACTACTAAACAATACGGTAGCCAATATTTATCAGCAGCATGACAGCACTTTTAATTTTCAGTTTCTTATAGATGCTTTTGCAGGAGATACTACTCAAAAAACGAAAAGCAATATAGATTTTGATATAAGTGAAGTTCAGCTTCAAAACTTTAAAATAGATTTTAATTTACTTAGTGGGAAAAATCAGTTTATAGCTAAAAATTTAAGTGTAAAAACCAACAAAATTGACATTAACAAACTCATTTTTTCTATAAATTATATAAATATTGAGCAACTAAACGGTTTTTCTATTTGGCAAAATAATGAAATGCCCGCAGATACACTTTTAAACGATATTCCAACGAGTTTCCCTTTTGACGGTTTTCCTGTAAGTATTAATGTAGATGAGCTAAAAATTAAAGAAAGTAACTTCAAATATCAACTTGGTAATGATACTTCAAATCAAAAGTTTAATGCTAATTACATAAATGTAAAAGATATTAATTTATGGGCAAACAATACAGTAGTTGACAGCCTTGGAGTAGAAGTGGAAGTAAATAAATTGAGCTCAAACTTAAATAATAAAATAAATATTGAAAACCTTACAGCTTCAGTTTTATTTAAACCTCAAAATATTACGGTAGAAGAGTTAAATCTTAAAATGGATTACACAACTGTTCAACTTTACACTAAAATCAGCTATCAAAATTTTGATGAATTAGCTTCATTTTCGCCTAATTTACTGCTTGATGTTGATGCTGCAAATGTAAATATTTCTTTAAATGAATTAGCTTATTTTGTACCTCAATTAGATAGTTTTTTACAAAAAGATTTTGTGGCTAATAATTCGGTTTTAGTAAGTGGCAAAATAAATGGAAAAGTTAATAATATAGACTTAAATAATTTAAAATTAACAACAGCAAATAACGAAATAATAGCAAATGGAAATCTTGAAAATTTGCTTGACATCAACAAGCTAAATACAAAAGGATTAGAACTGAGTGCCAATATTTTTGCTAAAGATTTACAACAAATTTTAGGAGAAAATATAATTAAGAATAATTACTTAAAATTTGGCAATATAAAATTAAAAACTACTGTAAATGGCAGTTTGCAATCTTTAAATATTGCAAATTTGAGTTTGTTAAGTGCTAAAAATATTGACTTAAAATGCCAAGGCAAAGTAAATAATTTGTTAAATACCGAAAAATTGAATTACGATTTTAATATTGCAAAATTCAACACTACAGTTTCTACCATCGGTATTTTTGTAGATTCGCTGCCACAGCAGTTAGATAGCATTAAATTAATAAGCTACAAAGGCGTACTAAAAGGCGATTTGCACCGATATTTTACCAACGGACTGCTGGAAACCAACATTGGAAAAGCCCAAACAAAATTAGGCATAGCTTTTAACCCAAATTATAGCAATGCAAAATACAAAGGTTTTATAAGTGTAAGTGATTTAAACCTTGGCATATTGGCAAACAGCGACAGCCTTGGAACCATAAATGCCGATATTACTTTAGATGGCAAAGGACTAAGTTTAGACAGTTTAAACTCTAATGTAGAAGGCGAAATACACGATATTACTTTTAATGGATATACCTATGAAAATATACTGGTGTTGGGCGAAGTGGCTAACAATACTTTTAACGGAAAACTAAATATAGACGACAATAATTTGAATTTTAATTTTGACGGTTTAGTAGATTTTAGCACAGCAATTCCTAAAGTAGATTTTAGAGCAGAGCTTAATAAAATAAATACGCAAAATCTTAATTTAACCACTTTTCCTATCATGGGAAATTTAAACATAGATGCCAATTTCACAGGCTTAAAACCGCAGGATCTTGATGGAAATTTGAAAATTACTAACATTAATATTAGCAATAAAAAGGATAAATGGGAAATGGACTCTTTAGTGCTTAAAGCCGATAAAGGAGAACAAGGAAATACTTCATATTTTGTTAGTTCAGAAATTATAAATGGTAGCCTAACAGGAAAATACGACATAAAAAATATTGGACAAATAATTCTTACTTCCTTAGATAAACATTATCCTTTTAGTTCTATTTTTATGGAGAAAGACAGTAGCAATTTTGCTCTTAGTGATGAAGAAATTCACCTTGAACTTATGGTAAATGATGCCACAAAATTGTTAGAAATTTTTAAAGTGCCTATTAGTAAATTAGAGCAAACTACCTTAAGTTTTGACTTAAATGCTCAAAATGAAAGCATGGATATGATTTTGAATATTCCCGAAGTAAAATATCAGAGTTATACCATTCAAAACATAAATTTAAACAGTCAAAGCACACAAAATTCGTTTAACAATTTATTAGGTATTGATTCTGTAATATTAGGCGATTGGGGATATTTGCCTAAATTAAATTTGAAAGCAGATTTTAATAATAATACAGGCACAAGCAGTTTAAATATTGGTGCTAAACAAAATTTATTTTTAAGTTCTAATTTCTTTACTGAAAATAATAATGCTGTGTTTTCTGTAAATAGTCCCATAATTTTAGGAACAGAAAACTGGCAATTTTCGCAGTCTAATCCGTTTTATATAAAACAAATTATGGAAAAACTGCCTACTATTAAGTTTTATAAAGACAATCAATCTATAGGCGTAAGTGTGGCAGATAAAAAATTAAATCTTTCTTTTGCCGATTTCAACATTAATAATATTGAAAAAATAATAGAATTTGAAACCTTAAAACTTTATGGCTTAACTAATGGCAATGTTTCTTTAAGCATGGACAGTATCAAAACCATAGAAGGAAATTTAGCTTTAAATACTTTGCAAATTAATGATATAGATGCCGGAGATTTAAAACTTAGTGCCAATATTTTAGAAGATAAAGTTCAAGCCAATATTAGTTTAATAGGTTATGATAATGATTTGCAAACAAACGCCACTTATGATATTAACACGGGAGCTATAAATGCCGAAGCCAAAATAAATAAATTTCAGCTGGCTACCATAGAGCCTTTTGTACAGAGCTATGCTAAAGATATAAGCGGAAAAATGACGGGGAATGTGATGATAACCGGAAATTTAGAAAACTTAGAAACCAACGGGCAGTTAAGTTTAAGCAATGTCAGTGCTTTTGCCATTCCTATTGGCTCTTCTTATAAAATTTCTTCGGGGAAATTAAATATTGTAACTAAAGAAATACACCCGGAAATAATTTTAATAGACGATAAAAACCGATTTGCCTATTTAAAAGGAACTGTATGGCATAAATCTTATAAAAATTTTACTTATGACCTAAATTTTAGTGCAGAGGAATTTACTTTTTTAAACTCTAAAAAAACAAAGGATATTCCTTTTTATGGCAATTTTGTAGCTAAGGCTTTACTAAATATTGCAGGCGATACGGAATTGCCTAAAATTTCCGGTTCAATAGAAGCAAAAAACTCTAATTTAACTGTACAACTTCTTGATGAGCAGGCTGTTGCTAAGCAAGAAGAATATGTAATTTTTATGGACGGCAGTGATTATTCTGCTACACAAATGGATAGTATAGCAGAAATGAGTTACAAAATTTCTACCGCTGTAGATTTAAACCTAAGAGTAGTTTTAAATGAAAATGCCAATATTGTGGTAGTAATAGACCCACTTACTGGCGATAATTTAGCTTTTAACGGCAATGGAGATTTATCGGTAAAAATGCCACCTTTTAAAGATTTAGATATAACGGGAGTTTACAAAATTAATCAAGGAAATTATCGCTTTTCATTTCAAAATGTCATAAAAAAGAATTTTAACATAACACAAAATAGTAAAATTACTTTTACCGGAAATCCGGAAAATGCTCTGTTGGATATAACGGCACTTTACAAAACAAAAGCAACAACTTTAGGTTTAGTAGAAAGTGAAAATACGGCTTTAAGCGAAGCCGATGCCAGCGAGTATAAAAGAAAAACAGATGTAAATGTTTACTTAAAAATAAATGGCAACCTTTTAAATCCTGAGCTTAATTTTGATATAGAATTGCCCAATAGTGCTTCTAATAGTATAAATAATAGTGCTGTACAGGCTCTTAACAAGATAAAAAACAACCCCAACGAACTTAATAAACAGGTTTTTAGTTTATTGCTTTTCAATAATTTTTCAACCCGAAGCAGTAGCACCAGCAATATTACATCGGCAGGAACTTCAAATGCGGTAAGGAGTTTAAGTGGTATGATAAGTAATCAGCTAAATAAACTGGCAAGCAATGCAAAAGGATTAGAATTAAACCTTGCTGTTGACCAATATAAAAATAGTATAAATGAAAATGGCGAGCAAATAACAGATATAGAATTGGGCGTTAGTCAATCATTATTAGATGACAGGCTAACCATTTCTGTAGATGGAAATGTAGGTTTAGAATCGGGGCAAGAGAAAGGAGCTTTAAGCAATGTGGCGGGCAATTTTGAAATACGCTACAAGATAACACAAGACGGAAAATTAAACATTAGAGTGTTTCAAAAATCGGATTATGATGCGTTAAATGAATCTAATGTATGGAAAACAGGAGCAGGATTTTCTTATCAAACTAATTTTGGCAAAATACTTAAAAAGAAAAAATAGTATGACCATCTACAAAGATACCAAGAAGTGCTTTCTATTAATTTTTCTTTATAAAAAAAAAGCTACAACTTGAGGTGCACTTTTACATGACCTTAATCAAAAATGCGTTAAGAAATGGTGTAAAACAGACATCTAAAATGAATGAACTTATAAAACAGTAAATAGACAAATTAGTATGCTCCTACAAGTGAAAATACTTTAGAAAAACTGAAATTGAGCATACATTAATTTGTCCTCGTCTGTTTTATAGCATTTTAGTGTTTTTGATTACAGTCTTGATTTTTTGTTACTTTTGTATCAAGACAAAAGTAAAAGACTACAAACTGTAACTCAAATTACTTAAGCGTCCAAAAAAAATCTATCTCAGAACATAATTTATTGGTAAAAAGACAAATAGTTATAAAAAATAGTGAACTTCAAAAAACTTGTCATATTATTTTTATTGCCTTTGATTTTTCAAAGTTGTAATGTTACTAAATATCTACAAGAAGAAGATAAACTTTACACCGGTTCAGATATTTCTTTTACTAATGAAAAATATATTAGTCAAAAAAAGGAACTGAAAAAGAATTTAGAAGAAGATTTGTACCCCAAACCCAATAAAAAGTTTTTAGGCTTATTTTATACTAAGCTGTGGTTTCATT
This sequence comes from Chitinophagales bacterium, assembly GCA_020635995.1. Taxonomy (NCBI): domain Bacteria; kingdom Pseudomonadati; phylum Bacteroidota; class Chitinophagia; order Chitinophagales; species Chitinophagales bacterium. The sequence goes on along the minus strand of JACJYS010000001.1, from coordinate 809,885 downwards.
TAAAAGTTAAACCAAAAAAAGAAAAAGGTTTTAAGTATTGGCTCAAAAATAAATTTGGCGAAGCTCCTGTATTAATTGATGATATAAATGTAGATGTACTTGAAAATTATATAGATAAAAGCATGCAAGACAATGGATATTTTAATACTTATACCAGCTCTACCATAAACGAAAAAACACATAAAGCATCTGTAGCTTATCAAATAGAAAATGGCAAACAAACCATTATAGACAGTATTATTTACCCCAAAACTAATACAGAATTAGACTCCATTTTTGCCAATTATAAACATTTGCTTACTAAAGAGGGCAAGGCATACAACCTAAACAAAATGGAATTGGATAGAACTACATTGGCTAAAGAAGTACGCAGTTTAGGCTATTTTGATTTTGATATAAGCGATATATTTTTTGTGGTAGATACTTCGCTGGGCGATAATAAAGTAAACCTGCACTATAAAATAAAGCAACAAAATAGAGAAGAAAAACTACAGAAATATCATATAAGTGGCATTAATGTATATCCTACTTTTAATGGAAATAAAGATGCTGAGGTAAAAAAAGGATTTGTAGGTAGTTTTTATTACAAAGAAATGGCTTTTAGAAGAGAATATGATTTTGTAGGTAAAAAAGCACTTTACAATAATATTTTAATAGAAAAAGGCGATTTATTTTCATTAAAAAATTACGAATACACTTCAGAAAGGCTAAATAATTTAGGCGTATTTAGTTTTGTAGATATTGAATACTCAAAAGATGATAATGACAGTTTAAGAGTAGATGTATTTCTTACACCGGGGCAGCATCAAAGTTTTAGAGCAGATATAGAAGCCAGCACTTCTAACCGAAGTTTCTTAGGCTCATCTGTGGCATTAAGTTATAGCAATAGAAACTTGATAAAAGGAGCAGAAAATTTTACTATTAAAGCATCGGCAGGTACAGAGTTTCAAATGGTAGATAAAAAAGCCGCTCTAAATATTTTAGATGTCAACTTTGAAATGAGTTTAGCTTTGCCCCGCTTATTAATTAGAGCTACGCCCCGAAAAATATTATCAAACAAAATACCTACTACTACCATAAATATTTTAGAAAATTATCAGCAGTGGTTGGCTTATTACACTTTAAATAGTTTAAATTTCAATTATAAATACGATTGGCAAAATCAAAAAAAACACAATCATGCTTTTCAGCCTTTGTTTGTAAATATTATTAGCCTGCTAAATACTACTCAAAAATTTGATGATTTAGTAAATAATAATCCTGCGTTAAAAACCAGTTTTAGCAACAGTGTTATTATAGGTAGAAACTATACTTACTCCGTAAGTACACAAAGAAACACTTACGATAAACACTACTTATATTTTTCGGGAATGATAGAAAATGCCGGAAATGAGAGCTTTATTATTGCTAAAATATTAAATAAAAATAAGACTTTGCCTTACAAAATATTTAAAACGCCTTTTGCACAATACACCAAATTAGATGCAGACTTACGCTACTACATAAAACCTAATAATTTCAGTATGTTTATAGCTCGTTTTAATCCCGGCATAGGCATACCTTATGGCAATAGTGATGTTTTGCCATACATAAAGCAGTTTTATATGGGTGGGCCCAATACTTTAAGAGCTTTTCAGTTTCGTTCGGTAGGGCCGGGGCGTTATACTTCTGAAACCGCCACTACAGATTTAAACCCCATAGAACAATCGGGCGATGTGCGACTAATGGTAAATTTAGAATACCGATTTGATATTTATAAGTTTTTAAAAGGTGCTATTTTTTCTGATATAGGAAATGTGTGGCTTTTAAAAGAAGATGTAAACCGACCAGACAGCCAATTCAAATTTAATAGTTTTTATAAGCAGCTTGCCGTTGGTTCGGGCGTTGGATTACGCTTAGATTTTAACTTTTTTGTGTTGCGTGGCGATGTTGGTATTCCCATTTACAAGCCTTTTAACAGTAGTGGCGAAAGATGGATAAATCAGTTTCCTGAAAGTGGATTTAGACCGTGGGTACAAAAAAACTTAGTTTTTAATGTAGCTATTGGTTATCCATTTTAAAACTTACTCTTTGTTATTGCATGTAAAACCTAAGGCTTCTCTGGTAGCCACATATTCAGCTCTTTCATTATCATCTATAAAACATTCTGTTTCTGTTTCTGCGGTAGCTCCATTCTCGCATCTTACACACACTTCTCCACAAGAACTTAAAAACAAACCTAACACTACATATAATCCTAATAATACTTTATTTGTTGTTTTCATACCATTTCAATTTTATTACTTAACAAAACGCAAGAGTTGTGCCAAATTAGTACGTGAAAGTATAATTTACTACCGTAGCGTTGCTCCTATCGTCTAAAATAATTAGCTCTAAATCATTAGAGCCTTGCTTTACCAAATCATCTATATAATAAGTAAATAAATTGCGTTTAGCATCATATTCCAGTACTGCCCAATTTCCATTAATAAACAAATTGTATTCGGCTATTCCACTTGTAGCATCGCTGGCGGTAAACTGTATGGTAGAAAAATTAGTCATTTTTTTATTGTTATAAATATTAGCTACTTTTACTACGGGTGCATCTTCATCTATATCTATAAAATAAGTACCCAATGCCCTTGATTTTGTATTCAAGTAACCGTTTCTAAATGTACCACCTGCATATCTTTTTCTTCCGTTGTAATCATTATAAGCAATGTAGTATTTATCCAATTTTGTGGTATCTATATTGGTAGGTAAAATAGAAATATCAAAATAGCCGGCTACGGGCACTTTAGCATCGTGTACCTTGTAAATTTGGCTGTACTTTCCCTGTCCTTCTCGGGAAAATTGAAATTTTAAATCGGTAAATAGTACGTCTTTGGGTAGTATTAATCTAAAATCGTTGTACTGTATGGCGTTTGAATCGCTTTGTTTAAAATCAAACTGAAAATCTTTAGTGCTGTTAATAAAATAAGTGGTGTTTAAATCCTTTGCTACGCTAAAATTTATAGTTGATTTATTTCCGTGAAAATCTAAAACTTCTACGCTTATGTTTTTAGGTTTATTGTCTTCTAAATTAATAATCCCTTGGTTAACCAACTCAGGATATACTTTAAGTTTATTCCCTTTTTCTACAAAACATTTATGCACCGTATTGTTATTGCTTCTTTTAGCCCAATAATCGCAATGCGAATAAACGTGTTTGGTAAAATTAAAATCTAATTCATCTACTCTATAATGATAGTGCAATGTGTCATTAACAAACATTTTTATTTCAAAAACTCCATTTTTATTAGAAGTTCCTGTAAATAAATCTACCGTATGCACCCCTATGCCCAATTTTGAAGTATTTACATTTTGCGTATTTGAAATTTTGTATGTACCATAACCCAAATTTGTAGCGGTTACTTTTTTATTGCTTAAAGGATTTCCTGCTTCGTCAATATTGTAAAAAAATATGTTGTAAATATTGGGTTTAGCATTGTCTTTTACTTGCAAATCGTAGCCAAAATAAAGTGGATTAATGGGATGTTCTAAGCTGTCGCGTATTTCAAAGTGTAAGTGAGGACCACCAGAGCCACCTGAGTTTCCCGAATGGGCAATAATATCTCCTTTTTTAACAGGAAATAAGTTTGGTGGTAAGCTTTCTAAATTAACAGCAAAACTGGTTTCGTCTATTTGCTGTTCTTTCAGCCAATTTTCTATATCTTTTTTAAAATTTTTAAGATGGGCATAAACAGAAACATAGCCGTTTGGGTGCGTTATATACAAAGCATTTCCATAGCCATAAGGCGAAACATTAACCCGAGAAATATAGCCATCTGCCACGGCATAAATATTTTTGCCTTGCACACCGGCAGTTTTTATATCTATTCCCGTATGAAAATGTGTGGTTCGTGGCTCTCCAAAAGTACCGGATAAGTACAAAGGTATATCTAAAGGCGAACGGAAATAATCCGGAGGAATATTATAGTTTTGAGCTAATGAAAGATGAATAAAACACAGAGTGAAAAGTGTATGTAAAAAAAATATTTTTTGCATAATTAATGGATAGTAAGAATTTTTACAGTTCTACTTTTGCTGCGGTTTTGTGTTCTAAAGATGCTTTTACAAAGGCTTTAAATAGTGGGTGAGGCTCGGCTACGGTACTTTTATATTCCGGGTGAAACTGAACGCCTATAAAAAACGGATGTTTTTTTACTTCTACTATTTCTACCAAATTATTTGTAGGATTTATTCCGGTGGCTTCCATTCCTGCATTTTCAAAATCAACTAAATATTGATTGTTAAATTCATATCTATGTCGGTGGCGTTCTTGTATAGTGGTTTCATTATATATTTCTTCCGCAAGACTATCTTTTTCTATTTTACATTCATATTGTCCTAATCGCATTGTACCGCCATATTTATCTATATTTTTCTGCGATTCCATTATGTCAATAACAGGATAAGGTGTAGCACTATCCATTTCTGTAGAATGAGCATTTTTAAAGTTTAAAACATTTCTGGCAAACTCTATAACGGCACATTGCATACCTAAGCAAATACCTAAAAACGGTATATTATTTTCTCGGGCATATTTTATAGCTTCTATTTTTCCTTCTATTCCTCTATCTCCAAAACCAGGAGCCACTAATATTCCGTCTAATTTTAATAACTTTTGCTGTACATTCTCTTTATTTATTTCTTCGCTATGAATAGCTTTTACTTTAACCGCACAATTATGCACTACTCCAGCATGGTTAAAAGCTTCGTTAATGGAAATATAAGCATCTTGCAACTCTACATATTTACCTATTAAACCAATTTTTATACTTTTTTTAGGATGATTAAGCTTATCTACAAAACTTTCCCATTCTCGTATATCAGATTTTCCTTCGTAAGGCAAATCTAACTTGCGTAAAATAGTTTTATCGGCATGCTCTTTTTCCATAGCCATAGGCACATGATATATAGAAGGGGCATCCATGCTTTGCAAAACACAATCGTAATCTACATTACAAAAATTAGCTAATTTCCTACGAATATCTTCCTCTAAATCGTGTTCTGTACGGCACACTAATATATCGGGTTGCACACCATTTCTTGCCATTTCTTTAACAGAATGTTGCGTAGGTTTTGTTTTTAGCTCACCAGCAGCTTTTAAATAAGGCACTAAAGTTAAATGGCAAACTATATTATTGGTTTTGCCTAATTCATACTGCAACTGACGTACAGCTTCTATATAAGGCAAAGATTCTATATCGCCTACAGTGCCACCAAGCTCTGTTATTATAATATCGTACTTGCCACTTTCGCCTAAAAGTAACATTCTGCGTTTTATTTCATCTGTAATATGAGGTATAACCTGTACAGTTTTGCCTAAATAAGCTCCGGCCCGTTCTTTGTTTATTACCGTTTGATAAATTCTGCCCGTAGTAACATTATTTGCTTGGCTGGTACGTATATTTAAAAAACGTTCGTAATGACCTAAGTCTAAATCTGTTTCAGCACCGTCATCTGTTACAAAACATTCGCCATGCTCATAAGGGTTTAGCGTACCTGGGTCAACATTAATATAGGGATCAAATTTTTGTATAGTAACTTTATATCCTCTACCTTGAAGTAGCTTTGCTAATGACGCAGCAAAAATACCTTTTCCCAAAGAAGAAGTTACTCCACCTGTTACAAAAATATACTTAGACATGACTTGAAAATATTGGTTGCCCAAAATTATACATATTTTTGTGCTTAGCTAATTTTATTTTAAATAATTTAGCCACTACTTTATTGTTTATAAATTTTATGATGAAAAATATATTAATTACCTTTTTTACACTTAGCCTTTTTTTAGTTAATGCCCAGCTTTTAGACGGAAACCCGAACCAATATAATAGAGGCGATACTTTAAGAGGTTCTCTTCGCCCCGAGCGTACCGCTTTTGATGTTACTTATTATAATTTGAACTTAGATGTTAGCTTTAAAAATAAATCTATTAGCGGATATAATGACATATATTTCAGCATGGTAGAAAATAGCGATTCCTTGCAAATAGATTTATTTGACAATATGATAATTGATTCTATTATTTATAATGGAGCAAAATTGAAGTATTTAAGAGATTATAATGCCGTGTTTGTTTCTTTCCCTAAAATAATGCAGAAAGGAAGCAAACAAAAAATGAGGGTTTATTATCATGGTAAGCCAATAATAGCTAATAATCCACCTTGGGACGGAGGTTTTACTTGGCAAAAAGATGAAGATGGAGAAGACTGGTTGGGCGTAAGCTGCGAAGGCATAGGTGCCAGCCTTTGGTGGCCAAATAAAGACCATTTAAGCGATGAACCGGACAGCATGAGGGTAACTTGTACTATACCTAAAAACTTAGTATTTGTAGGAAATGGATTACTTGAAAAAAATACAGAAACAGGAGATAAAAGATTAATGACATGGAAAGTTTCTTATCCTATAAACAATTATAATATTACCTTAAACATAGGAAATTATGTAAATTTTAAAGATACCTACACTGCACAAGATGGAGATAAACTGGGTTTAGATTATTGGGTAATGCCATATAATTTAGAAAAAGCTAAAAAGCAATTTGAGCAGGTAAAACCCATGCTGGCTTGCTATGAAAAGTATTTTGGTAAATTTCCTTTTTGGAAAGATAACTACAAACTTGTAGAAACACCATATTTAGGTATGGAACACCAAACAGCTATAGCTTATGGAAATGGATATAAAAAAGGTTATGCGGGCATGGATTATAGCCGTATTGGATTAGATTTTGACTATATAATTATTCACGAAACGGGACATGAGTACTGGGGCAATTTAATAAGCACAGAAGATATGGCAGATATGTGGATACATGAAAGTTTTTGTACTTATTCTGAAGCATTGTATGTAGAGTGTATGTTTGATTATAATAAAGCCCAAGAATATGTTAATGCTAAAAAACCTCACATAGGCAACCGTGCTCCTATGGCAGGTATTTATGGTGTAAATGTAGAAGGCGATGGCGATATGTATAACAAAGGAATGTTGTTTTTAAACACGCTACGCCATGTGGTTAATAATGATGATTTATGGTTTAGCTTGCTAAAAGAAATGAATGAAGAATTTGCTTATAAAACCATAAATGCTAATGATGTAATGTTCTTTTTTAATAAGAAAACAGGGTTAGATTTAACGCCTATTTTTATGCAGTACTTATATTATGCCGATGTACCAAAATTAATGTATAATATAGATAAAGTTAAAGGCAAAAACTACACTTTAAAATATAAATGGATAGCCAATGTTGGCGATTTTGCTATGCCTTTTGAAGTAAAAATTGGAGATAATAAAACAAGATTAAACGGCACTAATCAGCTTCAACAATACGATTTTAAAAAGAAGAAAAAAGATAAAGTAAAGTTTAATCAAGAGCAGTTTTACTACAAGCTAAGCGAGTATTAGAGCTTTTATCCAATTGTTTTCTACATCCATATACCGTTAGGCAATTTGTGTTTTACACTGCCACGGCAATCTTTTTGAGTAGAGCATGAGCTTAACAAAGCAACTAATAAGATTAATATGATTGCTATTTTTTTCATAATCTTAAAACGCAATGGTAAACTTGCTTTATTGTTTATAAAGAATTGTATTTGATAAAAGGACATAACTATGACAAAGTTGCCACAAGCCATGCGGATAAAATAAAAGATAAAATTTGTTTGCGATTTTTTTTTGCTTTACTTAGGATAACGAACCCTACTCAAAAAATCGCCAAACTAAACCACCGGCAAAAATGCGACCTCTGTCGGGGTAATGAAGTGCGGTGTAATAGTTTTTCTTTATCAAGCCTTCGTTTAAGTAATTGGCGGTAACAAAAACACGCAAGGTTTTTACTTTAAAACTTAAAAATGCGTCTAAACGTGGCGTGTAGTGCATAGTTTGCTGGTCTTGTAAATAAAATTGCCCAATTAAAGGATTCCATGCATAAGCAGAAAAATTAGTATTGTATGTAAGTTTTACACCAAACCAGGCTTGCATTTTTTTCTTAAATAATTTTCCCTGCACATATAAACTGCTTTGCAAAAAAACTGTAGGTATTCTTAAAATATCCTTGCGACTACTACCTTGCACACCTACAAAATTATCAAAATGAAGTATTTTGTAGTTTAATTCACTATTTACAGTAAGCTGCCAGTATTGTAATGCTCCATTTAGTTGTGTTGGCTCGCTGTTTTGGTTAAAATAAATATAATTGCCTAAAATATCGTATTCGCCATGTAGTTTTAATTTTAACTTAGGAATATGATAATCTAATGCTACGGTGGCTTTACTTTTTTTCTTAAAATTGTTTTCCCACGTTTTGCTTGTTGAGTAGTAAGAGTTTTCTATCCAGCTGGCTTCTTGCTGCTCCACACTCCCCGATGCTTTAGCATAACCCCACTTACCAAAATCATAAGCAAAATAACCGTTTACTTTCCAATCATTTTGATTATAACCCGTTAAATAATAATATCCTTCTGCTTTATATTGCCATTTTTTATTAGAAAATTCATTGCTTTGTATCAAACCAAAAACATGTAAGTTATTGGTAGTCATTTCTTTACGGTTTTGCCAAAGTTCAATATTATCGTGCTGCACGCCAGCTTCTGCCCTAAAATTAAAATATTGTATGCTATCGGTATTCTTTTTTAATCCTGAGTAGCTAACAGAAACCTGATTGGGTATTTGATGATAATATAATCTATAATAAGTAGAATCCTCTACTTGATAAAAATTAAGATAATCATTATAATAATTTACAGAATCGGCAGCTTTATCTACAAATTGAAAAGTATTGCGTTGCGTTCCTACTTTATAATTAATACTAAATGAAGGGTAAAACTTTTTAACGCTTAAACTGTCATTTATAGAATCTATTTTATGAAAACCGAAATTGTAAGTATTTGTTATTAGTAAATTTAGGTTTTTGTGTTGTGTAAGTCCTTGTGTTATATAAGGCGTATAAAATTCCTTATTGCTTTCTTTAAGCGAAGGCGTGTTTACAAAATCCTCTTGAACACCGCCATTTTCTTCATTTTTAATTTTATTAAAAACTAAATCTACACCCAGCTGATAACGTGCATTTTTAGAAGTAAATAAACCATAAAGCGTAAAAGCCCCATTTTTTGAAGGCATATTTCTATAAACACCATTGCTTAATGTACGGTGAAATTCTAAGCCATAAACAAATCTGTTTTTTATATTGTGAGAAAACTTAGCTCCAAATATATTTTCTCTTTTACTTCCTATGGTGTAGCTAATTTCAGAATAAGGTTTTTTAGTATTGTAATACTTTATTCTATCCATAGCATATTTATAACGGTCAAAGTGCGTCATGCCATTTTTAAACCCAATTTTGTTATCCCAATCTAAAGCTAATTTATAGTGTGCTTGTCCTGTATTTCCTAAATTAAAATAGTCCCACGTATTGCTTTGAACAAAATTATATTCCTCTAAATTATTTAATGAAGAATCTATAGGAATAAAAGTAGTAGGCTCGTCTTTATAGTAGTAATAGTAGGTTTCTTCTTGCTGGGCAAAAAGTATGTTTGCAGTTGTTAAAAACCCCAATGTTAATATTAAACAAAGCTGCTTAATTTATATTTCTTTAAGTAAACCTTTTATTATTGTAGTCATTTTAGGCTCGGCATTGCTTGCAGCAGCCAGCACCATATCATGGCTTATGTCTTCCATAGCCTCCGGTGGGTAGCCACAATCGGAAATAACCGAAATACCAAAAACTTTTAAGCCACAATGGCGAGCAGCTATAACCTCCGGCACGGTACTCATGCCTACGGCATCGCCACCCATTATATGAAAAGCTTTATATTCTGCGGGAGTTTCAAAAGTAGGACCTTGCACGCCTACATAAACGCCTTTATCGCATCTTATGTTGTTTTCTTTGGCTATTCTTTCTGCTATGGCTATATAATCTGAATGATACGCATTTAACATATCGGGAAAACGTGGCCCTAACTCTTCTATGTTTGGCCCTCTAAGCGGATGCTCGGGCTGTAGGTTAATATGGTCGGTTATTATCATTACATCGCCTACTTCTTGTCCTGGTTTTATACCTCCCGAAGCATTAGAAATAATAACAGAATGACAGCCTAAAAGTTTCATTAATCTAACCGGAAAAACCACATCTTCCATATTGTAACCTTCGTAATAGTGAAATCTGCCACTTAAAGCCAATACGTTTTTGCCACTAACTTTACCTAAAATTAATCTTCCTGTATGCCCTTTTACCGTAACTCTCGGAAAATTGGGTATTTCCTCATAAGAAAGTTCTTTAAGTATTTCTATTTCGTTACTAAAATTTCCTAAGCCACTACCCAGCACTATTCCTATTTCCGGCTCAAAATCCATTACAGATTTTATAAACTTAACCGTAGCATTTAACCTTTCTAAAATTTCTGCGTTTTCCATTCTTATTCTTGATTTAAGTATTCTTCTAAAGTTGTATCAACAAAAAAGTGTATTAATTTATCAAATTTTTCTCTTTCTTCGGGTGCAAAATTAATTCTTATAGGTAAACAATGTATAAGAATTTCATTTTTATTAAATTCTTCAATGAAAGGCAATAGTCTTGTAAGGTCTTTTTCTGTGGTAAGCAAATACTTTTTTGTTGCAGAAGTATTTTTATAAGTGCTGATTATTGATTCCACATCTTGGGCAGTAAATTGGTGGTGGTCGCTAAATTTACGCTGATAAACATTGGCGTATTTATTTTCTAAATATTGCACTAAGCTATTATTATTGGCTATGCCACTTACTAAAATAATGCTGCTGTCTTTTTCTAATTCAGCAAATTTAATTTGATTGTTTTGTATGTAGTATGTTTTTTGATATACAATGTTTGAAAATAAAACATACTGGTAGCTTTTAGGTTTTAATTTAGCAACAATCGCATTTTTATCTTCTTTTGAAATGTCTTTTGGTGTATTGGTAACAATTATTATATCTGCCCTATCGGCTCCGCTTTTAAATTCTCGCAAATTCCCTAATGGAAGTATTTGATTATCAATATACAAATCATTGTATTTTGTAAGTAAAATGTTTAAACCGGCTCGCACAGCTCGGTGCTGAAAAGCATCATCTAAAAGCACTACAAAATTTTCTTCTTTATTATGCACTAATTTAGGAATACCAAAAGCCCTACTTTCCGATACGGCAATGTGAGCTTCGGGGTGTCGCCATTTGAGTAAAAGCGGTTCATCTCCTACGTCTATAGCTTTGCTATTTGTTTGCACTTCTGCATATCCTGTGGTTTTTCTTCGGTATCCTCTGCTTATTACGCCAATGCTATAACTGTGTTTTAGTGTGGCTATCAGATAGTCAATATGCGGAGTTTTTCCTGTGCCTCCTGTGCTTAAATTTCCTATACAAATAACAGGAACTCCAAACTTAACAGAACGGAAAAAGCGTTTTTTGTACAAAAAATTTCTGATAGCTATAACCATTGCATAAAGCAAGGCAAAAGGCGATAATATTATTTTATTTAAAATGCTCAATGATAAATGGCTCTCCTTAAAAAATCGTTAAATGGTTTAGCTGTTTTGTATTTTTCTACAATAGTTTCTAAAAAATCATCTTTAAAAATAATATTAGCATCTAAATCTTTCATGTAGTAAAAACCTTTATTGGCAATAAGTGCTTGTACTTTTTCATCTTCTTGGAACTCCGGAGCCAGTCTTTTAGCTTTTTCGCCTTTAATTTCTCCAAAATTCTGTTTAAACTTTTTATTGTTTACCAGTTGGTCAAATTCTTTTAGGTTATAAGAAATTTCTTGACGCACTTTTTGTAGAGCTTCATTTTCTAAAAAATAAGCTCCACCACCTATATATGTATCTTGTGGCGATATGGAAATATAAAACCCGGGATATTGTTTGTCTTTTCTTCCATGTTTTGAAATTATGGCAGAACGGTCAAGTTTATAAGGAGCTTTATCTTTGCTAAAACGTATATCTCGGTTTATTCTAAAAATAGAATCATTAGGTTTTACTAATATTTCTTCATCAAATTTACTTACTTCAGTTTGTAAGTCTTTTATAAAATTTTCAAAAGGCTCTTTAATATTTTTAGTATATCTTTTTCTGTTTTCGTCCATCCAATCTTTTGTATTATTGGCTGCCAATTCTTTAAAAAAATCGTGGAAATCTTGATTGAAATATTTGCTCATGGTTTTTTTTTTGCTTTGTATATAGTCTTTCACATTGTGGATTATTTCAATAAATCTTCAAAAGAGTTTAGTACTTCTAAATTTGACAAATACTCTTTAGTATTTTGATTGTATAAAACCTTTACACTATCATTTTCAAATTTTAAGAACTTTTCAAATTCTATCATTCTTTGATGTATTTTTGGAGCAACAAAAATAATTTTAGTTTCCTTCCCAAATTTTGTTATCATAACATTTCTATGGTCTGAAATAGCCACTCCTTCATTTATTTGACCCGATGAATCTCTTCTTAAAGTGGGTTCAACTATAAAATTAAATTTTGTTTCAAAACACTCAATATCCGCTCCTGTATTAGAACCATTTTGACCTCTTGCATGCCCAATTGGCCAACCAATACTATCTGTCCTGCAATTAGCTTGTACTTTTGTGTTTTTAAATTGTTTTTTTACCCCTAAAGCACAGAAAAATTCATACCTAATAGATGCTTTTACATCTTTAATAGGGGGAAGTACCGATTTTTTGCCCGATGAAGCCTTTAATAATTCTTCTTTTATCTCCTCCCAAGTTAATAATGAATTGATATTATCCAATTGATTATCACTGGCATAAATTTCTTCCCTTTCAAATTTTAAAATATTCTTATCAATTTTAGAGGCGTATGAAAAATATGTAGATTCATCAGAATATATATCCGTAGGCAAATTTAAGTATGAATCTATTATATAATCAATAAGCTTCTCTTGATTTTTATTCAATTTTATAGAAAACACAGTAGTTTCTATCAAGCCTGTTGCAGATATTTTTCTATAATATTCATCAGTAATACTTCGTATAGTTTTTTCGTCCGTCCAACTTTCAAATTTGGTTCGTTTTAAAATGTACTGCTCTATTTTATCGTGTGATGCGTTTTCAGGAATTTCTTCTCTAAATTTTTTGATATATTTATATAGTTCATTAGGATTGTTATTGTCCCACAATAAAATAATGGGTATTTCTCTAATCCTAATAAATGATTTCATTTCGGAGTCAGCTTCTATTAGCTGTAATGTTTTTAAAAGCAAAGGAAAAGGAGAATTTACAATACTTCTTCTCATAAAAGGGTTTGAAGATTTGTATTTTGCTAAACAATGAGCATAAACAATATTTTCTTTAGCTGTAAATTCAGATTCTCTTGGGTCATCATTTTCTGGAATAGAATCAATTAACAGTTTGCCTAATTCTGTTACGTGAAACTTTTTAGCAAATTTATTAGTGCAATCTTTACCTCTAATAGCTTTACCTGGAGCGGTAAAATCAATTAATCCAAAAGTTCTACTTAATTTATAATAATTAAACCACCTTGCTGCCCAATGAGGATCTTTTTTTGAACCTCTAAACCCTGGCTCCGCATGTGTAGGTTTCCATGCATTAATTATTTTTACGGCTTCTTTTTCGGTAATTAAATCATCGCTTTTAAATTTATCTGAAAGGGATTTATCGTCAATAATTTTTAATGCTTCTTGAGGATAAAAAACTTTTTCTTTAACCAAATCTTTTATCATTGTTTCGCAAAGCTCATTAGTTAAAACAGAGCCATTATATTTATAAGCTATCCTTAAAAAATGTTTGTTTCTAACAGGATTTCTAATTGTAGTATCAAAATAAAGGTGTTTTGGTTTTGCTTCTTTTTTAGCCATTACTATTCTACTGTTTCAAATTCCTTAAAGTTAATAGTTTTTTGAGTCGGTGTTGTAATTTCAGGTTCATAATTTGTAATCAAAACCTCTTTAAATTCTTTGTTAGAATTGTCATGATAACTGATATAATTGCTTTTTATGTCAAAAGAATTATGTTGCTTGCTCCACTCATAAAATTGATGATTGATTTTTCCCTTGTAATGCGAAACATTGGAAACGGCAAATTTTACATTTTGAGTGTCCAACCATTCTAAAAAGTTAAGCAATCGCTTTTCTGTTTCTTCGTTCCAAAGTTTATTGTATTCGCTAAACGTAATTAAATAAGGAGGGTCAAGGTAAACAAAATCTTCTTCCTGAAATTCAATTTGTTGAAAGAACTCCAAAAAATCTAAATTATGAAAGGTGATGTTTTTCTGTCTTGTCAAACGGAAATAATCATTTAAAGCAATTTCTGTGTTTTTATTGAAATCAACATTGCCGACAGGCAAATTATACTCTCCTTTTGAATTAAAACGCAACATTCTGTTAAAACCATAAATCAAAAGCAAATACAAATGTAAAACACTTTTTTTGCTGTTTGAATTGTAGTCTGATTTCAATTGATTAAAACCTTGCTTGTTAAATTTTGCGTAATAGGTTTTTTTCCACTTTTCTTTTAGTTCTTGTGAAACAATATCTTTGATGTAAGAGTGTGATAAATTGTATTCCTGAATAATCTCAAAAACATTATTAAAAAATACCTGTGGATTTTTGGATTGTTCAATTAAAAACTGATGAATATTGATAACGTTTGTATCAATATCATTTAATAAATATTCGTTGGCATTTACGTTGAGAAAAACAGAACCGCCACCCGTAAACGGCTCAATAAAATGATTTATCGTTTTAGGGAAATATTTACTGATTTTGGGGTAAAGTTTGTATTTATCTCCAACGTAAAATAATGGCGAACGATATGTTTTTTTGTATTTAGTCATATTTTTTTGTTAGAAATAAAAACTCTTTGTGGTCGTTAAAATTGGTTTTTCCTGTGTTGAAATATTTGTGCGATTGCTCAAATATTTTGGTTTCTCCAATACTGTTTAAAATCTCAACTATTTCCTCATATTTTATTTTGTTTTTAGAAGATTTACTTTTTGATTTGTAAGTATTGTTGTATGAAACTGCTAAATATTTTACGTCCAAATTTCTGACTAAATCTTTGAAAGCTTCTTTTGCTTTTACCGTACAATATTTACTCATATTTTCGGGCTCGGGTTTTAACGCAACTCCGTAAAGTTTGGGCTTTTTCCATTGTACCAAATTTTCGTAAACATGATAAAATCTGCTGTACTGTCTTGAATTGTATGGGGGGTCAATATAGGCAATGTCGCCTTTTAATTTTCTAACCAAATTATTGGAATCTTCTCGGTAAATTTTTGCTCCTGCAAAATCTTCGGTTTGAATTAAACGAAAATTCAGGGGTCGCTTTGCAATCGGTTTTTTAATGTATGCGTCAAAATGCCCAACTGTATTGGCAAGTCGGTCAATGGTATATATTAACGAAGTTAAAAGAATGGCATATTCCTTTGGGTTTAGTTCGTCTTTTTTGTTTTCAATATCTTGGCGAATGTATCCTATTATTTTTGAAATATCGTGTTCATAAAACTTACCTCCAAAATTTTTAGAAAAATAATTTCCTTTAATATCTTTCGGATTTAACGTGTTGTATTCGTTTATAATTTCAATTATTTTTTCTTTATCCCACTTTTGTTTAGTAAAAAATGCTTGATATGCTATGTTGTTAGAAAATAAAATATCATTTAAAACAACTGTTTTATAGCTTTTCATTGCTTCTTTTGCTATGCTTGCTGTTCCTGAAAAAACATCAATAAAAGTGTTATTTCCTATGGTTTCTTTTTGAATAATTTCTATTATCCAATCAGTTAATTTTGCTTTATTTCCAATGTATCTTCTGCTGTGTAAACCAAATTTTTCTAAATTTTCATAATTGTTAAAAAGTGAATTTCCATATTTAATTTTTTCTTCGGCAAGGTAAAACCCTTCTATTCCTAAATCTTCATTTTGTATTTCGTATATGATTTTATCACTAATGAGTTGTTTAATTAATTCATTTTCGCTGTAATTGTAAAATGAAGCTAAAATTTGTACTTGTGGTTTTGTTGGCAGTCTTTTTCCTGTTTCAATTCTACTCAATGAAGTATAATTTATTGCTGTTTTCTCAGCAACTTCTTGTAAATGAAAACCTTTAGTTTCTCTTATTTCTTTTAATGTATCGCCAATAGAAATTAAAGTATCCAACATAATTTGACAATTTCCGTCAAATATAGAAATAATATTTGAATTTTAGGGCAATAGAAACTATCTCTTTTTTCTGTTATAGGCTTTACAGCTTTAACAAAAATTCAAGCGTATCTACATTATCGGCATAGTCGTTTAAAGCAGGTTGCTGTGCTTTGCCAAAAGGAATACTTTTCCACTCGTCTGTTGTGCTACCTACTATGGTTTGTATGTCTTTGTGGTTGTCTAAAATATAATCTAAAACTTCTTCGGTATTTTCGTAAAATTTGTAATGCACAGTAGCCAGCCTGCTGTGTATGTTTTCATCTTCTTTTACTATCACAAAATCGTTGGCTAAATGAGCATTTTTATTCATTAATAGCAAAGTTCTATTATAATCGTAATTATCCTTGTATAAATTATGATTTACGTAATCTTTATATTTGTCAAAATAGGGAAAAAGCTGCTTTATATCGTAATGTGCAGGAACAAAAACAAAAGAAATATTTCTACATCCTAAGCCAAAATACTGAAAAATATCATCGGCTAAAGCGTCTAATTCTTTTTCTGTTTCATAGCCGTTTATAACGGCTATGCTATGCCTGTTTCCCCTTAATAAATGGGATACTTTTTTAAAATAATATTCAAAATATCGGTTGGTATTATTACTTCCTGTGCCTATAACGGCATCATAATCGGTAAGTTTTTCTATTATTTCAGCATCCCAAGTTATGTCTATTCTTTTCAACTCCTGAATAATAAATTTCATTAAAACCTCATCTTTTGATGATAGCTTAACCCGAGTAGGAGCATTAAGCACAAAAGCACATAAAATATCATGAAATCCTACTAATGGAATATTGCCTGCCAATATTATTCCTACTTTTTTAGTTATAGGTTTAATATTATATCCATTTAACCAATTTCTTAATTTATCCGCATCTAAAAATTGAATTTTAATAGCGTTTATAGCCTGCCAAATATTGGTTTGAGTAAACCATTTATTTTTAATTTCAGCACTTTTGCAAGCCGTTTGCAGGCTTTCATTGTCTTTATTTAAAACCGTTTTAAGCTCTTGAAGTCTTTCAATTTTGTAATCTATTAACTGCATGTTGCAAATTTAATGAGATAAAAAGACTTTTTATTAAGCTATTTTAAAGAACTAAAACTTGTATTGCTCAGTTATTAACCTTAGTTTAATTAATCTTTTTAGAATAGAACGCTTTAAAGGGTTTTGGGAAGTAGATTCTTGTTTGTTTATAAAGTATAAATATAATAGCATAAAACTTTTTTATGCTGTTACTCATTGCTAAAATAAAAAATGCTTCGTTGTTAAACCTTGATTTATCCCGATAAATCTTCACTTTCACGCCTTGCCTTTTTCATTTTATTCAATGTCTATTCTTATAAATGTTAATCAAACTCAGGTTAATAATTACCTTTGTGCATATTTTATGAAAACAAAGACACTTAAAAAAAATAAAGTCAATATTGTAACACTCGGTTGCTCTAAAAACTTAGTAGATAGCGAAGTGATAATGACACAACTGCGTGGCAACAACATAAATGTAACTCACGAAAGTAAAGTAGATGATTTTAACATAGTAATAGTTAATACCTGCGGTTTTATAGATAAAGCCAAAGAAGAATCTATAAATACTATTTTAGATTTTGCTGATGCCAAACGTGAAGGCGAAATAGATAAATTATACGTTACAGGCTGTTTATCGCAGCGTTATAAAGATAATTTAGAGCAAGAAATACCCGAAGTAGATGCCTACTACGGCACCAGAGATTTGCCCGCACTGCTTAAAACTTTTAAAGCAGACTATAAACATGAGCTTGTAGGCGAAAGACTGCTTACTACACCACGCCATTATGCTTACGTAAAAATTTCGGAAGGATGCAATAGAACTTGTTCTTTTTGTGCTATTCCTATAATGAGAGGCAAGCATATTTCTAAACCAATAGAAGAATTAGTTACTGAAGTTAAAAACTTGGTAAATAAAGGCGTAAAAGAAATAATGCTGATAGCACAAGAGCTTACCTACTATGGCTTAGATATTTATAAAAAAAGAAGTTTAAGTACTTTATTAGATACTTTGTGCCAAATAGAAGGTTTGCACTGGATAAGGCTACATTACGCTTATCCCACTCAATTTCCTATGGAGATTATAGAAACTATGGCTCGCCAACCCAAAATTTGCAATTATTTAGATATTCCTTTGCAACACGCCTCTGACAATGTGCTACAAAGAATGCGAAGAAAAATAACTAATGCTCAAACCCGAACGCTTATAAACGATATACGAAGTATTTTGCCGGAAATAGCTATAAGAACTACCATGCTTGTTGGTTTCCCGGGCGAAACAGAAAAAGATATAGAGGAACTTAAAAGTTTTATTGAAGAAATGAAATTTGAGCGTTTAGGCGTATTTACTTACTCTCATGAAGAAGATACCCATGGCTACAAATATGAAGATGACGTGCCCGAAGAAGAAAAAAACAGGCGGGCAAATGAGCTAATGGAAGTACAGCAAGAAATTTCTTATGAGCTAAACCAGCAGAAAGTGGGCAAAACTTTTAAAGTACTTATAGATAAAAAAGAGGGAGAGCATTTTGTAGGCAGAACAGAATACGACTCGCCAGATGTAGATAATGAGGTATTAATAGATGCCACCAAACAATATGTTTCTATTGGCGATTTTGTAACTGTAAAAATTACAGAAGCTACAGATTTTGATTTATACGGAGAATTATTATAATGGATTTATACAAAAAGATAGACTTAAAAACTATAGAATTATTACCAAAATTAGTTGAAGATTACATTTATCAAAATGAAAAAACAACAGATTTAGCTCAGTTTAAGCCAAATTTAAAAGAAATAGAAAAAGTAATAGAGCTAAAAAAAGATTTTTCAAATAGAAATGAGCTATTTAATGCCCTTAAAAATCAGTATCAAGGTTTTAGTTTAAGTACAAAAACAGCAAACAACCTCAATTTAATACAAGAAAACAACACTTACACTATATGTGTGGCACATCAATTATGCTTATTTACAGGGCCAAGCTATTTTATTTATAAAATACTAAGTGCCATTAAAATGGCTAAAATACTTAAAGAAAAATACCCTCAGCATAATTTTGTGCCTGTGTATTGGATGGGAAGCGAAGACCATGATTTTGAAGAAATAAACCACTGCTATGTTTATGGCAAAAAAATAGAGTGGCAAAATGATGAAGAAGGAGCTGTGGGCAGAATGAGCCTAAAAGGCATGGAAAAAGCAATAGCTCAACTGGAAGAAATATTGGGAAATAGTGATGCAGAACGAGCCGTGCTAAACGAAATAAAAACTTTTTTTACTCATAAAAATGTTAGCTACGGAAAAGCATTTCAGCAGTGGATAATGCACTTGTTTAAAGATTTTGGTCTTTTAGTAATAGACCAAGACGATAAAATGCTAAAGAAATGTTTTGCTTCTGTAATGCAAAAAGATATTGAAGAAAATGCTTCCATGCGGGCTTTAAAAAACACCTTAGAGTATCTGAGTACAAACTACCACGTGCAAGCCACTCCGCGAGATATAAACCTATTTTATTTTAACGAAAACAAAAGAGAAAGAATAGAAGCCTTAAACGGAGGTTTTCAGCTTGTGGAAAGCAAAAAATATTTTACTAAAGAAGAAATTTTAGCTGAATTAAATTCTAATCCGGAAAATTTTAGTCCCAATGTAATTTTGCGTCCTTTGTATCAAGAAACTGTACTGCCTAATGTTGTTTTTATGGGCGGACCGGGAGAGGTTTCGTATTGGATGGAGCTTAAAGAGGTTTTTAATTTTAATAAAATTGTACCGCCTATTATTTTGTTGCGAGATATGGCTTTAACATTACCGCAAAGAGATTTGCTTCGTTTAGAAGAATGGAATGTGAGTACGGAAGATATTTTTGGAGATTATAATAGCATAGCTAAACGGTTGGTAAAACAGTTTTCGGACAATGAGCTTAATTTGAATACTGAAAAGAATGATTTACTAAAACTGTTTTCTACTATTAAAGAAAAAGTTAAATTAATAGACAAAAATTTAGAAAAGAGTGTAAATGCCGAAGAGCAAAAAACAATAAACTCATTTAGCAATTTAGAAGATAAAATACTACGTGCCGAAAAAAAACAACATGAAACTACTTTAAGTCAACTTGAAAAAGTTAAGGATAAAGTTTTCCCAAATGGAACATTGCAAGAGAGGCACGACAATTTTCTACCTCTTTATACCCGATTGGGCAAAACTTTTTTTGAAGATTTATTAAAAGAATTTAATAGCTTTGAAAAAGAAATTTACATTTTTAAACACTAAGTACTTCTGAGCAGATATAAGACTTAAAGTTTAGATCTCCTATTTTTAAATCTTTCCAGTTTTCTATATCAGTTTGGTAGTGTAAAACGCCACAGGTTTTTACATTTATAAATTGCTCTGTTAAATAGGCAAACTCCGTTACTCCGGGATTATGAGCCACCAAGCCTACAGTAGTGTATTTCTCTTCGCTATTTTGTAGTTTTTCAATTATTTTATCTACCGAAGCCAAATATAATTCTTCGCAAACAGAAATTACTTTAACATCAAACCCCGTTTGGCGAGCAATAATAACTCCGGTATGTACAGCCCGAGAAGCTGAGCTGGTTATAATTTTATCAAATTTTACATTTTTGTTTTTAAGACATTCGCCCATTTTTGTTGCATCTTTAATTCCGTCAGCACTAAGCGTTCTATCTATGTCGTTTATCATAGCTTTTGTGGCTGAGTTGGCTTCAGCGTGTCTTATTATAAAAATGTTTTTAACCATTAAAAATTATACTTTGGATTATCCTCACTAAAATCTACAGTTGTAAAGGTTGGATTTACCTTTAAGCCCAAAAATTCATACTTTTCAAACATGCCTTTGTCATCATGCATTTCTTGGTATACGGGAAAAAAAGTACTTTTGTTTATATATAGTATAGATTTTTTTGCATAAGAAGAAGGAATCTTTATAGTTTGCCCTGCACTACCACTATTAAAATTACTAAATCCATTCTTTTCTACTATTAATTGTTCGTTAATAGCTTTATCCATAGAAATACTGTATAAAGTTTCTCCACTTTTAATGGTATAATCTACATAAGTAAAAGTTGGGTCGGTTATAATTATTTTATAGCAAGACTGACCGTCAAACGTTACTGAACCGGCAAGCTGAAAAACTTCATTAAAACGCCCTTCTTGAATGGCTCTTTGCTTAGCACCTTTTATTGATTTTAAAACTAAACCAAAACCACTTTCTAACACTGTGTGGTGGTTATTTTTTCTTATTAAGCTGTTAAAAGGACTTAGCTTAATTCCAAACATTTTATTTACCAATGCTTTATTGCCTCTTTCGCCCTGAACATATAAAACTTCAACACCTTCATTTTCGCCTTTTATATTATGCAGGTATATTTTTTTAGGATTTTCTTGAACTTTGGTAAATATGGTGTTATAAATATTTTTCCCATTTATGCGTTCCACCTCATTTAAGGTGTATTCGTAGGTTTTGCCTGCACTTACGGCAGATATCATTTTATTAATAACCGTAGCTGCATCTTGAGCTTTAAGTGTTAACGAAGAAATAAATAGAACTAATAATAAGGTGGTTTTTTTCATGAAATTTAAGCTTTAATATATTTATTACTTTTATTATCAAAAACTATGCCTAAGGTTTTTTTGTTAAATTATTTAACATCTATGTATTATAAAATATTTTTTTTGGAAAAAAATTACTAAGTTTGTTGCTCAAAAACTTACATACAATGAAAAACACATTTATTTTAAAGTTATTTATAATGATTTTTGCTATATCTACAGTGTCTGTAAATACTGTTTATGCAAAATCTGACAAGAAAAAGGCTAAGAAAGAAAAGAAAGCCGTAAAAAAACAACTTAAAAAATACATGAAAGACACTGAGTCATATAGTAATATGATAAACGGGTATAAAGAAAATGTGTCTGAATTAGAAGAAGATGTTAATGAACTTTCTACAGCTAAAAGAGAATTAAGTACTGAAAATGAAGAGTTGAAATCAGAAATGGTTCAATTAAATAATCAAGTTTCAGATTTAACTTACAATTTAGAAGAAGCACAAAAAAAATCAAGCTCAATATTTAAAAATGAAGGCATAGAATATAGAGTGCAAATAGGAGCATACAGAAATTTTGATTTTACGCCATATTTAACTGAAAATCAAATAATTGGTCATGAGTTTATTGATGGCGTACACAGATATTTTGTAGGAAGCTGGGCTAATGCCGATGATGCTTATAATTTTGCTCAAAAATTTAACGAAATGGAAATAGATGATGCTTTTGTAACTAAATATGTAGATGGTACAAGAGTAGATTTTGACTACCACAAACAATAATTAGCGAGTTAAAAACGCTAAAAAATTCATATTTTTATAAGGACTATCAATTATTGGTAGTCCTTTTTTATTTAAAATACTTACTATTTTTCCTTTCTCTACTTGCAAAATAAAATCTTCATTATTCATTTTATACTTTAGGCTAAATTTAGGCGAACGATTGTAAATCCATTCCTCACTTTGAAAAAAGCTTGAATCAATTTCATTGAAATTTAATGGATATATTTTGCCTACTTCCTTAAACATTTCTAATAATTCAAGTGCAGTAATATTTGATTTTTCCAATAATTCAGATACGTTTTTCACCTTACTTCTCACAGATTTAGAAGCTTTAGATTTTATACTTAACTCCAAAGGGCTTTCAATAGCTTTTTGCATAAACTCAAGATGAGAATTTACCAGTAGCGTTCCATGGCTTATTATAGCTTTTTTATTAGTAAACTGTGCCTGCCCACTTATTTTATAACCATCTATTTCTATGGCATTTCTTTGGGTTAAATATGGGCTTAATCCTATTTTTTTTAAGATGCTAAAAAGTGGCTTTACTGCCCAAGTATAATTATTCACTTTTTTAATATCGTTTTTAGTAATAAAAGCCCAATTCAAATTTCCTTTATCGTGAAATACGGTGCCTCCTCCACTAATTCTCCTACATATTTGTATATTATTTTTAAGGCAGTAAGCAATATCTACTTCTTCAAAAATATTTTGATTTCGTCCTACTACTACGCAGGGTTCATTAATGTACAGCAATAAAAAATCGGTGTTTTCTACCTCTAAATTTTCTAATGCCCATTTTTCAAGCGATAAATTAAAAAACGGATTGGAACGGGTAGAAATTATTAAATTTAATTGTTGAGTTTCTATAACTGTCTTCTTTTTTTCTCTTTAGTAAGCATTTCCAGTTCTCTGCCTGTCTGTCCGTTTACACTTTTATTTTCATCGGCACGCCTAATTAAATAAGGAATAACTTCTCTAACAGGACCAAAAGGAAGATATTTAGACGCATTATATCCATTTTCGGCTAAATTAAAAGTTATAAAATCGCCCATGCCATACAGTTGCGAAAACTCAATATTAGGATGATTGGAAACTATATTTTTTGCCGTCATTAATTCTGTTGCAAAAAAATTGCTTTGCTCATTATGCGAAGCTATACACAACGATAAATTTTCAATATTATCTAAACACAATGAAATAGCGGTATTAAAATCATTGTCGGTGTCTTGTTTGCTTTTCTGAATTACGGTAGAAACGCCATGCTCTTTAGCCCAATCATTTTCTTTGTCAACATAAGCTCCGCGCACCATTTTTACACCAAAATAATAGCCTTGCTCTTTAGCTTGCTGTATATTATTTTTTAAATCTTCCAGTTTATCCACTCTATACATTTGGTAGGTATTAAATACAACAGCTTTTTCTTTATTGTACTTTTTCATTAAAGCGTTTACCAAATTATCTATTTCTTTTTGCACCCAACTTTCTTCGGCATCCCAGTATATTTTTATATCATTTTCTTTAGCTAAAGAGCACAATTTATCCATTCTTTTGGTCATTTCTATAAACTCTGCTTGCTCCTTTTGGCTAAGTTTTCCTTCTTTTTGATACTTTTCTATAATTTCATGTCTGCCTAAGCCCGTAGGTTTACAGCAAATTACATTTACATTGCTTTTTCTTGAAGCAAATTCAATAGCTCCTTTAAGTTTACTAAAAGTTTTATTAAATTCTTTTTCAGAATGTTTGGTTTCTACGCTGTAGTTTAAGTCAATATTTACATTACGCTGCTGCAATAAATTTATAGTTGGCACGCTATCTTTAAGGCTTTCTCCCCCACAAAAAGTACTGTAAAAATTATTTTTCACAAATGGTTTTACCGGAAAATAAATCGTATTAGCTATTTTTACTAATACCGTACCTACATTAACAAAAAATTTATTGCTAAGCAGTTTGTAAACTCTATATGTTTTCAATAATTTTTTATTAGATAAATGTGCGTAGGCTTTTTCCGTATCAGCGAATGAAATGGGTTTGGTTTGGTTTGTCATTGTACTAATATAAGCTACAAAATTAAACTAAAGTTTAGGGTTTTAAGCAATTTAGTAGCAGTAAAAATTATATGAGAATAATTTTAAAGTCAAATTTATAATCTAAGACAACTTAGTACTCAACAGCTTTAAAAACTCCATTCTTGTTTTTTGTTTTACAAACTCGCCACTAAAAGAGGAAGTTGTAGTACTGGAATTTTGTTTTTGTACGCCACGCATCATCATGCAAAGATGCTGAGCTTCTATAACTACTGCCGTGCCGTGCGGTTCAAGCACTTCGTCTATTACTTCTTTTATCTGTACCGTAAGGCGTTCTTGCACTTGCAGCCTGCGGGCAAAAACATCTACTAAACGTGGCAGTTTACTTAAACCCACTATTTTTCCATTAGGAATATAAGCTATGTGTGCTTTGCCAAAAAATGGTAGCATGTGGTGCTCGCAAAGCGAGTATAGTTCTATATCTTTTACAATTACCATTTCATTATGGTCTTCATGAAAAAGTGCTTTACGCAGTATTTCTTGAGGATTCATATCATAGCCGTGCGTTAAGTAGTGCATAGCTTTTGAGGCACGTTCGGGGGTTTTTATTAAGCCTTCTCTGGCTACATCTTCGCCTACATTTTCTATTATTTCTTTATAATTATCGGCTACTTTTTTAACCAACTCTTCATTATAAAACTCGTTTTTCTTGTATCTATTTTCCATAACTATTCTCCGTAATATTCTACATAAATTCTATCTGTTTCTTGCAGTTTTAGGCAATGTAACTCGTAGCCGTCTAATTTTTCTTTTAAAATATCCCATATTAGCATCACAAAATTTTCTGAAGAAGGCTGTACTTTTTTAAAATGTTCAATCTCTAAATTTAAGTTTTTATGGTCAAAACGTTCTACCACTTCTTTTTTAATAATTTTGCTCAACTCATGCACATTCATTATAAAACCGGTTGTAGGGTTTGGTTTTCCTTTTATAGTTACAAAAATTTCAAAATTATGCCCATGAAAATAAGGATTGCAACATTTGCCAAACATCTCTTTGTTTTTTTCTTCACTCCACTCATCTACATGTAGTTTGTGGGCGGCATTAAAATGTTCTACTCGGGTTAAATAAACCATAGGATTTTTTAATAGCTACAAAGATACCGTATTGTATTAGAATTTAAAACTTTAATATTGGCATACATTTTTGTAGATATAAAACTATCTTTACACAACTTATGAAAGTATTATTGGCTTTTCCTGAAAATGTAGTGATAAAACAGTTTTCTGAGTATGTAAAAAGAGATGCTGAAGCCAAAAAATGTACTTATAAGCATATTGATATAGAGTTTAAACCAACCGGCTATACTGATTTTGAAACATCATACCACATAACAGATGCACTTAAAAAGCGAGATATGCACTTGGTACTTTATGCCGGTTTAGCCAATAGCTTAAACAATATGATGAAAACAGGCGAAGTGGTTAATGTAATAAATGAGTTGCCCTATCAATATGGACAAACCGAAAATAATGAATTTTCATCGGCTTATCAGTTAAATTGGCTTAATAGAAATGAATATCCACACCAGCGTGGAGGTTTTATAAATTTAACTAATTCTTATTTTAATATTTTTTTACCTATAATGAAAACGGCAGCTATAAGTTGCAGAACACTGGGCGGAACACAGGAAGAATTAGATTATAAACTCAAAAACTATCCTATTCATATAGAAACAGGAAATGGATTAGCTTTTCAGTATGCTTGCTTGTACAAAAGAATTGGTTTTTACCAGCTTAGAGCCATAGAAAAAAACTATTTAACTAAAGTGGCAGATAGAGATTTGGCAATAGAAAATTTAAACAAAGAATTAATAAGAATAATAGACTTACTATGAGTATAAATTATATAAGCGAACAACAAAAAATTAACGGAGAAAATTTTAGGAAACAAGTAAATGGTTTTGGCTTTAATTTTTATTTGTTGTACAAGTTGCCAGCGGCATTTTTTAGTGGTGTGCGTATGGTAAAACTAACCGAAGATGAATGCAAAGTAAAAGTTCCTTACAAGTGGTTTTCGCAAAATCCGTTTCGTTCTACTTATTTTGCTTGTTTGGCTATGGCTGGCGAAATGAGCACAGGCGTGCCTTGTATGATGGCAATAGACAAACTACAACCAAGAGTTTCTATGTTGGTAGTAGATTTGCAAGCATCTTTTACTAAAAAAGCTACAGATATAACTACATTTACCTGTACAGATATTGCTAAAATATACGACACCGTAAAAAAAGCTATAGAAACAAAAGAAGGGCAAACCGTAGAAACTAAAGCTGTAGGTAGAAACAAACAAGGAGAGGAAGTTGCTACTTTTAAAATAACATGGAGTTTTAAATCAAAGTAGTTGATTAAGTATTATAACAATTCCTTTTACAGCCTTTTTTGAGAGCTTGGGACTTAAAAAGTTTAATATTAATATTTTCATTTTATCCACCACAAAATAAAAAACTCCATCATGAACCACAGGCATTTTATTTTGCATAAACCTTATGGATATTTATCGCAGTTTATACGCCCTGTTTCTAAAAGAAAAAACAAAAAACTTTTAGGCGAATTAGGAAACTTTCCCACAGGAACTATGGCTATAGGTAGATTAGATGAAGCTTCGGAAGGGCTGCTACTGCTATCTACTAACGGCAAGGTAAGCGAAGAAGTAAGAAGCAAAAAAATAGAAAAAGAATACTACGCCCAAGTAGATGGCGAAATAACTGCTGAAGCTATAGAAGAACTTAAAAAGGGCGTAACAATAAGAGTTAATAAAGTTGACTACAAAACACTCCCGTGCCAAGCTAAAAAACTACACGAAGCTCCAAATTTTGAACAGCGAACCAGAAAAATAAGAGACGACCGCCATGGTACTACCAGTTGGGTGTCTATAACTTTAACCGAAGGCAAAAACCGTCAAGTGCGAAAAATGACCGCGACTGTTGGTTTCCCTACACTTAGGTTAATAAGAGTTAGGATAGGAAATATACACTTAGAAAATTTAAAAAGTGGCGAATTTATAGAAGTAGATTCTTTTAATTTGTAGTACTTTACTTCCCCAGCACTTCTTTAATTTGTTCTGTGGCATCTTTTGTTTTTACTTTGGTAATAATATGGCTTATTACATTTTTTTCGTCTATAATAAACGTAGTGCGATGCGTGCCGTCATATTCTCTTCCCATAAATTTCTTTTTGCCCCACACACCATAATCATGATGCACTTTTAAATCTGTATCGGCTATTAATGGAAATGGCAAACTATATTTGGCTATAAATTTTTGATGAGATTCTTCTCCTTGGCTACTTACGCCTATTATTTGAAAACCCATGTCTGAAAGTTCTTTAAAATTATCTCTAAAATTGCAAGCATTAGCCGTACAGCCGGGTGTATTATCCTTTGGATAAAAATACAATATCTTTTTCTTTCCTTTAAATTGGTCTAAACTTATTACATTTCCATTTTCGTCTTTTGCGTTTATAGCTGGTGCTTTGTCCCCTTCTTTTAATTTTATCATTCTATCTATTAATTTTTATTATCGGTATAGCTGTATATTATAACTTTATTTTCTGTTAGCAAATAAACTCTGTCTTTTTGCAGTTGTGCAAATTCATAAGTTTCTCCTGCCGGAAGCTTCATATTTTGTTCTACAAAAGTATCTTTATTATAACTATGCAATTCATTGTTTTCAAAATACAAAATCCTATTTCTTACTACTTGTATAGTTTTTTCATCTTTTAAAGAAATTAGTTTCTTGTAGCTCCCAAATCTATCAAACTCTAATATCCCCTCATTGGGGTCGTTTAAATATATCTGCATACCATAATCCAATATTTGAACAGGATTATATTCTCGTTCTATCAGCACATTAAAATTTTCACTTTCGTACAGTTTCTCTCCGCTTGAGTTTACCTTTTTCAGCTTAAAATCCGATTTATCATACAGCCAAAAATTGCCATCGTTTGAATTAGCAATAACATCTACTGCATAAAAACCCAACTCATTTAAGTTTAATGATGATAATTCGCTTAAATTTCTATCTAAAACCTTAGCTATCATAAAATCTTGAAAATATACCAATACTTTCATGGGGTTTATTACATCTACATAGCTTATCTCGCCACTTTTATAATCTTCAAAAACTCCTTTTTTATTGCCGTCTGCATCATACAATGTAAGCCTATATGCTTCTATAACATAAAGATTGCCAAAAGCATCGGTAAGCATTGAGGCATTTTTAGCTTTTATTTCTTTTACAAGAGTGTATTGCTGGGCAGTAGTGGTTTTTATGCTTATAAATAATAAACTAAGTATTAAAATAGCATAATGTAGTTTTTTGCCCATCAAATACAGCATAAGATTTAAAACGTAGCCAATCGCCCAAGTTAATGTATGTTGTATTTTCATTTATTTTATATTCTAAAGCTAAATGCCTGTGTCCAAATATATAATAATCAAAGTGATTTTGAGTTTCTTTTCTCTTTATATATTGAATGAGCCATTCTTTTTCTGCTCCTAAAAATTTTTCTTCCGTTTCGCCATTTCCATAACGGCTTTTTTTACTAAAATAATTGGCAATTGCCATGCCAATATCGGGGTGCAACCATTTAAACAAAAAATGACAAGCCGGATTTCTAAAAACCTTTTTCAGTATTTTGTATTTATAATCTTTCGGTCCTTTGCCATCGCCATGTCCTACTAAAAATTTAATTCCGTTTTTTTCAAAGGTATAATTATCGCTGTGTATTTCAAAACCCAGTTCATGTTTAAAATACCCACTGAGCCACATATCATGGTTTCCCTTAAAATAATGTACTTTTATACCACTGTCGGTAAATTCGGCAAGCTTGCCAAACAATCGGGTATAACCTTTAGGAACTACTTGTGCATAATCAAACCAAAAATCAAAAATATCACCTACTAAAAATAACTCTTCACAATCATCTTTTATTTGATTGAGCCATTTAATAAATTCTTTTTCTCTTTGTAAACTTTGCTTGTAATTAGGTGTTCCTAAGTGCAAATCTGAAGCAAAATATATGTTTTTAGAAACACTCAATTGCAGTTTAATTATTCTTCATCTATATAAAAAACATACACGCTTGATGTGCCCGATGCATTTAACAAATGAGATTTATGAGCCTGATATACAGGAAAATTTTCATTTAGCTCAATAATAGAGGGCAACTTATCATGAAAAGCCAACTTGAACTCACTTATAGCATCTTCAATATTTGAAATCAAATTGTTTTTAAAAGCAATTAATACATGATGATTAGGAAAATCTGTAAGCCTTCTGTTTGTAGCTTGGTGTGGTGCCAGCATAATAACTCCTTCATCTGCCACTAAACCATAGCAATATGAAATAGCAACATCACAATCTTCCATATTTTTGTAAACCTGCCCATTTTCAAAACCATAATCTTGCATAAAAATATTTATTTCATGGTCGCAAACAAAAAACTCATTCCACTCATTTTCTGTTTTTAATGACTGTAACATTTTAAAAAAGGCTGAACTGTTTTCGCAATAGACAAACTTACCTCCCACTTCAGAAAAATTTTCGGCAAACCGAACATCTAATTCTTCCGCAGTTGACTTCCCTTTAAAAGATGGTTTTTCATCTTTTTTGTCGTCATCTTCAGGAAATAAACTCCTAAACAAATTTGGTGTGTTGTCCGCAGGCATGTAACAAATTTAACGAATTAAAATGTATTTTTATAATTCATTTTTAATGTCGCCCGAAATTTCATTATTATTAGAATTTTCAGCAACACTATTTTCTTCTTTTTTTACTTCATCATTTTGCACATCTGCAACTGATGTATGCTCCGTTTCAAAAGGTCTTTTACCTATTAATCTTTCCACATCGTCTTTTACTATTACTTCTTTTTCTAAAAGTACCTGAGCCACTTTATTTAAAGATTCTCTTTTTTGGTTAAGCAGTGCCACTACTCTCACATATTGCTCATCAATAATAGCTTTTACTTCCTCATCTATTTTTCTGGCAGTTTCATCAGAAAAAGGCTTTTGGAAATTTTCGTTTTTCATTAGTTCATAATAAGAAACATTTCCTACCGATTCTGTCATACCAAAAATTACTACCATTTGGTAAGCCGTGCTGGTTACTTTATCTAAATCATTTTGTGCTCCTGTAGAAATATTGCCAAAAACAATTTGCTCTGCCGCTCTACCCGCCAATGTAGCTGCTATTTCGTCTTGCAGTTGTTCTTTTGTAGTCAAATTTCTTTCGTTTGGCATATACCAAGCGGCTCCTAAAGACTGCCCACGCGGCACTACCGTAACTTTTACTAATGGATTAGCATGCTCTAAAAACCAACTACTAACAGCATGTCCTGCCTCATGAAAAGCTATACGTTTTTTCTCGTCTATAGAAATTATTTTGTTTTTCTTTTCTAAACCGCCTATTACTCTATCTATAGCACTATTAAAATCGTCTAAATCTATTTCCGATTTATTTCTTCGTGCGGCTATTAATGCTGCTTCATTACAAATATTGGCTATATCTGCTCCTACAAAACCCGGTGTTAATGCTGCTAATTTTGAAAGCTCTACAGATTTTGACAGTTTTATGTTTTTAACATGAACTCTAAAAATTTGCTCACGTTCTTTTAAATCCGGTCTATCTACGTGTATTTGTCTATCAAAACGCCCCGGACGCAATAAGGCTTTATCCAATACGTCTGGTCGGTTGGTGGCGGCTATAAGTATAATGCCTTTTTCGCTACCAAAACCGTCCATTTCTACTAAAAGTTGATTTAAAGTACTTTCTCTTTCATCATTACTTTGTATGGCATTTTTACCTCTAGCACGCCCTATGGCATCTATTTCATCTACAAATATGATACAAGGAGCTTTTTCTCTGGCTTGCTTAAATAAATCTCTTACTCTTGAAGCTCCCACGCCTACAAACATTTCAACAAAATCGGAACCGGATATAGAGAAGAAAGGTACTTTAGCTTCGCCAGCCATAGCTTTAGCCAGCAATGTTTTTCCTGTACCCGGAGGACCTATTAATAAAGCTCCTTTTGGTATTTTTCCTCCCAAACGGGTATATTTTTCGGGTTCTTTTAAGAAGTTAACTATTTCCATTACTTCTTCTTTGGCTTCGCCTAAGCCTGCCACGTCTTTAAAAGTTACCGGAGATTTTGTATTTTGATCAAACAATGTAGCTTTTGATTTGCCAATATTAAATATTTGACTACCTCCGCCCATGCCTCCGCCCATTTTTCGCATAAAATATATAAAAATACCTATAAAGAAAATAAACGGTAAAAACATAATTAAGCTATCCCAAAACGATTCTCTTTGTTCGTAATCTATAGGAACAGATTTAATTTCCGGATGAGCCGTTTTTACTTCTTTCATATCTTCGGCAAACTGCTTGCCGTTGGCTACTGTAAAATAAGCATTGTAAGATTCAAAAAAGTTGCCGGAATTTTTTAGTTTTTTGTATTTTTCATTGTTTTCTAAAGCATCTTTTTTAAGATAAACCTCCACTTTGCGGTCATTTACCACCACTACTCTTTTAACATCGTCTGCTAAAAGCATTTCATCTTTAAAATAATCTTGTGTTATTTTTTGGTCGGTGCTGGTTCCCATTCCTCCCGATAAAAAGATGGAAACGATAAGCAAAACACCTAAAATGGCATAAATCCAATAGGGATTAAAGCCATCATTTCCGTTATTATTAGGTATTATAGGTTCTTTTGGAGTATTTTTTTTCTTCTGTTTTTCTTCACTCATACTGTTTCATGTTCTATAGCTATGGCATCGCTCCAAAGCTCTTCTAATTGATAATATTGTCTTGTTTCTTTATAAAAAATATGTACTACCACATCAAAATAATCTAAAATAACCCACTGTGCATTGGCTTTACCTTCTTGCCCTTGTGGTGTTTGCCCTGTTTCTTCTTTCACAGTTTTATACACGGCATCAGCTATACCTGAAACTTGAGTAGTATTATTCCCATGGCAAATTAGAAAAAAATCTGCCACAGAGTCTGATATATTTCTTAGGTCTAATTCTACTACTTCCTCCGCTTTGGTGTCTAAAATAGCTTCAACAACTATTTTTTTTAATAGTTCCGAATTTGTAGTTTTTTTCTTTTTCAAATAAACTTTAATTTTGATTTTTTAAATGTTACACAAAAATAGTAAATCTTTTGAGTGAAAATAAAAACAATCTCATTATTGGCAATGTTTTAAATCATATTAACCAATGTAATTCTACAAATTCTTATGTTAAAGATTTTATAACAAAAAGTAAGCCATTAGAAGGAACGGTATTTTATACTGACAAACAGACGGCAGGCAGAGGACAATTTGGCAACTTATGGCAAAGCGAAGAAGGGCAAAATTTAACTTTTTCTTTTATCGTTTATCCTAAGTTTTTGGGTGTTGATATGCAGTTTTATTTATCTAAAGCGGTTTGCATTGCCATTGTAGATGCTTTAAACAGCCTAACTAATATGCCTTTTAAAATAAAATGGCCTAACGATATTTATTATAAAAACAAAAAATTAGCCGGTATTTTAATTGAAAATCAATTGAGTAACAACCAAATAAGCAATGCTATAATTGGTATTGGTATTAATGTTAATCAAGAAGATTTTGAAGGCTTACCTAATGCTACTTCTCTATTTAATATTGTAAAATATTTATTTAATAAAAAGAAGGTTTTAGAGGTGGTTTTAAAAAATCTTGACGTTCAATATTTGAAGTTGATAGCTAAAAAATTTGATGAAGTAGATACCGATTACCACCATAAACTAATTTCTTATAAAAATAACTTCTTTTTTATTGAAAATGGAGAGCAAAAAAACGGCATTTTACAAAAAGTAAATACTGCCGGTCAATTAGAAGTTTTGGTAAATAATGAACTAAAAAAATACAATTTTAAGGAAATAGAGTGGGTATTGTGATAAAATAAGTACTTAAAAAATTAATAATTACTTTTGCGAAAAAATAAACTTCATGGCAAATATAAACTGGCAAGATGCCCTACCTGCACACAGAAATGGCGAGAAATTTGAAGATATTACTTACAAAAAATGTAATGGCGTAGCTCGTATAGCATTTAACCGCCCTAATGTTCGCAATGCTTTCCGACCTAAAACCACTAAAGAACTGTACGAAGCTTTTTATGACGCCAATGAAGATACCTGCATAGGCGTAGTGCTGTTAAGTGGCGAAGGACCTTCTACTAAAGATGGCAAATGGGCTTTTTGTAGCGGTGGCGACCAAAGTGCCAGAGGACATAAAGGATACGTGGGAGAAGACGGCTACCATAGGCTAAATATACTTGAAGTGCAACGTTTAATAAGATTTATGCCCAAGGCAGTAATAGCAGTAGTGCCCGGCTGGGCTGTAGGTGGCGGACACAGCTTGCACGTAGTATGCGATTTAACCCTTGCCAGCAAAGAACACGCTATTTTTAAACAAACCGATGCAGATGTAACCAGTTTTGACGGTGGATATGGTTCGGCTTACTTAGCCAAAATGGTAGGGCAAAAGAAAGCCAGAGAAATTTTCTTTTTGGGTAGAAACTATTCCGCACAAGAAGCTTATGAAATGGGAATGGTAAATGCTGTAATTCCTCATGCCGAATTAGAAAATACTGCGTATGAATGGGCACAAGAAATTTTAGCAAAATCACCTATTTCTATTAAAATGTTAAAATTTGCCATGAACCTTACAGATGACGGCATGGTGGGGCAACAAGTTTTTGCAGGAGAAGCCACACGCTTAGCTTATATGACAGACGAAGCTATAGAAGGCAGAAATGCTTTTCTTGAAAAACGAAAACCTAACTTTGACAAAAAGTGGATTCCTTAAAAAAAGTTAAGTTTAAAAGAACTTAATTAGGCATTAGTGAGTTAATAGCAGTAAACAACGAACTACAAAATGCTTAAAAATTCACTCTTCATCTCAAGTTTACTTATAATATTAGTGGCTTGTTCGCCAAGTACAAATAATAACAATACGGCAAACAATACATCTTACGATTTAGCCTTAAACAAACATCTTTATCTTTTTGAGGCATTGCCTACTAAAGCAGATAACCCAAACAATATTAGCACTCCAGAAAAAATAGAATTGGGGCATATTTTATATTTTGACACCCGATTATCTTTAACAGGAAACAATAGTTGCAACTCTTGCCACAACTTGGCAACTTTTGGAGTTGATAATTTACCAACCAGCGAAGGCGATAACGGAGGTTTTGGCGATAGAAATTCTCCTACGGTTTTAAATGCGGCTTTGCACAGCATGCAGTTTTGGGACGGTAGAGCCAAAGATGTAGAAGAACAAGCCGGTGGACCTATTACTAATCCTGTAGAAATGGCTATACCTTCAAAAGCATTTTTAGTAGAAAGACTAAACAATATAGAACTTTATAAAGAATGGTTTGCTAAAGCATATCCTAACGAAGAAAACCCTATAACTTATGAAAATGTTCAAAACTCAATAGCCTGTTTTGAAAGAGAATTATTAACGCCTTCTCGTTTTGATAAATACTTAAATGGCGATGAAAACGCACTAACAGAACAAGAGAAAAAAGGTATGCTTTCATTTGTGCTAAATGGATGCACTACCTGCCATAGCGGAGTTTTATTAGGTGGCAATACTTTTCAAAAATTTGGTGTTTATGAAGATTTTTGGAAAGCTATAAATGACGAAAAAAGAGATAAAGGATTAGCCAGTGTTACAAATAATACGGCAGACGAGTTTATGTTTAAAGTGCCTTCTTTAAGAAACGTAGAACATACTTACCCTTATTTTCATAATGGCAGTGTAGATAGCTTAGAGCAAGCTGTAAGAATAATGGCAGAACTACAACTTAATAAAGAACTTTCTGACACTGAAGTAAAAAATATTACGGCATTTTTAAAGTCGCTTTCCGGAGATATACCGCAACAATACAAAACAGAACCCAAAGAACTTAAAACTCAGCTATAATGATTTCAGATAAAATAGAACAAGCTCTTAACACCCATTTAAAAGAAGAATTAAGTGCCTCATTGCAATATTTAGCTATGGCAAGCTGGTGCGACACTAATGGAATGGACGGAGCGGCTCAGTTTTTTTATGCTCAATCGCACGAAGAGAATTTACATTTTATTAAACTATTTAGATACATTAATGAAGTGGACGGACACGCCATAGTTCCTCAAGCTAACCAACCAAAAAATGAGTTTAAAAACATAGTAGAAATTTGCGAAAGTGCTTACAAAAATGAGCAAGCTGTTACAAAATCTATATACAAATTAGTAGAACTTTCTAATGTAGAAGAAGACCATGTTACTACAGAGTTTTTGCGTTTTTATGTACAAGAGCAAAGAGAGGAAGAAACACTTTTTAGAACCATACTTGACAAAATAAAACTAATAGGCAGTGGGGCTCAAAGTTTATATTATATAGATAAAGAACTTGCCAACCTAAGTGGCACAGCACCAGAACCGCCTGCTGATGTGTAGGATGGATTAATAATTGGTACGAGCTACAAGCTTGCACCAGTTTAGGGAGAATTATATAAAGATTGGTACGTGCAAATAAGACCTACCATAAGAAAAATAAACATTCTATTAGAAATGTCGGGAGGAAACTCCCGACAGCACGGAAATACTGCCTTAATTCAGCCAATAATTCACTATGAATGGGTACTATGTGGTCTTTCTTGTCTTACCTAGCTACTTTAACTTCCCTAAAACACTTCTGGCAATCAATTCTTTCATTATTTCATTAGTACCGGCATAAATGCGTTGCACACGGCTGTCTGCCCACGCACGGGCAATATCGTATTCCCAAATATAACCATAACCACCATGCAGTTGCAAGCCTTCTTCTGCTACTTTAAACTGTAAGTCTGTTAACCAATATTTTGCCATGCTGGCAGTAGCTTGGTCTAATTTTTTATTATTATGCAGTTGCACACATTTATCTAAAAATACTCTGCCTATTTGTACTTCTGTGGTTAGTTCCGCTATTTTAAATCGTGTATTTTGAAATTTATCTACAGTAGTACCAAAAGCGGCTCTTTCTTTTACGTATTGTACGGTTTTATTTAAAGCATTTTCTGCTTGAGCTATAGCTCCAATGGCTACTACTAATCTTTCTTGAGCTAACTCTGTCATTAAATATTTAAAGCCTTCGCCTTCATTTCCCAGCAAGTTTTCTTTAGGAATTTTTACATTTTCAAAAAATAACTCGCAAGTATCTTGTGCGTGCAAACCTATTTTTTCAAAAGGCTGTCCTTTGGTAAAACCCTCACTTTCTGCATCTACATAAAATAAACTAATACCTTTTGCTCCTTTTGTAGGGTCAGTTTTAGCAGCCACCACTACTCCCCCAGCCAAATATCCATTGGTTATAAATGTTTTACTACCATTTAGCAAATAATAATCGCCTTTATCTTCTGCCGTACTTCTCATGCCTTGCAAATCGCTTCCCGCTCCCGGTTCGGTCATAGCTATAGCCAGCACATTTTCTCCACTAATACATTTAGGAACTACTTTTTCTAATAAACTCTCTTTTCCGTAATGCAAAATATATGGAAAAACAATATCGTTGTGCAAAGGATATCCTACAGCGGGACCGGCACAACCTGTTAAGCCTAATTCTTCCGTTAAAATAGTATTGTATCTAAAATCTGTAATTCCCAGTCCTCCATATTTTTCAGGAGCTTGCATACACAAAAAACCCGCTTCGCCCAACTTTAACCAAGATTCTTTACTAACCATCTGGTCTTTTTCCCATTTTGCATTATAAGGTGTTATTTCTTTAGCAATAAAATCTCTTACCGATTGACGAAACATTTCTTGCTCTTCTGTGTATATATCTCTACTTATCATAGTGTAAAAATAAAGAAAGGAATTTAAAAATTGGTTCTGCAAATAATTAAATAAAATATTTTTTATAAATTAGGGGACACAAACATAAACTACAATGAACAAAACTTTACTTTTTACTCTTATTATCTCCTTTTTTACCCTACAATTAAATGCTCAATGTTCTGAAAATGACGAAACAAAAGTGCTATTAATTGGCGATAGCTGGGCATTCTTTATGTATGTAGATGGTACTATTGATAATGTTTTTGAAAAATGGGGACATACACACTACAAATTTTTAAGTAACCCCACTGTGGCAGAAAACGGAGCTGAAACAGATGATTTTCAAGGTAGTAGTAAGCAAACAGAAATACAAAACTTAATAAATGACAACCCCAGTATTGAAGCTATACACCTCAGCATAGCCGGAAATGATGTTTTAGGCGATTGGAATGTAAATTTTACGCAAGCTCAATTAGATGAGTTGATAGATAGTGTTTATGCCAGAACTCTTGATGTTGTCAACTTTTTAAAATCAACAAAACCGGGAATTAAAATAGTATTTAGTGGATATGTTTATCCTAATTTTGAAGAAATACTAACTGTTAATAATCCTTTGGGAAATAGTCATCCATTTTATGGAACATGGAACAGCATGGGACAGCCTACTTTTTTGCAAATAAATACTATACTAAACGATTTTAGTACGCTTATGGAAGACTATGCTAACACAGAACCACAAGTTGAATTTTATAAAGCACCCGCATTAATGCAATACACTTTTGGTCAAAATGATGTGTTGGGAGTTGCTCCGGGAGGCACATATCCTCCTTTTACTCAACCTTTGCCTTTTGGCGACCCAAGTTATCCTTCTCCTAAAGAATCTATGAGAGATTATTTGGGCATAACAAGAGATTGTTTTCATTTATCGCCTAAAGGATATAGAGATTTAATTGGCTACCATACTCAAAAATTTTATCATAAATTTTTAATGGACGACCAATATTTGCTTTCTACATTAAGCAATGACGGAAGTGTTTCTTCTGCTCAAAATGTTTCTAATGATTTAATTTTAGGTAAAAATGGTAGCGAAGATTTTGCCACAGTTTTAAATTTTAACACCCAAAATATGGATTGGCAAAAAGTAACTAATGCTGAAATATTTTTAAGAATAGAAGAAATAACAGGCGATAATCCTTTAAGTTCTCCCGTAGAAGTTAGTGTTAAAAGTGGTAATTTGGGCTCAACTATTACCATAGATGCTGCTGACTATACTGCTAATACCGATATGGATGAAACGCCTTGTGTTTTTGGTTCAAATAATCAAACTCAATCGTGGATAAGAATAGAACTACCCGCCACTATGAATGAGTTTATAACTAAAAATAGCAACACTCAATTTTTAATAAAAAGTACAAGTACAACAGACGGCACCGTAAAATTTACTAACGCCAGCGATAGCGATTTTGCTCCTGTTTTAAATTTAAAATACGATACCACCTATACTTCTATTAAAAATATAACTGAAGAAAGCACGCTTGTTTTATTCCCTAATCCGGCAGAGCATATTTTAAGAATAAATAAAAATGAAGCTTCTATATCAAGCATTAAAATATACAACTCGCTTGGGCAGCTTTGTTTACAGCAACAAAATAATAGCACAAGTATAAATGTAGAATCTTTAAATTCGGGATTTTACAAAGTAGCTATAACTATGGATAGCAAAGTGATAATGAGGAATTTTGTAAAAAAATAAAAGTGCCCGGAACAAGATTTGAACTTGCACGGCATTGCTGCCACCACCCCCTCAAGATGGCGAGTCTACCAGTTTCTCCACCCGGGCTTACACTATGCAAAAGTAAAAGATTATTTTTGTTTGTAATAAGCAAAATGTAAGTTTAACTATATTTTACCCTTCTATTTTAACAGCTATTTCTTCCCACTGCTCCATCAGTTTGCTTAAATCGTCTTTCATTTTTTCGTAATCTTTAAAAAATGCAGGATTTTTACTTAATTCTTGATATTTTTCCGGGTCTTTCAACTGCTCTTCTGTTTGGTTTATTTTTTCTTCCAGCGTAGTTATTTTACCTTCCACACTTCTCAACTCTTTGCGTAAAGCATAATCCTCTTTACTATTTACTGAGGACTTAACTACAGTTTTTTCTTCTTCCTTTTTTTTATCTAATTCAAACGCTCTAAAATCACTTGCTTTTCTGGCTCTTAAAAATTCATTAATATCGCCTATATGTTCTTTTATGCCTTTATCTTTAAATTCAAAAACTTTATCGGTTAAGCCTTGCAAAAAATCCCTGTCGTGCGACACGACTATAACCGTACCTTCAAACTGCTGAATAGCCTTCTTTAACTGGTTTTTAGAACGCATATCTAAATGATTTGTAGGTTCATCAAGCACCAATAAATTTGATGGTTCAAGCAATAATTTAGCCATTGCCAATCTTCCTTTTTCGCCACCGCTGAGCACTTTTACTTTTTTTTCTACATCTTCGCCACTAAACAAAAAAGCTCCCAATAAATTCCTTACCTGTGTTCGCATATCTCCAGTAGCAGCATCGTCTATGGTTTGCAAAACTGTCCTATCGCCATCTAAACTCTCCGCTTGGTGCTGAGCATAAAAAGCTAAACTCACATTGTGTCCCAGTTCTAAATTGCCTTTATAAGGTATTTCGCCCACTATCATTTTAGCCAAAGTGGTTTTACCCATGCCATTTTTACCTACAAAAGCTATTTTCTCGCCTCTTAATATTTCAAAATTCAAATGATTAAGTACTAATTTTTTGCCATAAGATTTTTGTACATTTTCTGCTTTTACTACTACTTTTCCTGAGCGTGGTGGCTTTTGAAACTGAAAATGAATAAGGCTGTTATCGCTTTGGTCAACTTCTATTTTCTCAAGATTATCTAATTTTTTCATCAAATTTTGAGCAAATTTTGCTTTTGTTGCTTTCGCCCTAAATTTTTCTATATTTCTTTCGGTTTGCTTTATAAACTCATCTTGATTTTTTTTAGCCTGCACTTGCTTCTCTATTCGCTCTTGCCTTTGCTCTAAATAATTAGAATAATTGCATTTGTAATCTTCTATTTTGCCCATTACTATTTCTATAGTTCGGGTAGTTACATTGTCTAAAAATTGCTTGTCGTGCGAAATAAGTATTGTTGCTCCTTCATAATTTACCAAAAATTCTTCAAGCCATATAATTGACTCAATATCAAGGTGATTGGTAGGCTCATCTAATAAAATTAAACTGGGTTTTTGCAATAAAATTTTAGCTAAAACTATACGCATTTGCCAGCCACCACTAAGGGTATTAACAGGTATATCCATTTCATGGCTTTCAAAACCTAAACCCTTTAAAACACGCTCTATTTCTGCATCGTTTTGTGTAGCTCCAATAGTGTGCAGCATGTGTTCTTTTTCTGAAAGTTGATTAATCAATTCTAAATAACTTTCACTTTCATAGTCGGTTCTATTAACTAACTGATGCTGAATATCTTCAATTTCTGCTTCTAATTTATTTACTTTTTCAAAAGCTTTTCGGGTTTCCTCTATCACACTCAAACTACTATCTATATCAATATCTTGTGGCAAATAACCGATAGTATAATTATTGGCAGTTTCTATAGTGCCGCTATTAGCACGCTGCTGATTAGAAATAATTTTTAGCAATGTAGATTTCCCAGCACCATTTTTGCCTGTCAATCCCACCCGTTCTCTGTCTCCTACCTGAAAAGTAATGTCATCAAACAGAAATTTTCCACCAAATTCAACTGAAATATTGTTAACACGAAGCATTTTGCAAAGGTAAACTTATTAATTATTTTATCTTTGCCCTAATATTCATCAAACATGAAAAACACCTTACTTTTCTTATTTATTTCTTTTAGTTTATTTCTTTTAAGTGCTTGCACTTCTTTTTTTAATAACGAAATAATTATAGATAATGACGATTTTTCTACCATGCACCTTACCGTAGATGGCAAAACACAGGAATTAGCCGGATATACCACACTTACTTTAAAACTTCCTAAAGGAGAACATGAATTTACGGCAGTTATAGAAGGCGAAGCTATTTTTGACAGCACCATAACTATTAAAGAAAACGGACTGGTAAATTTAATGAGAAACACTTACGTAGTTTGGCACGATTTGTACTTAAAAAATCCTGATGAATATGAAAAATATGCTACAGAAGCTCTTAAAAATGAAGATGTAAAAATAGCAAACAAACTTTATGAAGATGTTCAGTTTGAAGTGTATGAAGGAGATGTTTTTATACCAAAAAATTGGGATTTTGGCTTAGATGAAGAATGGCCAGAAGAAGTAGATTTTAGTGGAGAATATGCTGTAAAAGGTAAAATTTATAGATTGATAGATTTAGAAGAAAGTTGGGGTTTTTATCAAGATTTTGATTTTTCTGATAAAACAGACGAAGAACTAAACCAGTTTTTAGATTCTTTAATAAATGATGTAGCCAATGATTCAATGGCTGTACAATAATTTTTTTCTTGCAATTTCATTATATTTAAACCACAATGGCGTTATACGAACTTAAAGAAGTACAGGAAATTAAAAATCTTTCTTTTTTAGCTAAACAAGTAGTTGAAGGATTTATTGTAGGCTTGCACCGTAGCCCTTTTCATGGTTTTTCTGTTGAATTTGCAGAGCATAGGCTTTACAACCCCGGAGAATCTACTAAAAATATTGACTGGAAAGTTTATGCCCGCACTGACAAACTATTTACAAAACGCTTTGACGAAGAAACTAATCTTAGATGCCACATTGTGTTAGATACTTCCTCTTCTATGTATTACCCGTTAGAAGACAAAAAACTAAATAAGCTTAATTTTTCCGTTTTAGCCGCTTCGGGTTTAATAGAATTGCTTCGCAAACAACGTGATGCTACGGGAATAGCTTTGTTTTCAGATAAAGTAGATACTATTACGCAAGCTAAATCAAATTCTGTACATATAAACGGCATTTATAATGAGCTGGAAAAAGTGATAGCTAATGAAAAACTGAATGTACAAACCAATGCTGCTCAAAGCATACACGAAATAGCTGAGCAAATACACAAACG
Source organism: Chitinophagales bacterium (assembly GCA_020635995.1). Classification (NCBI taxonomy): domain Bacteria; kingdom Pseudomonadati; phylum Bacteroidota; class Chitinophagia; order Chitinophagales; species Chitinophagales bacterium. The sequence goes on along the minus strand of JACJYS010000001.1, from coordinate 767,301 downwards.
TTCTTTAGTAATTATTTTTAGCGATATGATGCAAAGCAACAATCAAGATGATGTTTTTGATGCACTGCTACATTTAAAATATAATAAGCACGAAGTAGTTTTATTTCATGTGGTAGATAGAAAACATGAAATAGAATTTGATTTTGACAACCGCCCGTATTTATTTGTAGATATGGAAACTAATAATGAGGTAAAACTTCACGCCAATGAAGTGAAGAAAAAATATCAAGATTTTATGCACGAATTTGAACAAAAAATAAAGCTCAAATGTGCCCAATATAAAATAGATTTTGTTCCTGTAGATATTCAAAAACCTTTCCATCAAATATTAACACCTTATTTATTGAAAAGGGTTAAAATGATGTAGTGTTTTAAAATAATTCCAATTGATTTTCCTTTTCGGGGTTTTCAAGTTGCAGCAGTTTTTTCTTAGCCGGCAAGCCACCTGCATAACCTACCAATGAACCATCTTTTCCTATAATTCGGTGGCAGGGCACTATTATAGAAATAGCGTTTGCTCCATTAGCACCAGCTATAGCTCTTATGGCTTTTTCATTATTCATTTTCTTAGCCAAATCTATATAACTACTTGTAGTTCCATAAGGAATTTGAATAAGTGTATTCCAAACTTCTTGCTGAAAATTAGTGCCTACAAACTGCAAAGGCAAATCAAAAACCGTTCTTTTTACAGAAAAATATTCTTCCAACTGTAGAATTGTTTTTTCTATCAATTCTGTTTTTTGTTCTTCAAATTGAGCGTTTAATCCACCTGAAATTCGTTTATCAATGGCATTACGCATTTTTCTGTATCGCCAGTCTGCAAGACACAGTTTATTATTAAAATCTCCTAAAATTAATTCTCCTACCAGAGTTTTGTAATAGTACGTATATATTTTTTGTGAGTTCATTTCTCCTCTGCTGCCTGCAAAGTATTTTGCATTAAAGACACCACCGTCATTGGCCCCACACCGCCCGGAACGGGAGTTATATACTCACATTTTGGAGCTACTTCATCAAATTTTACATCGCCTTTTAAAGCGTAGCCACTTTTCTTGCTTTCGTCTTTTACTCTTGTTATGCCTACATCTATTACCGTAGCTCCTTCTTTTACCATATCGGCTGTAACAAATTCTGCTTTGCCTAAAGCAACAATCAAAATATCTGCTTGCAAACAAAGTTCTTTTAAATTTTGAGTGCGAGAATGGCAAATAGTAACCGTGGCATTACCCGGATTTCCGGATTGACTCATCAAAATACTCATAGGACGCCCTACAATATTGCTTCTGCCTATTACTACACAATGTTTACCTTCTGTAGTTACATTATTTCTTTCTAAAAGCGTCATTATACCTTTAGGCGTTGCCGAAACATAAGTTGGCAAACCTAAAGTAAGCTTACCTACATTACTTGGGTGAAAACCGTCAACATCTTTATTGGGGTTTATGGCATTTATTATTTTTTCTTCATCAATATGCTTAGGCAATGGAAGTTGAACAATAAATCCATCTATATCATTATCATTATTTAGTTGATTTACAGCATTTAGCACTTCTTGCTCTGTTGCATTTTCATCAAAACGGAGTAGCGTAGATTGAAAACCAACTTGCTGGCAACTTTTTACTTTGTGTCCTACATAAGTTTCGCTTGCTCCATCATTTCCAACTAAAATAGCGGCTAAGTGCGGACGTTTTCTCCCTTGGGCAATACGTTTTTCAACCTCTAATTTTATTTCTTCTTTAATGGTTAGAGATAGAGTTTTGCCGTCTAAAAGTTTCATGGTAAATTATTTTCTGCAAAGATAGAAATACTTTATGCTGAAGCTAATATCTGTATAAATAGAAATCAACAGATAGTGGAAAGAAAAAATTATTGCATTTCAATAAGTATTTGACCTTTTTCTACCGCTTCTTTTTCTTTAACCAATATCTTTTTAATAACTCCTGCACCAGAACTTTTAAGCATATTTTCCATTTTCATTGCTTCTAATACCAGCAGAGTATCGCCCTCTGCTATGGTATCGCCTTCCTTTACTTTTAAACTCAGCACTAAGCCCGGCATAGGAGCTTTTACATTTTCAAAACGTTTTACCGTTATATCCGACATGCCCATTTTTTCAAGCAATAAATCGTTTTGGTCTTTTATATTTATAGTATAAGGCGTGTCGTTTACACTTATCGTCATGTTTTTAAGGTTGTCATCTTTACTTAAAAGCACACATCTATACGATTTAAAATCTTTTAAAATATGAAAAGTATCGCCTTGTTCTATTATATCCCAATCGCTTTCTTTGCTAATTTCATATTCTTTATTATTTACTTTAACTTTTAACATAAGTATGACGTTTTAATCTACAAAAATAGAGAAATTTAAACGTTAAAAAATAATTGAAGTATCTTTGTAAACTTCAATAACACCTTATATGAATAAAATAACATATTTTTTACTGGCAATAATGCTTTTATCTGCGTGCAAAACTGCTCAAAAGGCAGGTTCAACTAAAGATTTTTTAGATGAAAAAGATAAAATGCTGGACGAAATTGTAATAGAAAGAGAAAGAACACCTTACCGTGCCACTTACGAAAGAAAAAATGATTTATTACACACAGATTTAGACGTAAGTTTTGATTGGCAAAAACAGTATCTTTTTGGTAAAGCCACACTTACTTTTAAACCTTACTTTTATGCTACAAATCGTTTAGTATTAGATGCTAAAGGTATGGATATTAACAGCATTACGCTCTCTAATGGTACTGCTTTAGACTATATGTACAACCAAGAGCAAATAACTATTAATTTAGACAAAATTTACCATAGAAATGAAGAATACACTATTCTTATAGATTACATTTCTAAACCTAATGAATTAGAAAATAAAACAGAGGAACTAAGTGCTATTAAAGATGATAAAGGACTTTATTTTATAAATCCTTTAGGCGAGCAGAAAGATGTACCTAAGCAAATTTGGACGCAAGGCGAAACGGAAAGTAATTCCGTTTGGTTTCCAACTATAGATAAGCCTAATGAACGTACTACGCAAGAAATAAGCATAACTGTAGATAAAAAATACATAGCCATGTCAAATGGTTATATGGTAAGCGATATAGACAATAATGATGGCACAAGAACCATAACTTGGAAACAAGATAAACCTCATGCTCCTTATTTATTTATGATGGCAATAGGAGAATATGCACAAGTTAAAGATGAATGGAATGGGCTTTCGGTAGATTATTTTGTAGAGGAAGAATACAAAGATGTAGCCAGAAAAATATTTGGCAAAACACCAAAAATGTTAGATTTCTTTACTCAAGTTTTAGATGTAGATTATGAATGGGATAAATATTGGCAAGTATGTGTAAGAGAATATGTAAGTGGAGCAATGGAAAACACATCGGCAGTAGTATTTGGAGATTTTGTACAACTAACCGAAAAAGAACTAAATGATGATACTTTTACTGAAGATATTGTTTCTCACGAGCTATTTCACCATTGGTTTGGCGATTTAGTAACCTGCGAAAGCTGGTCAAACTTACCACTTAATGAATCTTTTGCCACTTATGGAGAAGTGCTGTGGAGAGAACACGAATACGGAGAAAATGAAAAATACAGAAAGCTTTATGAAGATATGCGTGGATATTTTAATGAAGCATCCAAAGGAAAACAAGTAGATTTAATAAGATTTCATTACAGCAAAGCAGATGATATGTTTGACAGCCATAGCTATGCTAAAGGTGGCGTTATTTTAAATATGCTAAGAGAAGTGGTAGGCGATGAAGCTTTCTTTTTATCCTTAAAAAAATATTTAGAAGACAACAAATTTCAATCTGTAGAAATACACAACTTGCGTTTAGCTTTTGAGGCAGTAACAGGTAGAGATTTAAACTGGTTTTTCAATCAATGGTTTTTAAGTGCCGGGCATCCGGTTATTGACATTAATTATACTTATACAGATAGTAATGTAGTAGTAAAAATGACTCAAAAGCCAAGTGCCGAAGATTATTTAGTGTACAATTTGCCAATGGAAGTAATAATTTTTAAAGCCGATGGAAGTAGCGAAACAAAAAATATAGTTTTTGATACAAAAGAACAAGAATTTGAATTTCCTACCAATGGAGAAGCTGCGTGGGTAGATGTAGATGCCAAAAAAGTAACTTTAGCTGAAATAAATAATAATCAAACAGAACAGCACTGGGCAAAACAGTACGAATTAGGTAAAACAATGTTAGACAGATTTTATGCCGTTCAGCATTTTGCAGATAATAACACAACAGAAATTGCCAAAAAAACTTTAACAAAAGCTTTAGAAGATAATTATTGGATGGTGCAAAAAGAAGCTGTAGCATCTATTGATTTAACATCTGAAAATAGTGAATTGGCACTACAAAAAACACAACAGTTAGGCAACGATGCTACTGTAAATACCGATTTAAGAGCCGAGGCATTGTATGCACTAAGTGATTTAGAAGACAAAAAATATGAAGCAACATTTGATAAAGCCATTACGGCAAATTCATTTAATGTAAATGCTGCCGGTTTGCATGGTTTAGCTTCCATAAATGAAACTAAGGCTTTAGCAGAAGCCCAAAAATTTGAAACCGAAAAAAGCTACGCCACAGCAGATGCCATAGGTTATATTTATAGCGAATATGGCGAAGCAGATAAAGCTCCCTATTTTACAGATTTAATGATAAACGACAGCGACCAATATAAAAGAATGTATGCCGCTTATTATTATTCTAAATTATTGAGCAGGATGAACTCCCAAATGGCATTAGACGGCATTAACAAAATAGTAGATTATGGAAATAACGACAAAGGAGACCATGCTAAAAATGTAGCTATAAATTCATTAATGAATATACAATCTACATTTAATACTAAAGCGGAAGAAGTAAGAGCAGAAACCCATGAAAAAGGTTTAAGCAGTGCTCAAAAATTAGCTTTAGAAAATGAAATGGTTGACTATAAAAGTGTGGCAGATAAAGCTACAGAAGAAATAAAAAAGCTATACGCAAAAAAATAAAACGCAAAAAAAAATGGCACATCAAACATTTAATTTCAAAATAGGAAAAACAGATTTTTTTGGTCAATACTGGAAAGCCGAAAATGCTAAAGCAAATATAATTTTAGTGCATGGCATGGGCGAACACAGCACGAGATATGACGGATTTTTTGCCAATAAAATGAATAATGCAGGCTATTCTGTTATAGCTTTTGACCACTACGGGCACGGAAAAACAAAAGGAAAGCGTGGCGATTGCCCCGGCTACAGAGCTGTTTTAGACAGTGTAGATGTTTTGTTTGATAAATGTGATGAATTTTTAGATAAAAACCTGCCTAAAATACTATACGGACACAGTATGGGAGGTAATGTGGCAGCTAATTATATTTTAAAAAGACCGACTAAAATCAAATTGGCAGTTTTATCAAGTCCTATGCTAAAACTGGCTTTTGAGCCACCCGCTTGGAAATTATTTGCAGGCAAAATAATGCGAAATATTTACCCTTCTTTTCAAGAAAGTACAGGTTTAGAAGCCGCAGGTATTTCAAGAGATAAAGAAGCCGTAGAAAAATACATAAACGACCCATTAGTGCATGATAAAATAACTATAAATTTCTCGTTACCATTTTTTGAAGCCGGAGATTGGGCTATTGATAATGCAAAGAATTTAACAATTAAAACGTTGCTAATACACGGCACGGGCGATAGAATAACTTCTTACAAAGGCTCTGAACAATTTGCTAAAAATGCAGGAGATAAAGCTCAAATTCAATTATATGAAGGTGGCTACCACGAGCTACACAATGATATAGTAAAAGAAGATGTGCTTAACGATGTAATAGCTTGGTTAGATAAAAATATTTAAAAAGCGATGCCTCTATTAAATGACGATATTAATAAACCAAATGCTACAGAAGGTTGGTTTGCAGTTAGGCGAGTGATTAAAGACCGTTTTGGCAAGCGACCAGATATTAATGCTATTTTATTTTTAATAGGCATGAATGAATTAGGTATTTTTAAAGAAAAATGGGAGAAAGAAGAGAAACAAGATTTAATGCATATAGCACTTTGTACACTTTTTGAAAAAGAAGGATACTACAAGTTCACCCACACCGATGAAGACGGGTGGCCACATTACGAAAACCTAAAGCCAATGCCCGATATTCTTTTTAAAGACCAAGAAACTTTGCTTAAAGAAAAAATAGTTGATTATTTTATGGATAAAAAATTGATATAAGTACTAAATCAAACTGTTTAAAATTACATTATTTATAGCACAATTTAATTCGTAAATTTGGCACTCAACAGAAAACACTATGAAAAAAGTACTAATAGCTAATAGAGGAGAAATTGCTTTGCGTATTATTCGTTCATTAAAAGAAATGGATATAAAAACCGTAGCTGTTTACTCAGAGGCAGATAGAGATGCTCCTCATGTTAAAGCCGCAGACGAAGCTGTTTTGTTGGGACCTCCGGCATCTAAAGATTCATATTTGTTGGGAGATAAAATTATTGACTTTTGCAAGAAACTGAAAGTAGATGGCATTCACCCAGGGTTTGGTTTTTTAAGCGAAAATTCGGCTTTTGCCAATGCTGTAGAAAAAGCAGGTATTACTTTTATAGGACCTTCTGCCCACGCCATGGAAATAATGGGAAGCAAACTAGCAGCCAAAGAAGCCGTGGCAAAATACAATACTCCACTAGTGCCCGGAACAGAAGAAGCCATTACAGACATACCCGCTGCTAAGCAACGTGCCAAAGAAATAGGTTTCCCTATTTTAATAAAAGCATCAGCAGGCGGTGGTGGAAAAGGGATGAGAATAGTAGAAAATATAGCCGAGTTTGAAGACCAAATGAACATGGCTATTAGCGAAGCTCAATCTGCTTTTGGAGATGGTGCAGTTTTTATTGAAAAATATGTTACCAAGCCACGCCATATAGAAATACAAGTGATAGCAGATAAACACGGAAATTATGTTTACTTATTTGAAAGGGAATGTAGCATACAGCGTAGGCATCAAAAAGTGATAGAAGAAGCTCCATCGGCAGTTTTAACGCCAGAGCTGAGAAAAAAAATGGGCGAAGATGCCATAAATGTGGCAAAATCTTGCAACTATGTGGGTGCAGGAACGGTAGAGTTTTTATTAGACGGAGATATGAATTATTATTTCTTAGAAATGAATACCCGACTACAAGTAGAGCACCCCGTCTCTGAACTAATTACAGGTATTGATTTAGTAAAAGAGCAAGTAAAAGTAGCCCGAGGAGAAAAGCTGAGTTTTACTCAAAATGATTTAAAAATAAATGGACATGCTATAGAATTGCGTGTTTATGCTGAAGACCCACAAAATAACTTCTTACCCGACATAGGTAAATTAGAAATTTACAAAAAACCCGAAGGACCAGGAGTAAGAGTAGATGACGGATTTGAAGAAGGTATGCAAATTCCTATTTATTATGATCCCATGATTTCTAAACTTATAGTGCATGCCGAAAGCAGAACTGCCGCTATAGGTAGAATGAAAAGAGCTATAAAAGAATACCAAATAAAAGGCGTAAAAAACACTTTAGGTTTTGGGGCTTATGTAATGAACCATGAAGCATTTGTAAGTGGTAAATTTGATACAGGTTTTGTAAAAAATCATTTTAATGCTGATACTTTAAATACTGAAAACACAAAAGAAATGGAAATTGCAGCAGCATTAGCCGCACATCTTTTTAATAAAAGAAAAAACTACAGTGCTACAAATCAAAAATTAGTTTCTGAAACAACAGAAAGCAAGTGGAAAAAGAATAGGCTGGCAAGGTAGTAATACCACTTAGAAATAATAACCCAATCTATACTTCCGCATTATTTCTATAAATATATTTTTGTTTGTAAAACCCCTACAACTTACAAGATTAAACCTATAAATCAGATATTTATCATTAATTTCTAATTTTGATAAACCTATTTTAGTTAAAATGTTGGTTAAAAAAAATACATAAGCCAAATTATGTTTGTGTCCATATCTAATATTATTAACTAAAAAATTAAATGTATGTTGAAAAAACCATTCAAACCCACCTTATTTGTTCTAAGCATTTTTATGATTCTGTTTTCATGCAAAAATGACACAAATAATACTACTAAAGAAACCACCGGTAGCAAACATAACTGCCCGGTTTATGATGAAATTAATTTTGCATCGGGTGGACACTTTTTAAACCTTAACATTGGCGACTCAAGGGAAACCGTTAAAGAAAAAATGAAATCAATGCCTATTGCCGATGAAGATGATGGTGCTGTTTGGTTCAAAAAAAATATAGGAACTTTTGAATATTCCGTTGATACTTATTTTGAAGATGAAGCACTTTATTCGGTAGATGTGTTTGTGTATTTCTACGATAATGATTTCAACGTTAATACTGAAGATTGTAAAGCCTTATATGCGGATTGGAAAAAGGATTTTACTGCGAAATATGGTGCTGTTGACGAACTTGAAGATGACAAAACTACCTATTCCGTTTGGGATGACGGCAATGTGGAATTTGAAGTTGGATATGATGAAGACAGAACCTATATTTATTCTTACAAAATAGACTAATCATCTTGTTTTTAATTTGAGAATTAAAGTGTCATATTAAATGGCACTTTTTTTTTGTTTTTACCCCTAAAAAGGTGGCATCTCTCATCGTATTGCTTCCAGCAGCTTCATAAAACTACCTGTTTTAAAATACGCATTATCAAATTTACCTACACTCAACTTTTGCATTGTGTCGTATAATTTTTCAAAATTATTATCAATTTTGTTCAAATCATTGCTGTTTCGCAAAAATCGCAACAAGGCTTTTTGAAAAGCGTATAGCTTAGCTCTTTTGCTTAAATTGCGTTGCAAAGACCTTATGGCAGACTCTAAATACAAGGTGTTTTTTAATTGATAATGACACAGCAACAATAGCATTCTATAAATAACATAAAATGTAGGTGCCATACTTTTTTCTTTATCCTGTATTTCAAGTAACAGGTCTAAAGACTCATTTGTTTTCCCCGCTAAAAAGTAGTTTATAGCAGTTAAAATTATAGTAACATACGATAGCGGAGTGTTTATCCATGTTTCAATATGTCCTGTTGCCACTTCATTCTCATAATATGCCACGCCTTCATTATATTTGTTTAGCTTGGTATAATAAAGTGTTTTTAATACGGCTATTTTATTTTCAATTAGCAATGCCACACCCGTTTTAGGCATTCCTTTGGCTATAAATCGCAATCGGTTTTCAATATCTATCAAATCATCTTCCAATATAATATTGCTTGATGATAAGAGCGAAATACGCAAATCTTGCAAATCGTACTCGCCTTTTAAAGCTACCCTACCGCCAATGCGTGTTTTCAATTCCTCAATAAACTCCTTAATTTGCTCTTGAGCATTGGGCATATTTACCATACTCATTAAAACTGCTTTTAACCAAATAAATGAATGAAACGACCTATTGGGAATCGTAGCATTGGGCAAGTGCAAACTCTCATTCTCCCAAAGCAATACATACTGTTTAAGCTGTTCTTCGGTTCGCGGATCGCCTACATTTCTTGCCAACTGAAAAAAATGAAACTTAATTTCAAGTAAATCTATTGCCAAATTAAGCCTTCTTGCATGCTCTTTGCGTTGTTTGAAAAAATTTGTTCTAAAAGCGGTGTCAGCATTTACCGGTTTATAAAAAATAGTAATTTTCTCTTGCAATTCTTCTGCAAACATGAGCATAGCATAGCTTGATTTATCTTCTAAATTTGGCAATATAGCTTGCAATTTTTTATGTGCCGATTCATACAGTTTTTTCTTTATTAAAAACTGTATGTGAAACAATTCGCTTTCATATATAGCATCTTTAGGGCTACGATAACTAAGCATGGCATGCTTTATAAAACTATACAAATTATTAAGTGCTTCGGTTAAATTCATTCCCGATACATCTTTAGATAAATTGCTTTTAAGCCTTTCTTTATCATATATTTTTTGCTTATTGATAATTTGAATGGCATGGGCATAACGCAATGTGGCTTTGCCTCCAAGTGCCTCTACCATTATACTCAAATGCTTCTTTTCATTTTTTTCAAGACTGTGAATCAGCTCAAAAACTTCTTTCAATTTTGACATACTAATACCGCATTAAATTAAACACTTGATAAACCTAATATTTTTATTTTAAAAACAAAAATAAAACAGCTAAAACATAACATAAAAGTATAAAAAACACATTAAAATACTTTTGTAAAACCTAATTTTTAAGAAAAAATGGCAATTAATTAAAAAAGAGTGCTTTTACTTTTGATGCTGTATTAAAAAAACTATACGCAAAGTATGGTTGCTATTATTAACTATTAAAATTTTAAATTATGAAAATGAAAATTACCTTTTTATTTATTGCATTCTTTCTATTGCTTAAAGTAAATGCACAAGAGTTTTCTTACGATTGGCACACCACAGGAGATATAACCTACTACATTGATGAAACAGAAGTTGTAGATACCGTAGTTTATTCTATAATTACTGCTTATCAGCCCTTTGATGCTGACCCTACTGCCGGAGTTGATATGATTGTGCCCGATTCTACGAATGGCACTAGCGGCTACCCAAATCTTATTGTTCTTAGCAAAATGAGCACTAATGGAACTTATTTGGGTTCTACTTTACTTATGCAACACTACTCTAGTGGCGACATTAATATACGGGATATGAAAATAAGTCAAGACGGTAGAATTGTGATTAGCGGACGCACTCAAAATCCGGGAATTAACTTTACTCCATTTATTTCAAATACAAGTCTTTACAGTGCTACAATGGGTTACAACAACCGAACAACCTTTATAGCTTTTTACGATTTAAACGGCAGCTATCAAAACCATATTGAATATGGCGATGGTCAAGCTGTTTTCATTAATGAATTAGATATTGACGATAACAATAATTTGTACTGCACCGGAAGTTTTTCACAAAACGTTGATTTTGATTTTACTTCCGGCACTGATTCATTTACAGCTAATAGAGGTTCCGGTATGATAATAAAAATCAACTTAAACACCCAGAGTTATGTTTGGACTAAAGCAATATACGGCAACAGCAGCTATCAATATGCTTCTGTAGGTTTTGTATATACAGAAATTAAAAACAACAAGATTTATATTTCTGGTTATGCCTCTGAATTGGATAGCGTAGATACCGACCCATCTAGTGCAGCACACTGGGAAGTAAACGGAAATTTTAATACAAATAATCAGGAAATGACATTTATTGTAAAATTAGATATTAACGGAAATTTTATTAATTCTTTTTCATATAGTGGCACAACAGATTATGCTGACCCAGCAGGTATTGCGGTGGATCAGCAAGACAATGTATATGTAACTGGTTACTATTATTCATACGATACCCTACACTTAGGGCAAGGTGCAAGTGCCCCCTTACTTTATACCAGCTTATACGATGGCAGCAACTATGAATCGCTCGTTTACTTGTTTAAGTTAGATAACAACTTAAATGTAGTTTGGAAAGAAAATATTTATGCAAGCGAATCTGTTGATTATGGCTTTACTTACTCTTCCCAATTCATTTATACAAAAAATAATAAAATTGCTGTTTGTGTTGATTTTGAAGGAGATTTATTAGTTGAAAAGGATGGTGTAATAGATTCACTTAACGCCTTTGCTGATTATTACGGTATAAGTGCCATCATATTAGATGGAGCTAATGGAAGTGTATTAAATCATTATGATGTGTATAACAACAATGCTAATAGCGGTCTTTATGTACGAGATTTCTGTGTAGATGATAACTTTAATGCTTATATAAAAGGAGAGTTTGATCAAGCTATTGATTTTAATATTTATGATGGTGTAAACCAATATGACACTGCATACACTTACGGAGGCCCATACATGCTTACATTAAAATATTGTGAAGATTATTTAGAAGAAATAACCGTTTCTGCCTGTGAAAGTTATACTTCGCCTGCGGGAAATACTTATACCAGCAGTGGAGTGTATAATGAAAGTTTTACTACTGCCAATAATTGCGATTCTACTTACCGCATAAACCTTACTATTGATACCATTCCAAGTGCAGTTATAACCTTTAACAACTTTGTATTAGAAGCTACTGCCGGTGGCTATAGCTATCAATGGATAAATTGCAGCAATAACACCCCTATATCTGGAGCTACCAACCAAAGCTACACTGTTACCGCCAATGGAAATTATGCCGTAGTAGTAAGCAATGGCTTGTGTTCCGATACTTCTGCTTGTACGGCCATAACCAATGTGGGTATAAAAGATATAAACTCATTAAATGCAGGTATTTATCCAAACCCAACTACGGGTTTTGTAAACATTGAAACAGATGAGCAAATAGCCCTTGTTACTATTGTAGATATTCAAGGAAAACAATTAATGCGTTTTAGTGGCAATAATAAAACGATTGATATAAGCTCTTTAAATAATGGGGTTTATTTTTTGCAACTTACTGCCGAAAGCAACAAAACTTCAATACACAAAATTATTAAGAGGTAATACTTTGTTAGTTAAAATAACACCCTTTTAGGGATAGCTACTGAAAGGGTGTTTATTAAATCCGTGTTTGTCATTTCTGCCAACGGGAGAAACGAAGCTAATGAATACAATTAAAAACAAATATGAATGAATGAATAAATAAATCTTATTGCAAGTTAATAAGGTAGATGCCTCAATCCTTCGGCATGACACAAGAGGAGGAGTTAAAAAAACATTGAAAAGCAAAACAAAATATAAAACATAAATAAAATATCATGAAAAAAATAATAATACTATCACTTTTAATTTTAAGTACAATAAAAATATACGCACAAATGGAAACAAACAGTCCCGCAAAAATTCAAATTAATGGTTTTAACCAACAATTAAAAATAGCTAATGAATCTATAGACAAAGGATTTTTTAAAAATGCCGAAAGCAAAATTGGTACATTAGAAAGAATGCTTACAAGCATCAAAACAAAAGACCCTAATTATAACACCAGCTCATTAGAGCAACAATTGGAAGATTTTAAAGTAAGATGCAGCTCTGGCAAAGCAGCCGATATAGAACAAAAAGCTGCTGCAAAAGAACAATACTACAGCAATATCAAAACTAAAGATGTGCTTGATATAATTACCAGAACAAACAGTTTAAGCCAAGAAGATGCTGATGAATTACTGGCTTTAGACATCTCAAGCATTGACATGAGCAGCTACCAAAGATTCGTTGAAGAATTATCGGGGCGAACACTAAGCACCGATTTACCCAATTTAAAATCATTAATGACTGATGTTCCAATAGTTCAAGAAGCCTTAATACATTACAACAGATTTACCGACCAAAAACGATACTGGCAAACCGTTTCTAAACTAATTCCTAATTCAATGGCAATCAAAGAAACCTATCAAAAATTTGAAGCCTTAGACAAAGAATTAGGAGGCGAAGCCGGAGTAAAATCTAAAGCCAAAGAACAATATACCGAGTATTTAAAAAATAAAACTATGCCTAAAGCAGTAGTAAAAGATGCCGGTGCAGAAGCTATCATTAAAAAGGCTTATGAAGAAGAGGGTGTAAAACAGGGCTACAACAGAACTTTATTAAAAATAAACCTATTGGAGAGCGATTGGACTATTTTAACACAAAAATATACAGGTGCAATTTTAGGTAGAAAACGTGCAGCAGCCATTGCTTTTAAAAATAATAAAACCGGAGAGTGTGTAATGTATCGCTTTTTTGAAGTGTATCAACAGTACAATGGTTCGGGTTATAGCAATGGTAGTGGTACTTCTACTACAGAAGAGTTAATTCCTTGTGAAAATATAAAATAATAGTCTTATGGTAAATCCTAAAAAATTAGTTGGAATTGCTGCCGTTTTGGGCGTATTGATTGTAATATTTTTAGTGGTGGTAGGTATTCAAAAGCATCAATACAAAGTGTCTTTGTTAAAAAACGGCATTAGAACACAAGCTCAAATAGTAGATATAATTGAGGTAAGCAACAAAGAATATGCAAAAGGCAGAAAATTTAAAAGAACCACGCATTTTTTAGAACTGGCTCTTTTTGAACAAGACAGCTTAAATACGCAACCATTAGAAACGCAAGAAAAAAAAGACATTAAAAGCGGAGAAGATGTAGTTGATGATTTGTTTGACAAAATAGGTGTAAAACCAATAGCTTATGGCGAATACAAAAAGGTGCGTGTTCAAGTTGCCGGAGAAAATTATAAAAGCAAAAAAATAGGCGATTGGGTAACTTTTGTTTATTTCCCCAATGAGGCTGAAAAAGGTTTGCTACTTGACCAATTACAGTAAAATAATTTTTAAAAAAATACAATTAAAATAAAACCGTCATGAAAAAAACAATCATAATTGCAATAATTACAATAATATCGTTTTCATTGCAGGCACAATTTAAAAAACCGTCCATTCCTAAATTAGGTGGGAACAAAACCGAAACAAAAACAGAGGAAAGCACTTCCAGTCCGGCACAAACCTATATTGACGGAGCTAAAAACACCATTGAACGCTTAGACAAAGATGTTGCATCACCCTATTGGCATTCGGGAGGATTTGTAGGCACTTTTAATGATAACGTAAATGATTTAGAAAAGAAAATAAGCACAATTAAGACAAAAGATCCGAAATATGATGTTTCGCTTTTTGAAGAAAAACTTGCTTTCTATAAAGATGAGGCAAAAAAAGGAGTAGAGCAGGCAGCACAAAACAAAGTTGAAAAAGAAAAAGCCCAAGCCGAAGCAGAGGCACAGAAAAAAGCAGCAGAAGAAGCACAATACCATATTCCAGTAAAAGATAATGGAATAACTTCTACATTTCATAAAGAACATATTGGACAAATTGTGTTTTCTAATGAAAAAATTTCAGCATCAAATGTGGTATCGGCATCACTTAAAAACTCATTTAACATAAATCAATCTATTCATTTTAGAGCATTTTTTAGCCAATCGGTTTTCAATGCCTTGGTTAGCAAATACAAATCAAATTATTTAGAAAGAAATGGCATGTTTTATTGTAAAATCTATGTAGATGGTCAGTTGGCACGCGATAATATTTTATCTAAGCAAGTTGATGGTGTTACACTTATATCAGAAGATGATATTAAAATGCTCACTACTCTTGGCGGCACTCTTGATTTTAAACTAAAAGACATTGGTAGTTTGGAATATTTTAATGCTTTAATCAATCAGGAATCAAATTTAACCATAGGTTCTCACACCATAAAAATTGAATTATACCCCAGACATCAAACAAGTCAAGAACCAGAAGAAACAATATTAGCTTCGGGAGAATTTACTTTAGTAATAGACAAGCCTTTTATTAACCCCAATGATTATAATATTTGCATGCCTGCCTCTAAGAAAAACGACCCTACATTGGCTGCAAAATTATTAAAGATAGCTCAAGAAGATTGGATTAATTTATATGGTATGAATGGCGACATGAAACAATTGGTGTTTAGAAATTCTGACTGGGTTATTGAAAAGAATGAATATACCGGTAAAATTCTAAATAGAAGCATAAAAGCTGCTATTGCCGTTTCAAGTGATGAGGGTTGCAAATATGTAGTTTTCAAATTTGTACAAGATTATACCGGAAATGGGTACAGTTCAGAAACATATACCAGTTGGGAACCGGAAGAAGGTTCTATTTTTTGTGGGTGCATAAAATAATCATGTCGTGAAAAAAATTTCTTTAGTATTATTAGTATTAATGTTGTTTTGTGCAAAAATACAAGCACAAACTACGCAAAGCCCTATTTTAACTGAAAAAATTTCAGGTATTTATGGTGTACTTAACTCAATGAATAACAGTATAATTCTTAATGTAAATGAGGATTTCACTTTCACTTTTGAGGATATAAAAAGTAAAGTAAAAATTACTGGAGATTGGAAAGTTAAAAGAAATAGAACTGTTTTTAATTATAGTTTAGATAACAAAAATATTAAAAATCAATGGACTTTTTCAACAGATGGTCAAATAGTAAAGTTCCGCATTGGGTTTTCATTTTATCGCTTATGCAAAATCACATAGGATTACAACGAGATTGTTCTATATAATTAATATTAAACTTTTTAACAATGAAGTCATCATATATTTCAATACTTTTCCTAATATTTTTTTGCTACAAAACTAGTGCACAAAACGAAACATGCGGTTTTGTGTATTCCAATAATTATATAGAAGAATACAAAGCAAATTTGACAGATTATAAAGCAAACAAGCAGCTTTATTTAGCTCAAAACAATGGACACAAAAGCAGCAATACGGCAAAAAACAGTATAGCTATAAACGTGCATATTATTAGAGATGACAATGGCGTATCAAACATAGATACAGCCACTATTTCGCAAGGCATCAACTTTATGAACAAGGTTTTTGAAGATGCAGGTATTGAATTTTATGTATGCGGAAATTACAACTATATAAATAGCACATTATTTTACAATATGCACAACGGATTGTATGATTCAGTATATAACACACATGGAATACCCAATACCATAAATCTGTTTTTTGCACGTTATATTATACACTATGGCAGTATGGCGGCAGGTGTAGCTCCTACTCCGGGCGGTGGCGATTGGATTATATTGAGAAACAATGTAGATTCTGCCGTTTTTGCTCATGAAATGGGTCATTTTTTTGGTTTATTGCACACGCATGGTTTATTATATGATGTTTTAGGAAATACTTATACAGAAGAGTATGTAGATGGCTCTAATTGTAGTGAAACGGCCGATTATTTTTGCGATACACCTGCCGACCCCGGTATGCACAGCACCTATGGTATTAGTGTAGATACAGCCTGCCAATATATTCGTACTAACAAAGACATGCACTACCAAGTTTATACGCCCGATGTTCATAATCTTATGAGCTATGCTCCCAATAAATGCCTTACGCATTTTTCGGCAGAGCAATCCGATTTTATGCTATGGAATTATTTAAACCGCAGAAATTATTTAACTTGTTCTACTATTCATATAGATTTTAATTACCAAAATTTGGTATCGTGCGATAGTCCTTATGTATATAATTTTCAAAGCCAAAATATTGGTTTAAGTAATTTAAGTTGGGATGTAAATAATGACGGCACTACAGACTATACAGGGGCTAATATAACGCATGCTTTTGCACAGCCGGGCATTTATTGGATTACCCTAAAAGGAACAAACAACGGCAAAGTTTATACACGAAAAAAGCCTGTTAAAATAACACAAGCCTACCAAGTGCCACATTTAGAAACTATGAATAACGGCATTCCTGCCGATTGGTATTTAGAAAATTTAGACCATGGAAGAAAATGGGAATTAGAAAACGTAACCGGAAACAATGGTGCCAATTCACTGGCTTGGTGTTTTAATAATTTTGATTATACGGGCTATGAAGAAAAAGATGCTTTTATTACAAAAGCATACGATTTAAGAAATGTTGAAAATGCTCGTTTAAGTTTTGATATTGCCTATCAACCACATATAAACTGCGATTCTTTTACCATATACATTTCAACAGATTGCGGAAATAATTTTGCAACCACAATTCTTGCTATTTCCGATACTAATTTGGCTACAACAGAAAAAACCTACCAAAAATTTATCCCTTCGGCCACAGATTGGAAAAAACTAACAATAAACTTAGATGCTTTTGTAGGAAACTTTGTAAGTTTTAAGTTTGAAAACTACAATAAAAACGGCAATCAACTTTACATAGATAATATTTTGGTAGATGGTGGCACATTGAGCAAAGAAGTGGGTTTTGAGTACAGCAATATTCAAGTGAGCGAAACGGGAAAAGACGGCACACTAAATTGCAGAAAATATACCGATTATAATATCCCTTTGTATATAAGTGATGTGCCTACCAACAATGTAAATACAACTATAAATGCTACGGGCAGTGCATTAAACCAAATAGATTTTGATATACTAAACCCAAGCATTACCTTTTTAGCAGGGCAAAACAGTGTGCAATATCTTCAGTTAAGAATTTTTGATGATAATGCCAGCGAAACGCAAGAAAATATAGAATTAAAACTTAGCATTAACGGTGTAAGTGATTTTGACACTTCACAACAAACCAATACCTGCCTTGTATTAATAAACGATAACGACCCCATTAATCCGCAAGATAAATGGATAGCTACTATACTTTTAGATGAAAATTTTGATACTATGCAAGCAGATACCTTGCCCGGTTGGCAAAGAATAATATCTAATCCAATGTATTCAAACACCTATTGGTGGAGTTCATCTTTTTGGAACTCTTGGATTTATGACCCGAACAATCACAATTTCAACAATTCTTTAGATAGCACAAATTATATGTGTATTTCAAACTACTATTCATGGAATCAGGTCTTGTGCTCTACCTACTTAATTACACCGGAAATTAATGTAAGTCAATTTGATTCATTGCATTTAGAATTTGATCATTGGTTAAGGAATGTTCCTCTAACTGCCGGAGATTTAATAGTAGAGGCATGGAATGGAAATACTTGGATTAATTATTTACGCCATACAAAATCTGATGGGAATATAGGAAGTAATTTTCACCCAGAACATGCTATTTTTTCTTTAATGGGTTTTAATAATTCAGATTTCAAAATAAGAATTGGTATAGAAAATGAGCAAGAAGGGTTTTGGTATATGATGGACAATTTTAAATTAACTGCATTTCATAAAGCTAAAATCGCCACAAATTTGAATGAAACTAAAACTGCCTATTTAGGTCCTAATGATTTGGTACATTTTTATGATGAAAGCTCGGGAGATATTATAGCAAGCATACAAAACAACAACAGTTGGAATTATGGGTGTACACAAATACAAATTGACAGAGAAGGAATGGGAGCATTGCCTTATTTAATAAATGATGCAAGCTATTATGCCACGGAAAAAACGGTGTTAATTACGCCCACATACAATAATCCTACCGGAGAATATGATATAACTTTATACTACGCACAGGCAGAGGTAGATGGTTGGGAACAGCAAACGGGAGAAAGCTATACTAATTTGAGTTTAACAAAAACGGGGGGAGCTATTGCCAATATTTCCCCTACTACCCCATTAGCCAATGGAAATACAAACTTTGAAGCCACCAGTCCCTTAATTCAAGCATATATTAATTTGGGCAATAAAGTTCAAGGCACTTTTTCACAAGGATTTTCGGGTTTTGCAGCCGCTAAAGCAAATAATAATACCACCTTGCCGGTAGAATATTTGCAAGAATTGCAAGGGCAAAACAAAGGAGAAATGAATGAACTTAAGTGGACTACCGCCATTGAAATAAACAATGATTACTTTGAACTGGAACGAAGCGATAACGGTATTGATTTTAATACTATTGGAAAACAAAAAGGGAAGGGCAATAGCAATGAAACAACAAACTATACTTATTTTGATAAAACTTTTATTGAAGGCAATAACTATTATCGCCTAAAACAAGTAGATTTTGACGGAGCATACTCATTTTCAAATATTGTGGTAATAAATAATGTAAACGCATATAAAAACACTGTCTTTGCAATTTATCCCAACCCTGCATCCAACTCTTTTACTATAGCACTAAGCGAAAATGATGAGAAACTCAATATTGAAATTTCCAACACTTTAGGGCAAATAATTTATACTGACAACATTGTTGAAGGAAAGAATAATATCTCAACTGTTGATTGGACAAATGGAATTTACAGCATAGTCTTTAAAGATAAAACTGGTATATTAATAGGCAATAAAAAAGTGGTGATTAGTAATGAGTTTTAGCTTCCCCAATTCTCCCTATCCAAACTCCCTAATAGACGGATAGAGTTATAGAATGTTAGACAAGTAGACGCTTTAGTTTAGCCATTTTCTTCTTTGTAAGCTATTAAGCACCCCAGTTTTCCCTGTCTAATGAACGATACTGAATGGCTTCGGCTACGTGCTCGGGTTTTATGGTTTCGCTGTCATCTAAATCTGCAATGGTGCGGCTTACTTTTAGGATGCGGTCGTAGGCACGGGCACTTAGGTTTAGTTTTTCCATGGCACGGTCAAGCAGTTTAGTGCTTGCCTCCGATATTTGACAAAACGTTCGTAATTGCTTAGAGCTTATTTGCGCATTGCTAAATATTTCACTGTCTTTGTATCGTTCCAATTGTATTTCTCTAGCTTTAATTACACGGTTGCGTACTTCGCCATGGTGCGTGTCTCACGCAACAATTTTGTAAATTGGTTTAGAGTCCTCTATGAGAGGCTCTAAACGGGGAAAAATATTTACTCATGTTGTTAGCGCAACGCTTTTATACCAGATAGTAAATTGCAAAAAAATGTAATTTACTATCTATTTTTTTGTTGCACTTATTACTTGAACTTAGGAATTATTCATATCTTCAAAGTCTATTAAACTATTAGTAATTTTATAAACCACATTTTAGTATGAAAATCTATCGAATTATTATTTTATTTATTATATCTCAATTCACATGTTTTTTCACTAGTATGGGACAATTTTTTGAATGGGGCAGTTTGTTAAAACATAATATCGTTGAGTTAAAGGATGTAGCCTCTAATCAGTATGGAGATAATTTTTATGTTGGTCAATCCTCCATTACTGGTATGGTTACCTATCAAAATTATGTTTCAGGTAATGTTGTTTCATTTTATGGTCCAGGTGGAAACAAGCGTCCATTAATCATGAAAATAGCTGAAGATGGCAACTTGGTGTGGTATAAGTATTTGCAAACAAGTAATTTCTTCTCAGAATATACTTCTACTTCGGTTGCTGTTAATCAAGATGATGATGTCTATGTAAGTACGCATACAGGTGATAACAATAACGAAATTGGTGGTAGATCTTATCTAAATAAATTAGATTCAGATGGGAATGAAATTTGGGAGGTTCTAATAACAGAATCAAGAATCCATGAAATCGATTTAGATCAAATAGGAAATGTTATTGTTGCAGGAAGTTTCTATAGTACTTCTACGATTTATGCTACTAACCAAAACATTCAAAATACCGCAATAGGGGTAGATGGCTTTATTGCCAAATTCAACCCCCAAGGAGAATTTATGTGGATTAAGTCTTTAAGAAGCAGTTTAACAAATGATGTGTCAATTATTGATAATATCAGTATAAGTTCCAATGGCGACATTAATGCCACTGGAAGATTTAAAAGTACAATAGATTTTGACCCTGGAATAGATACGTTTAACATGACAGGCAATAGTAATAGTTCCATATATTATCCAGAAACATTTATCCTTAAATTAAACTCCGCTGGAGATTTTCTATGGGCCAAAGAAATCAATTCTCTAGGGAAAGTATATCCCACAGGGATTGTATCTACGGATAACAATGGAACCATTATTTGTGGAAATTTTTTAGGGTATACAGATTTAGATCCAGGTACTGCATTGCTAAATACAAATGGCTCCTTTGACATGTTTGTGATGCGTTTGGATGACAATGGAGATTTAGTTTGGGTGCATGATATTAGCGGGTATGGTGAAAATGAGATGGTGCAGATGGCAATTGGTGAAAATGACAATTTATATTTTACTGGAACCTTCTTTGGATCTTTAGATTTAAATCCAGGTCTTGGAATCAATGCTTTTAATTCTGGGAATTCTTCTTACAGTGATGTTTTTGTAGTATCCTTAGATTCTGCTGGAAATTATTTATGGGCCAGAATTCTCAAATCTGGTAGCATTCAAACTAATGACGAAGCATATGTTCTAGGATTAAACCAAGATGGTAACATCCTCCTATGTGGAACAATTGCCGCAGGTGCAGACCTAGATCCTGGACCAGGTGAAACTCCTGCTTATTCTCTTGGGTATAAGTACTTCATAAAATTGAGCCCCGACTCATGCGTATCTATGGCTTTGGTTGTTGAAGATATAAATGAGGTAAATTGTGTTTCTGATGGACAAATAGTTGCCACTACTATCAATCCAAAAGGGCCTGTTGAATACTATTGGGATTATTCCTCAACACCTAACGATTCATTTTTAACCGTTTTCACTGAAGGATTTCATCATCTTGAGGTAATTGATTCTGTTGGATGCAGCAGGAGTACTTCTGTGTACGTAGAAGGACCATCCGTAATAGGTAGTTTTGAGTTAATCTCTTCAATTTATAGCTCATCTACTACTTTTAGACCTGGCTTAAGTTATGAAATTACTGCAAATTCTTGTAATTCATCTTGCACACCAGTTTCAGGACAATTTTTAGTGGTTCTAGATGAGCTAATGAACTATCAGTCTTCTACAATTACTCCCGATAGTATTGCTGGAGATTCACTTTTTTGGAATTTCACAAATTTAGACTATGATTCTGGATGCATCACTCCCGTTATCACTGTGATAATGGACTCCACTTTTAATACCAATAGCATTAGTTGTATCAAAGCAGTTTCAGCTCCATTTGCTGGCGACTACAACTCATTTAACAATACAAGTATTAATTGTTATGGATGGATGAACAGCCTAGACCCTAACAACAAACAAGTTATTCCTAATGGAGAATGCGATAATCATCTTGTTATAAAAGATGATCCATTGAACTATATTATCAATTTTCAAAATATCGGAAATGCAGAAGCCATAGATGTAAGAATAGTAGATACCATAGATACAGACTTAGATATTGCAAGTTTTTTACTCGTTGACAAAAGTCACGAAGACTTGATAATAGAGTTGGTATCTGATAGTATTATAATTTTTAGATTTGATAGTATTTTATTACCAAACAGTGCTAATTCTCCGATACTTAGTAAAGGATATGTGAATTATCAAATATATCCGAAATCTGGGCTAAATAATGGCACAATAGTAGACAATGACGCATTGATCTTTTTTGATTATAACTACCCAATTAAAACGAATAGTGTTTTTAACACTTTAATAGATGTAATACCAGATCCAGATACGTCCGTTGTAATTTCCTTGTATTGCGATAGTGCCATTATTAATCAGCAGGTCTTTTATGCAGATGACACCATTTTCACAATACTCAAATCAAATTTCGGATGCGATTCAATATTAGAAACTCATTTGGTAATCAACAATTCTATTCAGACTAATGCTTTACAGATAGAGGCATGTGATTCTGCTTTAGTTGGTGGCACATGGTTTTACAGTTCTCAAACGATCTATGATACGCTCTCAACATTAAACGGTTGCGATTCGGTTGTTCAAACGGATATAACAATTTACAATTCTGTCGTTCAAAATGAATTGGTAACTGCATGTGATTCTACTCAAATTAATGGTAATTGGTATTTGACTTCTCAACTCGTTAGAGATACCTTCCAAACTATAAATAGTTGTGATTCGATTATTAATACCGATTTAACTATTCATTACTCAACATTCGAAACCCAAATTGAAACCGCTTGTGATAGTTTAGAAATTTTTGGAGATTGGTTCTACAGTTCTCAAACGATCTACGATACGCTCTCAACATCAAATGGTTGCGATTCGGTTGTTCAAACGGATATAACAATTTACAATTCGGTAATTCAAAATGAAACGGTGACTGAATGTGATTCTGCTCAAATTAATGATAACTGGTATTTGGCTTCTCAGTTCATTAGAGATACCTTCCAAACTGTTAACGGTTGCGATTCGATTATCAATACCGATTTGACCATTCATTACTCAACATTCGAAACCCAAATTGAAACCGCTTGTGATAGTATCTATTTTATGGGAAATTGGTACACTTCTTCACAAAATTTAGTTCAATCTTTTACTACACCAAATGGTTGTGATTCTGTTTTAAATACAATTCTTACTATCAATAATGGAACATTTAAAACTGAACAAATTGAGGCTTGCGATAGTGTAGCTGTTAATGGTATATTGTATTTCCTAAGTCAAAGCATATATGACACTCTATTATCAATTAATGGTTGCGATTCAATTGTAAAATATGATATTTTTATTGACAATTCATTTACAATCTCAATTTTTGACACCATTTTAAATACAGAAACTTATACTTTACCAAATGGTACAGTTGTTAATCAAACAGGAATCTATTACGATACATTACAAACAATAAATAATTGTGATAGTGTTATCATTACACATCTTTTTGTAAAAGACAATGTTGGGATTATCAATATTAATCCATCTGATTTAAGCTGGACTATTTATCCCAACCCTACATCCAACTCCTTTACCTTAGAATTAAATGAAGATGAAAAGGATTATACCGTACAAATTTCCAACACTCTAGGGCAGATTATTTATACCGGCAATATAACTGATAGAAAGAATAATATCTCAACTGTTGATTGGACAAGCGGCATTTACAACCTTACCATAAAGGATAAAACAGGCATGTTGATAAGCAATAAAAAGGTAGTGATTAGCAAAGATTTTTAGACTGTTAGATGCGAAACTTTTGCCCCCGTAGTGGATATCCCTGCCGATTTCCACTTTTTTTATTAAAC
The DNA here is from genome assembly GCA_020635995.1 of Chitinophagales bacterium. Lineage (NCBI taxonomy): Bacteria > Pseudomonadati > Bacteroidota > Chitinophagia > Chitinophagales > Chitinophagales bacterium. Next base: position 742,809 of record JACJYS010000001.1, on the reverse strand, counting down.
TCTCAATCCAAAATTATCTACCACCAATTCTTAAATAAATTCAATATAAACATTAAGGTAATTTACAATATTAAAAAAATAAACAGTATTATATTCTTTATCCTTTTTGGAATAATGGACAAAAATTAGGCTATTTTTCAGACGTGAAGTTCTAATGGACATTTTTTAGGCTCTATTTTTTATGTTTTTTAGGATTGTCAAATTTAATTTTCCAAATTTGTGTTGTCTATATAAACGGAAGCGAGCTCTGCTGGAGAGCAACTCGTCAGGGATAATGTAGATGCTCGATAAAAATATCGGTACTATGGACTGCTAAAATTAGGAGTCCATAGCTATTTTTGGAGAGCTTTATGCCTTTAAAAACTCATCTATAAATTTAATTTTTCTTTTTTTAGATAATCCATTGTGGTTTCTTAGTTTATTCTTTAAGTCTGCAAAATGACCATCAATAGCATTGGTAGTGTTTGGAATATTAAGTTCTATATAATCGTACCAAGTAAATAACCAAGGTAAATTATTTTTTAAACTTCTATATGCACTTCGTAATTTTTTATGTGTATAAAAGGATTTATTTGTAACGGGGTTAATCGTTCTTTCATTGAGAAAGTCTTCCCATTTATTAAACCATAAATCTAAAGCTCCTGTAAAAGATTCTTTATCTGTTTGCTTCATTAAATTGACAACTTCCATTAGTTCTTTAGATGCTATAAGTTTGGGGTTCTTGGTTAAATATCTTCGTATAATTGCAGATTGATGAAATTGACACATTTGAACAGGAACATCAAATGATTGGATTAAACCTTTTCTTCCATCACAAACAATACCATTAATCTTAAACCCCAAAGATTTTAATTCATTGATTCCCTTGATATATAAAGCATTTGTTTCTGTTCTGACATAGTACTTCAATAAATTCTCTTTTGTTAGACTATCCTTAAACAACATAACGCCAAAGTTCCTTCCCCAATAGGTTGTATCCATAAGAACAACTACTTCTCTTGGAACTTTTGATTTTAATTCAACTAAAATAGAATCCAATCTTCTTTGAATGGTTTTTACTGAACATGTATATCTAATAGCAAGTTGAGAATAGGTTTGTTTTCCATATAAGTATTCATCCCAAAGAATCTTATTGTCAATCCTATTACCTCCTAAAAATTGTTTCCCACAATAAGAGCATTTATACAATTGAACACCTTTAACTTTTCCATTTTTCTTGGTAAATCCTTTACCACAGCTTAAGCACTTTTTTTATTCATAACCTTTGATTGCCCTCAAAGCTAATAATTATAACTGTTACAGCGATTCCTATCCTAAAAAATGTCCATTAAGCCTCCTTTTTATTATTTTACTATCTCCTCCCCATTTTTCTATAAACATCTCCTCCCTCTGCTCATTGTAATAAAGCCCATTTATTATAGATAATAAAATACCTGCTATAATGATAACGATAGTGGGCTTCCCTGATTTATAAAAATTATAAAACCAATCATTGAAACCTAACTCAAATGACAGTATAAAAACTACTTCAACTATTATATAAAACTGCAATAATATAATAATTAATTTAGCTGCGTCTGAACCACTCCAAGTAGTGTGTTTCAAAAATTTCCAGTTTTTAATTGTATAGTATAAATAATTAAAAAAGATCATTCTCCTTCAAGATTAATTTCCCCTCACAGCAAGCATCTCTACCGATTTTCAGTTACTTTTATTAAACTTACAACCCAAATGTAAGCGTTTATTGGATGTTTTTATAAACTGACAGGAGCAGAATACTATGAGCAGAAAGGGATTGCATTATCTCTTAAACATTATCCTCATCTTTCAATTCCTGCAATTCAAAGTCAAAAACACTGCTTTTATTTTCTAATCCAGTTAATAAAAGTTCCCATTCATTTTTAAATGCTTCATAGCCATTTTTTAAAATAATAGCATTAGCAAACAAAGATTTATTTCTTATAAAATTAAGTTGTAAGAGCGTTTTAACTAACTCATATTGCGTTGAATTTAAAACATTATTATCCAATAAATTTTTAACAGTAGATAGGTTTACTAACTCCAAATCTTCATCAGAGTAGATTTAAAAAGCAAAAGAATATAAAAGCGAAAAGCAAAATTTATCCCTTTCACTTTTCGCTTCCGCCTTAGCTAGTTTTATTTTAATTTACCTTATTAAAGTAACATTTCCTTTAATACTTCCTTTTTCTTGAGATATACTTTTGGTATATTCTACATAATAAGTGTAAACGCCTATCTCTGCATCTCTACCTTTGTAAGTGCCATCCCAACCTTCTCTCCAATCATCGGTGTAATATACTAATTCGCCCCACCTGTTATACACTGTCATTTCAAAATAATCAAAGCCTTCTTCACAGCTGGTTACTACTCTAAACACATCATTCGCTCCGCTAGCATCAGGACTGAAACCTGTTGGTGCTAATACTACACAATTTCCTATGCAGTCTTCTAAGCCTATATTTATCGTATCACTTAATAAACACCCTGTGTAGTTCTCTACAAAGTTTACTATGTAATCTCCTGCTTCTGTCGGCATTACTGATGCTCCCAATGTTCCATTGTTCCACTCATAGCTGTGTCCATTGTAGTTTACGGTTATTATATCTATTTCGTACATACAGAAAGTGGTGTCTGCTACTCCATCTTCTACTGCATGTGGTTCAAATACTTCCAGCAACATGGAATCTCTCGTTACTCTTCCACATTCGTCTGTCATTTCTATAATGTATATATTTTCATGTAGCGATACATCTAAATTAAATCCTAAACTATCACTTGTTGTATTCACATAGTTGGCATTTCCTGCTAAACTCTGCTCTACTCCATTTGACGATACATACCATTGTATTGCTGTTGTGTTTTGTGCTCCCACGCCAAGGGTTACGCCCAGGCCACTACATACTCTTATATCTTCTAATGGTGTGTATTGTAATAAACGATTTACGTTTACCGTAGTATTGTATATGGAATCACAACTATTAGCTGTAGTTGGGAAGTTTACGCTATATGTTCCTGCTTGGCTTACTACTGTTCCATTTTCTAAGGTATAGCTTTCATCTTCACAGATACTTACGGTATTGAAAAATTCATAATTCATATATCCATATATGGTTTGTGTGGCTGTGCCTTCGCATCCATTGGCATCTGTACCGGTTACATTATAAACCGTACTTCCTTGATTTACTTCAAAAGCTTCTCCGTCTGCTATCGTATTTGGTATCCAAGTATATGTTTGTGCTCCTGTTCCATTTAAGGTTACTTGCTCGCCTCCACATAAACTGTCGTTTGGCGATACATTTACGCCTACCGTAGGATTTGGATGTACTACTATGGTAATAGTTGTATCATTGGTACAGCCGTTTGCGTCTGTGGCGGTTACTGTATATACGGTTGTTCCTACTGCTGGGGTAAATGATGTTCCATCTGTTATGCCTCCACTTCCTCCTGTCCATGTATATGGGGCTTGTGCTCCGCTTCCTGTTAGGGTTAGTTGTTCTCCTTGGCAAAGAGTGTCATTAGGCGAAGCATTAGCTACCACTGTTGGCAGTGGATATATGGTAATTGTAATGGTATCTTTTGCCGAACAGCCTGTAATAGGTTCTGTTCCTGTTACTATATAATCTGTGATACCTACCGGTGGATTAAAAGGAGTGCCATCTGTAACGGTAGCCGGATTCCAAGTATATGTTACGCCTGCCGTTCCACTTCCTGTTAGGCTTATGGTGGCTGGTGTACATAAGTTATTTCCTGTTGTATTGGCTATTACGGTAGGTGCAGGTGTTACTGTTATGGTTACCGTATCTCTATTCTCGCAACCATTTACATCTATCCCTGTTACATAATAATCGTTTGAACCAACAGGTGGTACAAAATAAGCACTGTCTTGATAGCTTTGTGTACCATCGCTCCAAGAGTAAAAGATAGCTCCTGTTCCATATAAGTATATTGAATCTCCTTCGCAAATAGCTATATCTGAAGCATTAGCTACTACTGTAGGCAATGGATTTACTACTATGTTTATGGTGTCTGTATCTGTACAGCCGTTAGCATCTGAAGCGGTTACTATATATTGCGAATTGCCTACCGGAGGCACAAAAGCTACGCCATCAGATACTGTTGCCGGCAACCATGTGTATGGTGCTTGTGCTCCACTTCCTGTTAGGGTTAGTTGTTCTCCTTCACACAATGTATCATTTGGAGAAGCATTGGCTACTACTGTTGGGAATGGATTTACGGTTACGGTAATGGTATCTCTGTTTTCACAGCCATTTACATCTGTTCCCGTTACATAATAATCGGTATTGCCTATTGGCGGAGTGAAATAAGCACTGTCCGGTAAACCTGTGCTCCAAACATAAGTTGCTGCTCCCGTTCCGTATAAATACAATGAATCATCCGGACATATTGCTATATCGCTTGAGTTGGCTACTACAGCAGGAAGGGGGTGGACAGTTAGGAATGTGGTAACAAGACTATCACAACCTATAGAATTTAATAAAGTATCTATAGCTACGGTATCCGAACTTAAACTTGCAACTACATCATTATCAGGGAAAGTATAAGATGTAAACTGACAAATTGTATCATAAATTGTATCGTGCGGTGTTATTGCATTTATAGTAAAGCATGTTGAATCTGAACATCCATTGGCATCTACTACGGTAACACAATATGTGCCTACACCAATATTTTGTAGTTCTTTTGTTGTTGTAGCATTTGCATCATCCCAAAGTACACTAACCGGGGCTGTTCCTCCATCTACAAATACTCTTAAATAGCCATCAGTTGCACCTAAACACGATGGATTTCTAACAGAGTCTATTTCCATTCTTAAAGTATCAGGTTCTGCTATAAAACCATCTACTACATATTGACAGCCTAAATCATCTATTATAGTAACAGTATAATTACCTCCTGGTAAAAGTGTAGTTGTGTGGCTTGTGCCAGAGTTGGTGGCACTACCGCCTGTTGGAGTCCAAGTATAATCATAAGGAGCAGTACCTCCATAAACACTTGCGGTCAAACTTCCATCGTCTGCTCCAATACAAGAAACATTATTTGTATTGCTTATATATCCAACTAATGAACTTGGAGCTGGATTAACTACTGCTGTAGCAGAATCTTGACATCCAGAATTATTGTCAGTAACTATTACATGATATGTACCTACTGCTAAACCTGTGGCGGTGGCTGAAGTTTGGTTAAAAGGATCATCCCATTGATAAGAATAACTACCACTTCCGCCTGTTACTGCAACAGTGGCCGTTCCATCATCTACACAAATATAATCTGTAGTACTTGTTGTAAGTTCTAAATTAATAACATTTACCGTTACATAACCGGCATTAGAGCATAAACCCGATGAATCAACCATAGTAACATTATAGGTAAGTGTATCTCCTGGCGAAGCAAAAACATTTGGTACATCATTAGCATCTAATCCAGCACTTGGAGACCAGTTAACTACCCCATTTGGAAGCATTCCTCCTACTGATAAATTTACTCCCGGATCACCATAACATAAATTAGCATCAGGTGGCATTACAATAATAGGTCTATCTTCTACATGTAGTTCTAATGTTGTTGGTATTGATAATCCACAGCAACTTGTCTCGTATCTTAACTCTATGGTATATATTCCCGGTGTCATAAAATCTATATCTTGAAGTGTTGCATAAGCTACTCCGTCATAATTGTTTGGTGTTGCTCCTCCTCCTAAATCCCAATGATATATGTATCCTGTTCCTCCATTTGTAGCACTAAAGTTTACATCTTCTCCTGCACATATTCTATATGCTCCATTTACTATAGGTGCCGATGTGGTAAATGCAGGTAGTACCTGCGAATCTAATAGTATATTGGCAAAGCCCGAATAATTATTACCTGCATAACCTATATTCTTTCTACCTAATGTACTATATGCTGTTGTTACTGTTGAACCGGTGGCTGAACTTGGGTTACTATTTGCTCCAAATGTCCAGCTTCCACTTGCTGTCTGCCTAAAATCCATATTTGTAGCTGTACAAGCTATATCGTCCATTGATATGGTTGGTTGCCCTGTTAAGTTGAATGAATTTTGATTGGTTACAAACGCTGTCCCCGTTCTTTGTATTGCTTGTGTAGTGCCCGGGCTTCCTGCTAATGGTGTTGGACTTCCATTTGCATTTGAATTTCCTCCTGCTCCTGCTGCTCCTGCCGTTATATTACATTGTATCAAATTAGTTCCCGCTCCGTTTGAAAGTGCTACTAATCCTCTTGCATCTCCTCCATCTTCTGCCGGTATTGACCAAGATTGATTACCTCCCTTACCTGCTTGGCTTGTATTTATTTGTGTTCTTACTAAATTATATTGGTCGCAAGCGTTTAATCTCACACCTATTACATCTACGCCCGGCTCTCCTTGAAATTCTATGTTCGGGTTTGTAAGTTGACTTCTCACAGTTATGTCTTGAAATCTAAATCCTGTTTGATTACTTACTTCTATAGCTACTACTTCCGGGTTTGGTCCAAATTCATTTGGTATTCCTGAACCTTGTACTATTGATGATGTTGTTGTTGATGTAGAACGGGTTGCTGTTCTTAATATTCTTGTTGCTCCTGCGGTACTTATTTTATCCCAATTTGGTGTAGCATTATCAAAACCTCCCTCTAATGTTAAATAACTGGTTACTCTATTTATTGTTGAGTCTGTTACATAATCTCCTACTGCCATTTTTATGGTTGTTCCATTACATGCTCCTATTTCCATTGCTGTTACTAAATCTAACGGGCTTGCTTTTGTGCCATCATTAGAAGCTATACCTGAAGGTGTTACATACAATACGTTACAAGCATTGCTTGTAGGTGCTGCCACTACTACTGTAGCTGTGGCTGTAGATTGGCAACCAAAATTTGATTCGGTTACTTCTACGGTATAAGTTGTTGTGCTGGTAGCATTTACGGTTATATCTGCACTATTAGGAAATGCTCCTGGTGACCAATTGTAGGAATAACTTGAAGAATAGGTGGCACTTAAATCTGTAGGCTGCCCACTACAATTAAATGAATTAGCCGGGGTAACACTTACGTTTGGATTGGGTGCTACTCCTACGGTTACTACATCAGTTAAATCACAGCCATCCGGGAAAGTAGCAGATACCTCATAAGTGGTTGATGCAAATGGAGATGCCACAACTGTAGCTCCTGTAGATGCTGATAAAGAAGAAACTGGCGTCCAAGTATAGCTTGTTGCTGTTGGCATTGAAGTAGCTATTAAAGTAGTAGATTCTCCGAAACATATAGTGTCATTAGGTCCTGCATCAAGTGTATTAGGACTTGGCAATACATCTATGATATACGTGTAGGTTCCTGCTCCGATAATTGGGCAGGCATCATCTTGCACGTTTACTGAAAATACATTTTGACCTATATTTTGAGGTCCCGGATTCCAACAGAATGTAGCAGATGGTGTTGGTGTCCCATTATTGGAAACTGTAAATGTTGCCCCTATAATTTCATTATTCCATGACATTGTAACATTATTACCATTAGGGTCTGTACCATCAATTGTAAAACATAATGCTCCATTAGCACATATTGACGTTTCAAAATTTACAGGATCGGTATTTGGAGTTCCATCAACTCCCGAAGCTTGAGGCGGTTGATTAGAACAGTTTATAACTGTAAACTGCATATCTCTGTTAATTTCACTGATAAGCACGCCATTTCTATATTCTTTCACATTTACACAAAGTACACCCACTTGTTGTTGATTAGGTGTAAAAGAAATTGCACCTGTGTTAGGATTAACTGTAATGCCCGTAGAACTTGATAAAGGCGTAGTTCCACTATAGCTACCTGAATAATTTACTTGATTATTATTGCCTTCATAACAGTTTCCTAAAGAAAAATACAATGAATCTCCATCTACGTCTGCAACACCATGATTATACACTACAGGTTGATTAACACAAACTATTGAAGCAGGAGGATTATTAAAAGTTGGGGAATTATTGCAAGCTGGTGCAGTAACTGTGTTATCTAACAATGCTCCTACATACATATTTTGATTTGAAGGGCTACTTAAAGTATTAATTGCTCCATTTCTACAACATTGACTCCACCCTAATACCCAATCATTACCACATCCCGGTGGCAAAGTTAATGTTCCTGTGTATGTATATCTTTGAACACCCCACTGTCCATTGCCATTACAGGCACTTTGCTCTCCTGGGCATAGTGGAGTAATATCTTGAATGTTTCCAACTCTATTTAATTGAATACTTCCATTTGACCCACACGATGATGAACTATATGTAAGTGTTTGTGTCCCTGAAGGTGTTATTCCATTACAATCTCTGTACAAATTAAGCGTTACGGTATAATTTCCCGGACCATTGCAAACAAAGGTAATTTCAGAACCTAATAAATGTGATGCTTTTACTTCAAAAGAAATAAAAATGACAAAAAATAGCGTAAGTAGCGAGTATATCTTTACTTTCATAAGCCTTGGTTTATTCTAAATAAGGCTATGAATATAATGTTTTTTTGTCTTCTAAACTATTTTTTAGCTAAAATTATTTTAAACCGAACTCTTTTAGCACTTTTGGCAACCAATTTTCTAACCTTTCTTCAGTTAGTTCATCTTGATTATCTTCATCTAAACACAAGCCACAAAACTGACCATCTTTTTCCGCTTTTGAAAAATCATGCTCATAGCCCTCAGTGCTGGTGTAGCCTACTATTTGCCCTCCTTGTTCCATTACCATATCGGCAAAAACACCAAGAGAATCACAAAAATATGAAGCATATCCGTACTGGTCTCCTAAACCAAAAAATGCTACCTTTTTATTAGAAAAATCTATTTTTTTTAGCTCCGGAATAAATTCTTCCCAGTCTCCTTGAAGTTCTCCATCGTACCATGTAGGTTGCCCCATTATTATCAAATCATAAGCATTCATATCTTCCGCTTTTTTCTGATAAATTTCAAATAAATCTACACTATCGCTCCCTAATATGGCTTCTATTTTTTCTATTAATTTATTGGCTACCATCTCTGTATTTCCAGTATCGGTACCATAAAACAACCCAATTTTATTCATAACTGAGATAATTATTTATTTTGTTACTTTTTAATATTTCTATTGCTTTCTTAAATTCGTCATTCAACACTTTATTTACTACATAATAATATGCTTCGCCATCATAAATATTTCTTGCCACAAGTGCTTTCAGTTGAACACCTAAAACCAATTTAGATTTTTCGTACTCTTCGTTTTTATACTCTAATTCTTTCTCTTTAATATAATTCAAAAATTCACCTAAAAACTCATCATTTGCCGTAAAATTAGTGTCAAATTCTTTTACATTTGGATAATATTGAGTTAATTCATCTCTGTAATTATTAGCATATTTCAAAGCAAATTGATTAATATACCCTTTTCTTAAAACATCTGAATAAAAATCAGTACTGAAAGTAGTATCTAAAGGAACAAAAACATCCGGAGTTATTCCTCCTCCGCCATAAACCGTTCTACCATTATTGGTTTTAAACTTTAATGAATCAGGGAAATGATCTACCAAACTATCGGTTAATTCTCCGCTATTTAGTCTATTTATAATATCTTTTCTATATTCATCTACTCCATTTTCGTAGGGTTTTTGAATAAATCTTCCGCTTGGCGTATAATAATCTGCTATGGTAAGTCTAATTTGCGAACCATCGGGAAGCGGAAACGGCTTTTGAACCAATCCTTTCCCAAAACTTCTTCTGCCTACTACAACTCCTCTATCCCAGTCTTGTATAGCTCCACTTAAAATTTCGCTTGCAGAAGCAGAATATTGGTCTATTAAAACAACTATATCTCCTTCTTCAAAATTGCCATATCTTGTAGCCGTCATATCGTTTCTTGGGCTATTTTTACCTTCGGTATAAACTATTAATTTACCATCGCCAAGCAACTCATCTGCTAAATAAAATGCAGCATTCAAATATCCTCCCGGATTTCCTTTTAAATCAATAATTAAGCTTTCCATGCCTTCGCTTTTTAATTTTACTAAAGCATTTCTAAATTCTTCATTGGTTTTTGCTGCAAACCTATTTATCTTTACATATCCTATTTTATCTGTAGCCATATATGCTGCATCTACAGAATACAAAGGAATTTTATCTCTAATAATTTTAAAATCTAAAAGTTTTTTAACTCCTTCTCTTTTTATTTCAACACCTACTTCCGAATCTTTTTCGCCTCTAAGCCTATTCATTACTCCTTTATTGGTAATTCCTATTCCCGCCACCAATTCATCATCTATATTTACAATTTTATCGCCTGCAAGCAGTCCTACTTTTTCACTTGGTCCACCGGCTATGGTAGCTACTACTACTATTGTATCGTCTAAAATATTAAATTGAATGCCTACGCCTTCAAAATTCCCAACCAAAGGTTCATTCATAGCTTGTACTTCATCTTTAGAAATATAAACCGAGTGGGGATCTAATTCTTTTAACATAGAAACAATAGCTGCTTCTGCTATTTTATTATTATCTACATCTTCTACATAAAATTGGTCTATGTAATTATAAACTGTTTCTACTTTTTGTAAATCAGTATCTGCACTTTGCCCTATTAAAACATTGCTTATTAATAATAAAAATACTGCTGTTAGTTTTGCTTTGTTATTTATCATACCGATACATTATAATCTCTCAATGCTTCATTAAGAGATGTTTTTTTGTTAGTTGATTCTTTTCTTTTTCCAATTATTAACGCACAAGATACATTATAATTTCCCGCAGGAAAACTTTTTGTGTACGAACCAGGAATTACAACAGACCTTTCCGGTACTATTCCTTTATGTGTTTTAGGTTCGCTACCACTTACATCTATTATATGTGTAGAGGCTGTAAGCACCACATTGGCACCTAATACTACTTCTTTTTCTAATCGTACTCCTTCTACCACTATACTTCTAGAGCCTATAAAACAATCGTCTTCTATGATAACCGGGCTGGCTTGTATGGGTTCTAAAACACCGCCTATTCCTACACCTCCGCTTAAATGCACATTTCTACCTATTTGAGCACACGAGCCTACAGTTGCCCATGTATCTACCATAGTGCCACTACCTACATACGCACCTATATTAACATAGCTTGGCATCATTACCACTCCTTTTTCTAAAAAAGAACCGTAGCGAGCTATAGCATGAGGTACTACTCGTACACCTTGCTCCGCAAAATTATTTTTTAAGGGAATTTTATCATGAAATTCAAATGGACCAACATTCACAGTTTCCATTTTTTGAATAGGAAAATACAAAATAACAGCTTTTTTTATCCATTCATTAACCATCCATTTTCCATCTTTTTTCTCTGCAACTCGCAATTCTCCCTTATCTAATAATTCAACTACTTTTTCTACAACTGCTCTTTCTTTCTCTAAATTTTCTCTGTTATCCCAAAGGTAATTAATCCTATCTCTTAGTTCATTCATTAATATTGCAAATATATTTTCTGCAAAATAACGGAATTCAATTAAACTGTGGAAACTATTTTATAAATGTTTTAAAAGTTAAATGAAAATTAATTACTTTTGCAGTCTTAAACTAAAATTAAAAAACTAATGAAAAAAGTTATTATCGCTTTATTTGCTTTTTTTGGATTAACTGTTAATGCACAAATCTATATTAACAACTCATCTACTAAAAGTAATACATCTACTACTACAAATGATGGTTCTATAACTGTGGTAGGTAAAACCGGAACAAGCACAAGTACAACAAATACTACTACTGTTGCAACACCTACAACTATAGCATACAGCACTACAAGTTCTACAAACTATGCAACTACCAGTGCCACTACAAATATTAATGAAGATGTGCCACCAAATGCAGAACCAGGTAAATGCTATGCAAGATGCTATGTTGAAGACCAATATACTTACGTTAACGAGCAAGTTATAGACCAACCAAGAACTGTTAAAAAGGTAAAAGTACCTGCGTTGTATAAAACAGTTTATGATACTGTAGTATTAAAACCTCAAACCACAAAAGTAATTAATGTACCTGCGGTTTATGAAAATGTAACAGAAGAAGTAATGGCTACACCAGCTACTACTAAGTGGGTAAAAGGTAAAGCAGATGCAGGTTGTTTATCTGCAAATCCGGAAGATTGCCAAGTAATGTGTTTAGTAGAAGTACCTGCTGTTTATAAAAAAGTTACTTCTAAAAAAATGGTAAAACAAGCATATACTTATAATGAAACCGTACCAATGGAGTATAAAATTCAAACAAAACAAGTTTTAGTAACTCCAGAAAGATTAATAGAGCAAGAAACACCGGCTACATATAAAACAGTTCAAAAAAGAGTTTTACAGAAAAAAGGCGGGTATGAAGTTTGGAGAGAAATATTATGTGGAGATGATTTAACTTCAAGCAAAATTATGCAAATACAAAAAGCACTAAAAAGCAATGGATATAATCCGGGACCTATAGATAATGTTTTTGGAACTCAAACTAAAGCTGCTTTAGTACAATACCAAAAAGATAAAAATTTACCTGTGGGCAATTTAAACATAGAAACACTAAGATCTTTAGGCGTAAACTAAAAACAAGTGTTTATTTCTTACAAAAAAAAGCTGTCTAAAAATGACAGCTTTTTTTATGCACCTAATTTATGCTTTTATGACTATTTGTAAAAGATATACCTAATAATAATTAATTTCCAAGGGTCATGCCCCCTTGTGAGAAAGTATTAAAAAGGTTTAAGTGTTATTCTATGTAAAAATACAGCCATATCTTACCAATATAATTATATATCCTTTATTTTTACAAAAATGATTTTGTAAAATAGAATATGTTTCAAAAAACTGTAATAGATAAATACCTCAAAGCACAAAAGCAAGAACAAATAAACCAACAATGGAATATGTTTAAAACTTATTTTGGCAATGCTGAAATTCAAGAAAACATAAGAAATGCAAAAGAAGAACAATTTCAAGAAGGATTTTTGCGAGAGCTGTTTGTAAAAATTTTAGGCTATACGCTAAATCCCGAACCTAATTTTAATTTAACCACAGAATATAAAAACGTAAAAGACAGCAAAAAAGCAGACGGGGGCATAATAGTTGGCAATAAAGTAAAAGCAGTAATAGAGCTAAAAGGAACGAACACTACAGATTTAAGCAAAATAGAAGCTCAAGCCTTTGGCTACAAAAACAATCAAGAAGGATGCACTTATGTAATAACTTCCAATTTTGAAAAACTTAGATTATACATAGATAACGCTATAGAACATATAGAATTTAACTTGTTTACTTTAACCATAGACAGTTTTAAACTACTTTATTTGTGTTTGGCTTTTGAAAATTTAAGTAAAGACATTCCTAAAAAAATTAAGGACGATTCTTTAAGTCAAGAAGATATTATTACTAAAAGATTGTACAAAGATTATTCTGTATTTAAAAGAGAACTTTTTGCCAATCTTAGCCGACTAAACCCTCAGTATGATGTTTTAGTTTTATTTAAAAAATCGCAGAAACTCTTAGACCGTTTTCTGTTTTTATTTTTTGCCGAAGACAGGCAACTTTTGCCTCCCAATTCTGTACGTCTTATTTTAAACGACTGGAACGACCTACAAGAGCGAGATGTAGATATTCCATTATACCAAAGGTTTAAAAAATATTTTGAATACTTAAACATCGGATATAAAGGAAAACGATATGATGTTTTTGCTTACAACGGGGGCTTGTTTAAACCTGATGAAATATTAGATGCCATAAAAATAGACGACCAATTACTATACAACCACACCTTAAAATTATCTGAATACGATTTTAATAGTGAGGTAGATGTAAACATATTAGGACATATTTTTGAAAATTCACTAAATGAAATAGAAGAAATACAGGCAGAATTAGAAGGACAAGAAGTTGATAAAAGCAAAACAAAAAGAAAAAAAGACGGAGTTTTTTATACGCCAAAATATATAACCAAATACATAGTAGAAAATACCGTAGGGAAACTATGCGAAGAAAAAAGAGCAAAACTTGATATAACAGATGAAGCTTACCAAGCCACTACCAAAAGAAGTAGAAAAAAGCTGGAAAATTTGCAACTTTATAGAGATTGGCTACTACAGCTAACTATATGCGACCCGGCTTGCGGCTCGGGAGCATTTTTAAATGAAGCACTTAATTTTTTAATAGCAGAACACCGCTATATAGATGAACTTTCTGCTAAATACAACAAAGATGCTTTTGTGCTAAGCGATGTAGAGAAAAGCATATTAGAAAACAATCTTTATGGAGTAGATTTAAACGAAGAAAGTGTAGAAATAGCCAAACTGTCTTTATGGCTTAGAACCGCCCAACGCAATAGAAAACTAAACGACCTAAATAACAACCTAAAATGTGGCAACTCGCTAATAGATAATCCCGATATAGCAGGCAATAAAGCATTTAATTGGCAAAAAGAATTCCCAAAAGTGTTTAGCCCTGTAGATTTACAAGCCTTTCATGTAGTGCTAACCACACACAATAGTCGCACCTCACAGCGCATGATAGACTATAATGTTAAAAAAGGACCGCCATTAGAGTTAAAATTAAAAGAAGAAATTGCACTTACTCAATATATTGGAGAGGTAATAAAAGAAAAAGGATATTGCTGTATGGCATACAATATATGTAAAGACCATGTGCATTTAATTTTGGTGTGCGAAGCAGAACAACTTGCAGAACAAGTAAAAACGATAAAAGGGAAAAGTTCATATTTATTTCAATCCAATGGGTTTAAACCCATTGGGGAATCATTGTGGTCGCAGAAATTTTTTGCTGCCGACCTTGATGTTTGGAAGTTGTGGACTGCCGATAACGCCAAAGGCTATGGTGCTAACGACCAGTATATAGACCGTGCCATACACTACATTAACCACAATAGAGAAAAACACCAACTACCCGAAAGCAAAGAATTAGAAAAAATAATAGCCGGTTTTGTAGAAAGCAAAGAAAAATCCTTTAGCCCGCAATACAAAGGAGGTTTTGATGTAATAATAGGAAATCCGCCTTATGTGCAAGCTGATGATACGCTTTATAATAATTATCAAACTCAAAAATGTGGCGATTTATACGCCTATTTTTTTGAAAGGGGTTTAAATATTATAACTCAAAAAGGCATCTTGGGGTATATTACACCAAGTTCTTTTTTTACAAATATAGGATTTGCTCCGTTACGTGAATATCTAATTCAATACGATATTAATGTTTTGATTGATTTAGGTGAAAATGTATTTACTGATGCTTCTGTAGACTCTGGCATAACAATTATAACTTACTATAAAACAAAAGAATCAATAATAGAAGTTTCAGATAGTAGTTTTAATTTTTCACAAATCAAAAAAAGTATATTTAAAAGATTAAATGAGAATATGTTTAATATTTATATTAATCCTATCAAATTTGATTTAGCAAATAGTATAGAAGCAGGATTATGTTTTGATGATTTTATAGAGTTCTCAAGAGGAGTAGAGTTTGGATTTAACAGCGACAATGTTATAAATGAGAGAATTGAAGGTTATTTCCCTATAATTTGTGGAGGAAATTTATTAAGAAATCAAATAAATTTTGAAGGCAAATATGTAAACTATGATAAAAATAATCTAAAAATATATAAGTCTAAAAAAATTTATGAAGAGGAAAAAATTTTAGTTAGAAGAATAGGTAATACAATTATTAGCTCCTATGATGACAATAAATATTATAATGTCTGTGATGTTTATAATCTTCAGCTTAAGAATCAGTTCAAAGATGTAATTTCATTAAAATATATCGCTATGTTTTTAAATAGTAAACTGATTGAATTTTATTTTAGTGTTAAATTCAAATCTGTTAAGAAGTTATTTCCTAAGATTCCAATAAAATATTTAAAGTTACTCCCAATCAAAAAAATATCATTATCAGAGCAACAACCCTTTATAGAAAAAGCCGACCAAATGTTGGCGTTATCTAAGGAGATGCAACATCTTGCAGATAAATTTATAAGAGCCATACAACGCAAATTTGAAGGATTAGAAAAACCAAGTAAAAAATTAGAAACATGGTATGAGCTTAGCTTTGCAACATTCCTAAAAGAAGTATATAAAAGAACAAATTCAAGGGGTTTAAATTCAAGGGGTTTAAACCCCTTGGGACTATCAGAAGAAGCCGAATGGGAAGACTATTTTTTAACAGAACAGCAAAAAGTATTAACCATAAAAAATAAAATAGACACCACCGATGCAGAAATAGATCAAATGGTATATAAACTTTATGGTTTAACAGAAGAGGAAATAAAAATTGTGGAGGGGAGTAAATGAGTGGACTGACCTTAAAACTTATAATACTTATTATCCCTGGAGCAATTTCTACTATAATTTTCGGAAAGCTAATACTGCATAAACCATGGTCTAATTTTACGTTTCTTAAACTCTCTGTTTTATTTGGTATTTTTTCATTTCTTATATTGCAAGTTTTAATTTCAACTTTAAATTTATTGCTAAAAAGCAATATTAAAAATCTCAATTTTTGGAACAGTTTAAATGAAAATTCCGAAATTCCTTTTGTTGAAGTTTTTTTAGCATGTGTAATTTGTGTTCCTTTATCATTTATTGTTTCATTAATAGAAAACAGAAAAATTATTAGTAAAGTTGCAACGAAATTAAATATTTCTTATAAATATGGGGAAGAAAATCTTTATTCAAGATTTTTGAACTCTCAAGAAATTGAAGTTGTATATATACGAGATAAAACGAATAAACTAATATATCATGGCTGGGTTAAATCCTTTTCTGAAAATGATACTATTTCAGAAATTTCTCTTGAAGATGTCATTGTGTACCAAGATGGAAAAAAAGTTAAAAAACTTTATGACATAAATTCAATATATTTATGTTTTAATAAAAAAGATATTATTATTGAAACAGCTAAAAAAATAAAAGATGAATAAAAAAAATCAACCGAAGAGCAAATCTAAATTGCCAAATGTAAAAAGCAATTCTGACAAACCAAAACCAAAATATCCAACTAATCAAACTCCAAAGCCTCCTGGTTCTGAGAAATAGAATATTAATGATTAATAAATATACCATAATGGGTCATAAAAATAACTGAACTTATAAAATATATGCCTCTCTAAAATAATAGAGTCAAGCATAAATGCTTGGCTATAAGGGGTTTAAACCCCTTGGGGCTATCAGAAGAAGCCGAATGGGAAGACTATTTTTGGCAGAACAGCAAAAAGTATTAACCATAAAAAATAAAATAGACACCACCGATGCAGAAATAGATCAAATGGTATATAAACTTTATGGTTTAACAGAAGAGGAAATAAAAATTGTGGAAAATAGTTAAAGTAATTCAAGGGGTTTAAACCCCTTGGGGAACAACCCCTTGGGACTATCAGAAGAAGCCGGATGGGAAGATTATTTTTGGCAGAACAAAATTCAAGGGGTTTAAACCCCTTGGGGGAAAAAATGAAATTAGCAATCAATTAAAAAAACCAAATTATGAGTATAGAAACATATATAAGACCAATAAAGCCATTAAAAAACTTTGATATTGTTTTAGACTATGTAGGCAATATGAAAAAAAGAGAGATTATGTTGCTCCCAAATGAAATGATTTATAAAATACATTTACCCAATATTAGCATAAAACAAATTGAATACTCAAAAGAACCTGGCAATAATTATTCTGTGCGTATAACTTCATTAGCCTGCAAAGAAGACTGGGATTTATATAAAGATACCATAAAAGCAATTTTACACTTAACACAAGGGCAAGCTTATTATGAAAATGAAAGTCGCATAGATGATATAGATACTTATTATAACGATAAATACATCAGAAATGCCCAATTAAGTGAGTGGGATATTATGAAAAAATTAGTGGATTACGAAAAAAAGCCTATTGGTACATACTGTCCTTTTGGTTGGTTTTATATTGGCAAAAATACAGTAGCCGAAATGGAGGCATATAGCTCAGATGAAATGAAACAAATAGAAAGACTTTGGTACTATATAAGAATCGCACAATATGAGCTCCCGCACCCCCAGTACACCCCTGTTTATGATTTATTAGAAAAAGAAGAAGATAAAAAAAGAACACTAACGGGCTATAATCTAAATGAATTTTCTTATATTTCGTATGCAGACCTTTTTGCATTAAATGATGGCAATGATTCATATTTAATACCTTATGAAAAACTAAAAGAGCAAAAACCTAAATCATGGGCATTAATAGATGAGGTACAATACAGGGCAAGAGCATTGAGTGAATATGAATGGAACGAGTTTTTAAATCGTGTAAAGAAAAATTCAATAATCTGAATTAAGGAAGCAATATCGGACTATAAAAGGGATACTCCAAGGAGGCAGAACCCCTTGTAAATTAGAAGACTCATTGTGAGAATTACAAACAAAAAAAGGAAGCCAAATTTGACTTCCTTTTCTTCATTTATAGTAGGGGTGAAAGGATTCGAACCTTCGACCCCCTGGTCCCAAACCAGGTGCGCTAACCGGACTGCGCTACACCCCTATAAATGTGTTGGGTGTGAGAGTGTGGGTGTGGGCGGTTTTTCAATGTTTTGATTTTATTGCTAAACCAATTTTGAGTTGCAAAATTAAAAAATCAACTCAAACTTCTTATCATTCCAAGAAGCATTTTTGAAATTTTTTCATACTTTTCATAACAAAAAGTATAATCCACCTCATTTATTATTTCTATATCTACTGCGGTTTGCAAAATAGATACACATTCATTTACAGAACTACGCGACATAATGTAGAATCTTTTCTTATCTGCATTTGTCATTCTTCCAGTGCCCTCAGCTAAATTTAGCTGTACACTTAAACCTGCTCGTTTAAGCTGGTCTGCAAGGTATGGATCTGATTTTTGAAACTTAAATACCAAAGGAAGTAGCGTTTTATTTAACACCCTTATCTCTTGATATACTTCTAACTTCTCAAAATCAAACATGGGTTATTAACTTTTAATATTCTCATTTATTTACTTCACACCCACACTTCAATCACACCCAAACCCAAACCCTTTTATGCGGAGAGACTGGGACTCGAACCCAGGCGACCCTTGCGAGCCGACAGATTAGCAATCTGCTCCGTTACCACTCCGGCACCTCTCCAAGCTCTTATTTTTCAGAACGGACGGCAAAGATAATGTATTTTTTATTATTGCAAAATCTTTTAGCCTATATTCATTTGTATTTTCTTCTGTATTTCTTCTACACTTTCCTTAAAGTCCGGATCAGTGTCTAACAAATCCTTTATAGACTGGCAAGAATGTATAACCGTACTGTGGTCTCTACCCCCAAAATACTTCCCTATTACTTTTAATGAATTTTTTGTATAGTTCTTAGCTAAGTACATTGAAAGCTGTCTTGCTTGTACAAACTGACGTTTTCTTGTTTTTTCTTTCAGCTTTTCTATAGGCACATCAAAATATTCGCAAACTATTTTTTGTATGTATTCTACAGAAACTTCTCTGCTCACACTCTTTACAAAGTTCTTTATTATTTTCTTTGCTAAATCTAAGTCTATATCTTTTTTGTTTAAAGAACTCTGTGCCAATAATGAAATTAAAGCACCTTCCAATTCTCTAATATTAGTATTGATGTTGTAGGCCACAAATTCTACCACTTCTCGTGGCAATTCTATGCCGTCTGAGTACATTTTCTTTTCTAAAATGGCTATTCTTGTTTCAAAATCCGGAATAGTAAGGTCGGCACTTAGTCCCCACTTAAATCTTGAAAGTAAACGTTCTTCCATGCCTTCTAAATCTCTTGGCGGTCTATCGGACGTTAATATTAACTGCTTGCCATTTTGGTGCAAGTGGTTAAATATATGAAAGAAAATATCTTGTGTTTTTTGTTTGTTGGCAAAAAACTGAATATCATCTACTATTAATACATCTATTAATTGGTAAAAATGAATAAAATCATTTACCGCATTATTTTTTAAGGCATCAATAAATTGATTGGTAAATTTTTCTGACGAAACATATAAAACTGTTTTGTTGGGAAATTTCTTTTTTATTTCATTTCCTACAGCTTGTGCTAAGTGCGTTTTACCTAAACCTACACCGCCCCATATTACTAATGGATTAAAAGCTGTACCTGCCGGCTTTTGCGAAACGGCATAACCTGCCGAACGTGGCAATCTATTACAATCGCCTTCTATAAAATTGTCAAAATTATAGTTTTGGTTTAGCTGCGAATCTATATTTACTTTTTTTAATCCCGGAATGATAAAAGGATTTTTTATGTTTTTCCCTATTACCATAGGTATAGTAGATTCTTGATTTTCTGAACTGCCTGTATTATAATTTGGATATTCTATAGTGTATGGTCCTGAAGTGCTATTGCTATTTTCTACTACTATTCTATATTCTAATCTGGCGTCCGGTCCTAATTCTCTCTGTATGGTTTTTCTTAATAACGAAACATAATGTTCTTCTAACCATTCGTAAAAAAACTGGCTTGGCACCTGTATAGTTAATACATTATCTTTTAAGCCCACGGGCACTATGGGTTCAAACCACGTTTTAAAACTTTGTATACTTACATTGTCTTGTATTATTTTTAACGCATTGAACCATACAGAATCGTGAGTCTTTTTATTCATAGAAGGTTTGAGTTTTTTAGTTATCAACAATAGAAACGAAGTGTAAAAGTGAGAAAAATATTGTTTAAAAAAAACTTATTTTACTATTGTTTTTTTGCTAAAAATAACAGGGGTGTATTTTTTAGTGTTTTTACGTAAATCTTTTTTCAGCGTTATATCAAGCCTTCCAAGGTTAATGCCTGCCCAGCCCACTTGATTAACAACTACAGGCTTTCCTTTTAAGTTGTTAACAACCATAGGTTTATCTAAAAAGGTATGTGTATGCCCTCCTATTACTATATCCACATTTTTTGTTTGCTGTGCTAAAATTAAGTCAGAAACTTTTTTTGTGTCATATTTTAACCCTAAATGCGAAAGACATACTACAAAATGACAATTTAAGTCATTTTTTAATAAACTTGCCATGTAATTTGCCGTTTTTATGGGGTCAATATATTGTGTTTCGCCATATAATTTATCGGGTACTAATCCTTTTAATTCTATTCCTACACCAAAAACACCAATTTTAATATCTCCTTTCTTAAAAATTTTATACGGTTTTATATGTGGTTGGTTTATTAAAGGTGTGTTTTCAAAAGCATAATTACTTATTAAAAAAGGAAATTGAGCATGAGGAAATTGTTTTATAAGCCCTTCCATTCCCGCATCAAAATCATGATTGCCTAAAGTGGTAGCATCATAGCCCATATCGCTCATTAACTTAAATTCTATTTCGCCACCATATATATTAAAGTAGGGCGTACCTTGAAAAGTATCTCCTGCATCTAATAGTAAAACATGCTCATTATCATTTCTTATTTGCTTTACTAAATGGGCTCTTTTAGCCATACCGCCCAGCCCTTCGTATTTACTGCCCGCAGGAAAAGGGTCTATTCTACTATGTGTATCATTAGTGTGAAGTATGGTTATTTTTTCAAAGTCAGCATCGGTATTTCCTGCTAAAATTTCAAAAGGAATAGCCGAACCACCAAGTACTAAGCCACTAACTCCTATTTTTTTTATAAAGGCTCTTCTATTCATTGCTAATTCTGTTTTCTAAGTTAGCATTTAAAAATTTTCCTTCACTATTTAATAGCTTAAAATATTCAATCCAAGCATCTCTTAACAGTATATTGGTGTTTTGCTGTTTTATATTTACTAACATACTCAAATTATCTCCTCCATTGGCTAAATAATCGGAAATAGCTACTGAATATTCTTTATCTTTATCTATAGCTTCATTTTTGATTTTTATGTTTTCTGCTTTACCGTCTTTTATAGCCATTGTTAAACCACTAACAGGCCAACCTTTTTTTACAGCTATCACATTGCATACGTCTATTAATACACTTCCTTTTATATTTAGTACCACCAAATAATTATCAAAAGGCATTAGCTCATATACATTTCCTAAGGTAACAGCTCCTTTGTTTATGCTGGGCACTCTTATGCCTCCGTAGTTTACTATTCCTATATCAATAGAGCTATTAGTATATTTTTCTGCCATTATTAATGTGCCGTCTGCCAGCAAATTTCCTAAAGTAGATTCCGGTTGTGCTTTTGTTAAAGTTTTTTCAGCTTGAGCTATAACGCTATTCATGCTTTTATTCAGCTCTGTTCTATAAGGTTTTATTTCGCTTTCTATTAAGGTATCTTGCTTGGTATAATTAAGGTCAAATTTTTGTTGTGATTCTCCTATTTCATCTAGCACATAAGTGCTTCGGCATGCCGAAAAAACTAAAAGTAATATCCAAATAGCGTGTTTCATTAAATAAATAAGTGTTTAATTTCAGCTTTTATAATATCATTTACTTGTGCCGCAGTTAAAAGTTCTTCATTATTGTGGTATTCTTCTAAAATAATTTTACTTAAATCGTAGGCAGTTTTTCCATCTCCCAGTTTTTGATCAATAATATTTATGGTTTTAATTAATTGAGCTTTATAGGCAACTATGGCGTTCCACACATTATTAGAAACATAAACTTGCTGCGTTATATTATGTTCAAATTCTTGTTGAATAGATTGCAAAAGTAGTTTTTTTAATTGTTTAGCCGTTTGATTAGGAAGCGTGTTTCGGGGTATTAAGTTTTCGGGAGAAGTTCTGTGCACAAACAATGTAAGCCTTTCGTAAGCCTGAAGTTTTAGGGGTAAATACTCTTTACTGTTTTTAGATTTTAAATCTAAAACTTTCAGTTTGTAATTATTATCAAAATAGGTTTTAAGCATAACATATACTACCAATGCCACCACCAAAGCAGGCAAAGTATATTTTAGAATTTCTAACACTAAGTCCATATACATTTATGTATCTTTGTTTTAATTTTTTGCAATTTAATACTAAAAACGTAGAATAATGAAAGATAGCATAATAAATAATGATAGTTTACCTATAAAATTTACAGAAAGTGCTTTAAAAGAAATTAAAAGATTAGTTTCTCGCAACTTAGAAAATAAGATTTTACATATAGGGGTAAATAATGGCGGCTGCTCGGGATATACCTATGTTTTTGAATTTGTAGAACAAGTTAAAGGACTTACTTTATACCATATAGACGGATTAAATATTGGGATAAACAAAGATGAGGTAAGACTTATTAATAATATGGAAGTAGATTATGAAGACGGACTAAACAACAGAGGTTTTACATTTAACAATCCCAATGCTAATGAAACCTGCGGCTGTGGTACATCTTTTGCTTAAAAATTAATTATGAAAAACATACTAACCTATTTATTCTTTTCATTAATTGCAATTAATATTACTGCTCAAACGGTAATAAATACGCCTATAGTTAATCAATACGCAGCAGTAACAGACATTGATTTTTGCAACAATGCCATGAGAGTAGCTAATAATGGAGAAAATCTATTTGCCGTAGGCGATTATGTGCTAATAGTACAAATGAAAGGTGCTAATATTAATTTGACAACTTTTAATAACACTTTTGGTAATGTAACAGACTATTTTCAAGCTGGGAGATACGAATTTAACTACGTTAAAAGTATAAACTTAGGAAATATAAATGGACTACAGTTTAAAAATGAATTGAGCTATCCCTACGATGCCGATAAAGCTGTACAAGTAATAAAAGTACCTCAGTATGAAGATGTTATTATTCAAAACACACTTAGTTGTTTGCCTTGGAATGGAAGCATAGGAGGTATAGTAGTATTTGAAGCCAGTGGAAATGTAGATATGCAAGCAGATATTTATGTAGATGAAATAGGATTTAGAGGTGGATTATATTCAAACGACAATGATTGTTATACTAATACGGGCGGATTTTTAGGTTATTATTGTATTGCATCAGATAATTGTGGGGCTTTTATAGGAGAAGGCGTTGGAAATTTGGTTTATAACAACTCAAAAGGACGAGCAAAAAATGCTAATGCCGGAGGTGGTGGCAACGACCACAATGCCGGAGGCGGTGGCGGAGCTAATGGTGGAAACGGAGGTAGAGGAGGCGACAATGACCTAAATACACAATTTTGCAGTGGATTTGGCGGACTTGGCGGGCAAAGAAATTTTGCAACTACAACCGAAAACAGAATATTAATGGCCGGAGCAGGTGGAGCCGGAGATAGTAATAATAATAGTGGAACAGAAGGAGGCCATGGTGCCGGTACGGTTATTATAAATGCACAATCATTAACGGCTAATGGATTTAAGATTTCTGCAAACGGACAAGATGCCTTAGCCGGTAGTGGAGACGGAACTGGTGGTGGCGGTGCCGGAGGAACTGTAATATTAAATATAGATACTTACACCGATAACTTATTAATACAAGCTAATGGCGGCAATGGAGGAGATAATAATGACAATACAAACTGCCCGGGAGTAGGTGGCGGTGGAGCAGGTGGTTTACTTTGGGTTAAACAAAGTTCCACGCCCTCAAATATTTCTTTTGTAGCAAATGGTGGCACTAAGGGAAATTACACTTCTACATTGTGCAATGGTTTGGATATTGGTGCAGAAAACGGAGAGCAAGGACGAGCTATTTTTAATTTCACACCTTATAAAAGCACTGTAAATTTTGTGGCTACAACTATAAATGCCCAAAAAGACAGTATTATATGTGCTGGCGATTCTGCTTTACTTACCGCCAGTATTAATTCAACACAAGATTATCAATTTAACTGGTTGGAAAATGGAACTTCATTTTCGCAAAACAATACATTATATATAAAACCTACCGAAAGAGGAAATCATGCATACACAGCACAGTTAACTTGGAATGTTTTTGATGTAAACTGCGAAGAAAATGACATAGTAAATGTAGCAGTTAGAAATCCGGATATTGTTATAGTTTTAAGTCCAAATTCAGCTGTAGATGTGGGCAATCCAGTATTTTTAAATGGAGTTATAAATCCTATTTCGCCTAACTATACTTATAGTTGGAATCCTAATTATGTAGAACCCAATACAGAAAGAAATACAGTGGTAGAACCTTTTGAAACCACCACTTTTTGCTTAACCGTTACAGATGAGTTGGGCTGTACTAAAACCGAATGTAAAGAAGTGAAAGTGAATATCCCTCCTTCAGGAGCTCCAGATGCTTTTACACCCAATGATGATGGCGTAAATGATATTTTTAGAATAATTCCTTTACCTCAGTTAGAGCAAAAATCATTAAAAATATATAATCGCTGGGGCGAATTACTTTATGAAAGCGATAGCGTTTTTGAGTGGGACGGCACTATTGAGGGTAAAGCACAAAATATAGATGTATATAATTGGGTGGCAGAATTTGAACACAGAAACACTAAAGAAACTGCTGTGCAAAGTGGCAGTTTTATGCTAATACGTTAATCTATAATGGATAATTTTAGAACACCAATTAAAATCCCTCCTTTTGAAAATAAAATAACTTACGCTTCTAAGTTGTTTTTTATAGGCTCGTGTTTTTCAGAAAATATTTTTAAAAAAGTAAACGAACTTCGTTTTAATGCACAATGCAATCCTTATGGCGTGCTTTTTAATCCTGTTTCTATAAAAAAAGCCTTACAAGAAATTATAGAAAAGAAACAATATACTGCTAATGATTTAGTACTAAATGATGAGCTATACCACAGTATGCATCATCATGGCAAATTTTCTACAACAAGCCAAAAGGAAACTTTAGATTTAATAAATAACAACATAAATGAGAGCCATACTTTTTTAAAAGAGGCAACGTATATTTTTATTACGATAGGGACTGCTTGGGTATATGAGTATCAAAATGAAATAGTGGCTAATTGCCATAAAATACCAAATACTGAGTTTAATAAAAAGCTTTTATCTTTTAATGAAGTAAAACAATGTTTGGCAGATATAAAAAATCAGCTAAAGCAATTTAACGCTAATGTTCATCTTATTTTTACGCTTAGTCCTGTAAGGCATTTAAAAGATGGCATGCAAGAAAACAGTATAAGCAAAAGTATATTAAGAACTGCTATAGCAGAAACACAAGCCAACTATTTCCCTTCTTTTGAAATAATGATGGACGATTTGCGAGATTACCGATTTTATGGTGCGGATATGCTACACCCAAATGAAACAGCCTTAGATTACATTTTTGAGCAGTTTAGCCACTGTTATTTTAATGAAGAAACAAAAACATTAATGCATCGCATACAAAAATACAATACAGCACTATGTCATAGAACATTACATGTAGGAACATTAGCAACTAAAAAGCATCAAGAGTTTTTAGAGAGGGAAGGGAAAGCGATAGAGCAGTTAATAAGTTAATTTGTTTGAAATTTGAAAGTTTGAAAATGAGATAATTTGCTAATTTATCAGGTTCAAAAAACGTGTTTGGAGAGATTTTAAACAATAGAATTAATGCTTATAAACAAAAGGAAAAGCAGGTGTTATAGTATCGCAATACAAATAATAGTTGTAGTTGGTTTGCTTGTCTCTATAATCGTACAAAAAAGTACTGCAATTAAAACCGGTAGTACAACTTGTGTTTTTTACACCTAAATCCATTAATGCCAGTCCTTCTCCAATATTAAAGTTTGCTCTTCCCTTACTCCAAGAAATGTTAATAGAAGCAATTTTTTCATCACTAAAAGATTGCTTTAAATAATATCCCATGGTTTTAATATCAAACCGAATATCTAAACTGTTATGAAAATTTCCAGACAAGCTTATTATAGTTTTATTTGGATATTGTTTGTAAAGGCTTAAAATCTGCTCGGACATATATTTGTCTCTGTCTGGAGGAAAAGAATCTAAATTGCTTTTTATATCAAATGCTTTAATATCAACTTGATTATTATTTTCAAAATGTTTTATCAAATCAAATATTGCTTGGTTGCTTCTTCCATCTTGTTTTATTTCTTTAAAAAATTTAATTTGCCCCAAAGAATCTTTTTCAAGTTCATTGGCAGGGATTTCAAGTGCAAGTATTACTTCTTTATTTTTAGAGAGTGTTTCAACTAGTTTTGCAACAAATTCTGCACTTTCATTTGTTCCGTGCATTTCTCCAACCATAATTATTTTATAATCGGCAAGCCATTGACTCAATTTAGTTTCGTAGTTGCTTTCTAAACAGATATATTTATCTATATCGGGAGTAAAACTACAGTCTTGTGCTTTACTTTGAAATACAATAATGCTAAATAGTATTACAGCTATTTTCCTCATCAACTCAAACCCTTTATCTCACTAACCACTTTTTTTCTGTATGTATCTTTATGTACGTAGTATGCCATTCTATCTAATTTAATATAGTCCACATCACCCGTTATGCGTTCAAAAGGCTCTTGTTTCTTTTTTACAAATGCTTTTGCCTTATTACTCCCGGCTTCATTTTCTTTTATAAATTTAGCTACCAATTTAGCTTGCTCGTTTCTACCTTCCCAGCCTAAGCCACTGGCTTCTACCATGCCCAGCACAAATAAATTATTTTTTTCGGGGTGGAAAATATTTAAGTATAAATGCGGACTTGCTCCTTTCCAGTTCAGTTCTTCATTGTCAATAAAAGGATAATGTAGTTTATAGCCCGTAGCCAAAAGTATTAAATCATAATCTTCTTGTGTGCCGTTTTTAAAATAAACAGTTTTTCCTTCAAAGTGGTCAATATCTCCTTTTATATCTATATCGCCATGCCCGGCATAATATACTATTAATGAGTTTACAATAGGATGTGCTTCGTAAAGTTTGTGGTCGGGCTCAGGGAAACCTACACGTTGTGGGTCTCCAGTAAAAAGTTTGAGCAATCTTTTGTCTATTACTCTTTTTATACTTGTGGGCAAATTTACCAATCCACCTAAGGTGTCGGCAGGTTTGCCAAACACATATTTTGGCACAAAATGGTAGCCTCTTCTCATGCTAATGGCGGTACGTTTAGCTCTATGTATAGCATCTACAGCTATATCGCAGCCACTATTTCCTGCTCCTATTATCAGCACTTTTTTACCCGCAAAAACATCACTGTTTTTATAGTCTTTAGAGTGAAATATTTCTCCTGTAAAATTACCTTTAAATTTAGGGATATTTGGATGAGCCAAAGTTCCATTGGCTATAATTAAACCTTTGTACAGTTTCTTTTCGCCATTATCTAATGTTATTTCCCAAAGTCCGTCTTTTTCTTCGGTTTTTACTACTGAAGTTTCAAAAGTATAATGTTTTTTAATGCCAAAATGCTCGGCATAATCTCTAAAGTAATTAAACATTTCTGTGTGACTGGGATAATCTGCCACTTCGTTTTTCATAGGGAAATCTTTAAATTCCGTCATGGTTTTAGAGGAAATTAAATGTGCCGATTCGTACATAGTACTTAACGGATTATTGATATTCCAAAGTCCACCTACATCTTTTCCCGCATCGTAGCCATCAAAAGGGATATTGTTTTCTATTAAATTTTTAGCTCCTGCCAATCCCGCAGGTCCTGCTCCTATTATGCAGTATTTTTCTTTGGTATCCAAATTAAGCGTCCTCCCAGTTTTTGGTTCTTTCTACAGCTTTAAGCCAACCTTTGTATAGTTTTTCTCTTTTTTCTTCTTTCATTGCCGGATTAAACTGTTGGTCTATTTGCCAGTTTTCTTCTATATCTTCTATTTTGTAAAATCCTACCGCTATACCTGCCAAATAGGCTACTCCAAGTGCTGTGGTTTCTATTACTTTAGGTCTTTCTACAGGCGTATTTAATATATCTGCCTGAAACTGCATTAATAAATTATTGGCACATGCTCCACCATCTACTCTTAGTGTATTTAAGTGTATGCCACTATCTTTTTCCATAGTGTCTAAAACATCTTTGCTTTGGTATGCTAAAGATTCTAAAGTGGCTCTTATAAAATGTTTTTTATTGGTGCTTCTGGTTAAACCAAAAACAGCACCTCTGGCATACATATCCCAATACGGTGCACCGAGTCCTGCAAAGGCGGGAACAACATATACGCCACCCGTATCATCAGTTTCTGTAGCAAAAGTTTCGCTATCAGCAGCGGTTTCTATTAATTTAAGTCCATCTCTAAGCCACTGAATGGCAGCACCTGCTATAAAAACACTTCCTTCTAAAGCGTAAGTAACTTTGCCATCTATTCCCCACGCTAAGGTGGTTAGCAAACCAAATTCTGAATCTATTTTTTCATTTCCTGTATTCATTAGCATAAAACAACCTGTGCCGTAGGTGTTTTTTGCCATTCCTTTATTAAAACACGCCTGTCCAAAAAGTGCCGATTGTTGGTCGCCAGCTATACCGCTTATAGCAATACTGCCACCTAAAATATCAGCTTTTGTTTTTCCATAAACTTCAGAAGAATTTTTTACCTGTGGCATCATACTTATAGGAATATTTAGCTCATTTAGCATTTTTTCATCCCATTGCAACTTGTTTATGTCATAAAGCATGGTTCTTGAAGCGTTGCTATAATCTGTTATATGCAGTTTTTCTGCTGTTAAATTGTAAATAAGCCATGTATCAATAGTGCCAAACAGTAAATCTCCTTTTTCAGCTTTAGCTCTTGCTCCTTCCACATTATCTAAAATCCAAGCTATTTTAGTAGCCGAAAAATAGGAGTCAATAACTAATCCTGTAGTTTTTTTAACATAATCGCTAAGCCCTTTTTTCTTTAAGTTTTCGCAAATGTTTGCTGTTCTTCTGTCTTGCCAAACTATAGCATTATAAACTGGTTTTCCTGTGTTTTTATCCCAAACTACTGTAGTTTCCCGTTGGTTGGTTATTCCTATGGCTGTTATTTCGTCTGCTTTGACATCGGCATAAAGCAGTACATTTTTAGCAGTTTCCAATTGTGTCCTTAAAATTTCCATAGGGTTATGTTCTACCCATGCCGGTTTAGGGAAAATTTGTTCGTATTCTAATTGAGCGGTTTGTTTTATGTTTCCAAAACTGTCAAATAATATGGCACGAGAGCTGGTGGTGCCTTGGTCTAAAGCTAGTACGTATTTTTTCATCCCATAAAATTATTAAAAAGAAAACGTAAAAAGATTAACTTCGCAAAAAAAAAAGAATAATTTATGAATAAAATATTTGCATTATTTACAGTTGCTTTGCTCTTGTTTTCTTGCAATACCTCATCTAATTCAGATAATAATGGCAATAGTAATGTAGAAGTAACAGAAAGAGTAACATCAAAAAATCAATTATTTCTTGATTTAATACGCCCGGAAACGTCAGGCATGTTTAGAGGAATTGAGTTTGATATGAGTAAAGATGAAGTTAAGAAAATAGAAACTTCAAGAGGAAATGTTACGATATATAGAGATGAAACTCCGGAAGAGCTAATTGTAACTACCGATATGGGTAGAAATAAATCTAATTTTGCCGATATTACTTACAGTTTTGACGGACAAGGTTTATATTCTGTTACGGTAGAATCTTATACCGATACTAAAGAAAATGCTTTAGAAGTATTTAATGAAGTAAAAAAGTACTTTACCAATAAATATGGTACTCCCTATGAGGCAGAAGATGGTTTTTCTGAATATACAATAGACGGAGCAAATAAAAAATACATGATAGCTGTTAAAAACATAGATAATGTAGAAGATAGCTTTGGAATGTATATTTATATAGATATAACGGAGTAAAATAAAACTCCCAAAAGCTTGCTTACGCTACCGGATTAAGTGTAATACTAAAAA
The DNA here is from genome assembly GCA_020635995.1 of Chitinophagales bacterium. Classification (NCBI taxonomy): domain Bacteria; kingdom Pseudomonadati; phylum Bacteroidota; class Chitinophagia; order Chitinophagales; species Chitinophagales bacterium. The sequence continues at coordinate 712,060 of JACJYS010000001.1, read as the reverse complement.
TATTGAAAGAGTTTATTTCTCTTTGGTAATAAAATTTATCTAAGGCTTCATACATATTTCTTGCTATAAAATAAGAAGTGTGTAGCTCTTGTTGCCCCACTTTTCGCCATTGTATAGTATAAGTATTTTCAGTTTTATTATTGCTATTAATGTATTCTAGCATTTTTTGCAATGCTTCAAGTTTGCTAATAGCTTTAACACTGTGGTACAAAAATGACTGCTCGTGCCGTGGATTAATAGTTATTAGGTTTAGCTTCACTATTTTTTCTTGGCTTGAAAAATCAAAAATTACATTTTCGCCACTCATGCCAAGTTTATCAATAATTTCTTTTTGAATTTTTCCTATTTCTACATTAACATCACTCATTACTTCCTATATTTTTTTAGAAATCTCATCCACTATTCCGTATTTCAATGCTTCGTCAGCATCCATCCAATAGTCTCTGTCAAAATCTTCCATAATTTGCTCAACGCTTTTTTTGCAAGATTCTGCCAGCATTTCAGCCAATATCATTTTAGTTTTTTGCATTTGCTCTGCTGTTATTTCTAAATCGCTGGCTTGCCCATAAGCTCCACCTATGCTGGGTTGGTGTATCATTACTCTACCGTTGTTCCATATTTCTCGCTTTCCTTTTTCGCCTTGCGAAAGCAACATGGCTCCCATAGAAGCACACATGCCCATGCAAACCGTTTTTACTGGCGAGCTAATCATGTGCATAGCGTCTATCATTACCAAGCCTGAAGTTACCACTCCTCCCGGGCTGTTTATATAAAAGGTAATTTCTTTTCCCGGGTCTTGAGCTTCTAAGTATAATAGTCTGTTTACTACGTTTTTAGCAGACTCATCATGTACTGCTCCCCACAAAAATACTTTTCGTTCGTCTAAAAATTTCTTGTCAAATTTATTAGCAAACTGTTCAATTAAACTTTCAAAATCAAAGTTATTTTCCATTAATTTGTAATTTTAGCACTGCAAAGATATACTTTACAATTTTTATTTAACAGGTAAACAACATTCATTTTGTTTAGGTTCAAAAAGAAAAGTACAAAACAGACATATTATTTTGATTGGCAACAAAGCAAAGTAAAACTACACGTATATTACGAAAACAGGAAAGATAGCCGTGTGTCTATTACTAAAACGGGTGTTCATATTCGTTTGCCTATTTTATTGCCTCATTTTGAAAAAGAACGTTTAACGCAGCAGTTTGTTGAATGGGCTAAAAAAAGGCTGGATGAAAAACCCGAACTTTTTTATACCGAAAATAAAAGATATAAAAATGGCGAAATACTTAATTTGTACGATAAAAACCTCACTTTAGTTATAGAAAGAAATGATGAAGATAAAAATCATGCAAGAATTAAAAATGGAGCAATTTTAATAAGTGTAAGTGATGAATTAGAGGACGAAATTTATTACAATGTTTTAAGCAAGCTGGTATATAAAGTTTTGGCTAATCATTATAAAAACACACTTTGGCTTTGGCTTAATAAGCTAAATGAGCAGCACCAATTTGGAGTGCTTAAAAATATGAGCATAAAAAACAACAGCTCTAACTGGGGAAGCTGTAGCAGCAAAGGCAAAATTAATATTTCAGTAAGATTACTACTTGCACCAAAGGAAGTGGTAGAATATGTGTTAATACACGAATTGGCACATTTAAAAGAGCAAAACCACAGCAGTAAATTTTGGAAATTAGTTTATGATGCGTGCCCAAACTATAAGCAACACGAAAAATGGCTAAAAAAACACGCTAAAGATTGTGTGATTTAATGCCTACAGTTGCATTTTTTTGTACCTTTGTCGGCTATGAATTTGAATGTACTTTCAAATATTTTATGGTTCGTTTTTGCTATTTTAGTAGCCGTAGCAATACAAATTCCTATGTTGCTAAAGGGTTCTTACAATTTTATTTTGCCCAATACCATTACCATAGTTTTAGCCGTATTTTACATACACCTAAGTTTTAATTTTTATAAAATAAAAGCTCATGTAAGTAAATGGTTTAGGTATTTTGTGTTTGTGGGCAATATAATCTTATTTATATACCTACTAAACAGATTAGAATTAGTTTTAAACTTAGCCGACAGCATGGATATATACAAAATATTGCCGGATAAATATATTGGTTTAACTGAAACAGCAAATTTATTAGCATATATAAAGAACGAATATTTGCTTTTTTCAGTTATGCTTTTTATCATGATGATATATTATAACATAACTATAGTGCGTTCATTTTATAATAGAGCAAGATTAGTAAAAGAAACAAAATTGTAATGGAAAGATTTGAAAACATACCTTATACCCGACCTAATATTCAACACATAAAAGAAGAATTTTTAGGCTATGTAAACCAAATAAAAGAAGCAAAAAACTATGGTGAGCAACAAAATGCCATAAAAGAAATAAACAAAATAAATGCTCATGTAGATACGGCAATGAATATAGCTTATGTGCGAAATTCTATTAACACAGAAGATGCTTTTTACGATGCTGAAAAAAGCTATTTTGATGAAAATATGCCCGTAATAAGCGATTTGAATTTTGAATATTACAAAGCTTTAAATGCTTCAAAATATAGAAAAAACTTAGAAGAAGAATTTGGAAAGCAATTGTTTACCATAGCCGAGTTTTCTGTAAAATCTTTTGATAAAAGCATAATGGATGATTTGGTAGAAGAAAACAAATTGTCAAGTGAGTATTCTAAATTAGTGGCAAGTGCCCAAATAGAATTTGACGGCAAAGTGTTAAACCTAAGTCAGCTTACACCTTATACCCAGTCTGCTGATAGAGCCATAAGAAAAAAAGCTACAGAGGCTAAATATGATTTTGTAGAAAAAAACAGCCAGCAGTTTGACGAAATATACGATAAACTGGTAAAACTTAGAGATAAAATGGCTAAAAAAATGGGCTTTAAAAACTATGTAGAGCTTGGGTATTTAAAAATGCAAAGGTCAGATTATAACCCGGAAATGGTTAGTGATTACAGAAAGCAAATATTAGAATATGTAGTGCCTTTAGTTACAAAAATTAGAAAAAAACAAGCTAAGCGTTTAAACATAGAAAAGTTAAAGTTTTACGACAATTCATATTTTTATCCTTCGGGAAATCCAAAACCTAAAGGAGATGCCCAGTGGATAATAAACAACGGAAAGAAAATGTATAAAGAACTTTCTAAAGAAACTGATGAGTTTTTTACATTTATGACCGATAAAAACTTAATGGATTTAGAAACCAAAAAAGGGAAAGATATAGGTGGATATTGCACTTTCTTGGCAGATTATGGAGCTCCGTTTATTTTTTCAAACTTTAATGGCACCAGTGGCGATATAGATGTATTAACTCATGAAGCAGGGCACGCTTTTCAAGTGTATAACAGCCGACATTTTAGTATAAGTGAATACTTTTGGCCTACACACGAATCGGCAGAAATACACAGTATGAGTATGGAATTTTTTACATGGCCGTGGATGGGTTTATTTTTTAAAGAAGATACTGAAAAATATAAATATCTGCATTTAGCCGGTGGTTTGTTGTTTTTGCCTTATGGTGTAGCGGTAGATGAATTTCAGCACGTGGTGTATGAAAACCCACAAATGACGCCAGCAGAAAGAAAGGCTGCATGGCGAAAAATAGAGCAAAAATATATGCCCGATTTAGATTTTGACGGACATTCTTATTTAGAAAGCGGAGGAAGGTGGCAATTACAATCTCACATTTACCAAGTACCGTTTTATTATATAGACTATACCTTGGCTCAAGTGTGTGCGTACCAATTTTGGGCAAGAATGCAAGAAGAATTTGATGCAGCATGGAAAGATTATTTGTCTTTGTGCAAAGCAGGAGGAAGTAAATCATTTTTAGGCTTAGTGGAGTTAGCCGGGCTACAATCTCCATTTAAAGAAGGAACTTTAAAAAGCGTGGCTGAAAAAATAGACGGCTGGTTGGACAATATAGACGATTCAGCCTTCTAACAAACAAAAAAACCCCGATTTCTCGGGGTTTCACACACAAAACACGTTACCTAAAAACAAAGTTAATAGGTAATACTAAAGATACATCAACAATTATGCCATTTTGTTTACCTGGAATCCATTTAGGCATATTTTTTACCATATTAAGAGCATATTTGTTTAAAGCAGGGTTTTTACTTCCTGCTATTTCTGCATCTTTTATACTTCCGTCTTTAGTTACCGTAAATCTTACATATACTAATCCGCCTTCTTCTTCCATTAAATAGCTGGGTAAAGAATAAATGTTGGCAAAATATTCTTGCTGAGCTTTTATTCCACCATTAAAATGAGGCATTTCATCGGCAACAATAAGAGGTTTATCATTTTTGATAACAGGAGTAGATTCAACTACTTTAGTTTCGGGAGGCAATTTTATTTCTTCGGCTTCTTTAAATAAATCTTCCATATTATCGGTTGCAGTTTCTTCAGCAGTAGTAATAATATTGGGTGGAGCAACTATTGGCGGAGGAATTTTGTGCTCTATTATAGGTAGTTTGGGCTTAGGTGGAGTAGCTTGAGTTATAATAAAACCGGTTTCTTCAATTTTTAAAGGCGGAATAACAATAGGTACAACGGCAGATTTAAACGGCAATTTAAAAGCCACAATACAAAAGGCTATAGCTAATAAAAGACCCAACTTAAAATTTTTCTTAGAGCTATTAGCTAAATAAGACGATTGATTTTGATAAGTATTCATAATAATTTTTTTAGTTCACAATTAAAACGGAGTGCTTTAAAGAGGGAATATAAATAGTGTGTCAAAAGACCGTAAAGAAAAATTAACATTACAAATACGCAAATAAATTATTAAGTTTAAATGAAAAACTCTATATTTGACAGTTCAGAATAAAAAAATTTCTAAAAAATTAAAAAAAAATATGATGAAAAAAATTACTTTATTTATGCTGGCATTAGCAGGATTTACTCTGAATGCCCAGACATTTTTCTTTGAAGATTTTAGTTCAGGTACAGTAGGACAAGAACCAGCAGGATTTACTGTTTTAAATGAAGATACTTGTAACGTTAATTCGCCTACTATTTTTACAAATGAGTCATGGATTGTTTCAGACGCGGCTGGAGACGCACAAGGCAATCATGCTGCTGCTCAATCTTGGACAGTTCCTTCATGCCAAGTTGATGATTGGTTAATTACTCCCGCAATTGATTTATCAACTGCAAATGCAACTACAACTTTATCTTGGTTAGGAAGATCTTTTGAAGGACCTACATTTCCAGAAAATTATGAAGTCCTTATATCAACCACTGGAAATAATGTTTCAGATTTTTTGGTTACACTAACAACCGTTAATGGAGAGTTAGAAACTTGGAATCCCCGTTCTGTTAATTTAGCCGCTTTTGTTGGGGATACAGTTTATATAGCTTTTAGATTAACTTCAGCAGATCAAAGTCAATTATGGTTAGATGACATTAAAGTAGCTCAACCACCGCAGTATGACGGAGAAGTAGTGGGAACTGTTACTAATGCAGTATCTCAACAAAATCCTTTATTAAGCGTTCCTTATTTAGTTTTAGATTTTGCAGATAGAACTAGTTTTGAAGCTTCTGTGGAAGTTAAAAATACAGGATTATTACCAACCGATTCTTTATATTTAGCTTATTACTTAGTTGATGATGTTAATTCTCCTTCTATTGGAGTTGCTTTTGGAGATACTGTTTATTTATCTACTCCTTTAGCACCAGGGGCTACTTATACTCATACTTTTAGTGCTTTCGGTATTGACACTTTATTTCCTGGAATGGCAACTGATGCTACAATAGATTTTTATGTACAACTAGATTCATCTTCATATAATCAAGAATTTACTGTTGATGATGCAAGTTATGAAATACTGTTTGCTCCAACATTGTCTTATGAAGCTACTGTTGGAATGCCTTACTCTTCTTCTTTTGAAATTGCTGATTTAGGAGCACAACAATTTATTTTTGAGCATAGCAATTGGGGCTGGAAATGCTTAGACAATAATGATGACGGCAATTCATTAGCTATAGGACAAGCATATAGCAATTTGCCTGCTCAAGACGGTGATTTCCAAGTTTATGGTTCTATAGTTAATGGAAACCAGTTAAGCGTTGGTGCCACAAATGATTTCTTACAATCTCCAAACATTACTCTACAAAGTGGTAGTTCATATTCTTTCAGTATTTGGGCAAGAACTGGATTTGGTGCAACAGGGGCAATAGATGTTAAATTAACTAATTCAGATGGTACTTATAATAATAGTTTAGGTACTATTAATTTAGTTGCTGCCGATTCAGCTTTTTCTAAATTTACTTTTTCAGCTACTATAAGTAATACTGCTGATGATTATTTAGTAAATTTTGAAAAAACTGCTCAAGGATTTTTAATTATAGATAACTTTGAATTAGCATTATTAGAACAACCTGCTGCTAATGTTTCTTTATTAGCAAGTAGTGTAGATGAGCCGGGTGTTAATTACTGTGATAGCACAGTTACTGTTTCTTTTAGTGCTACAGGTAATCCTTCTAGCTTAACGTTAAATTGGGGTGACGGAACTGTTGAAACGGTAACAGGTATGTCAACAGCTTCTCATCAATATGGAGCTTTTGGAACTTATGATATCTCTTTAATTGCTGAAAATATTGTAGGTGCAGATACTGCACATGTTTCTTTAGATTTTACAGACTTACCAGTTGCAAATATTACCTTAAACGATCCAACAACAAGTGGAACTACAGTAACTTATAATTTAGGAACGGATGTTACTAACAACCTTCAATACACTCCTGCATGTGCTAGAGTTATTATCAACTGGGGCGATGGAACAATAGAAGAAGTAACAGGTCAAAATACTGCATCTCATACTTATGCTGGTTCAAACACTTACAATATTAACGCAACTGTAATTTCAGGTTCTAGCCAAGCTCAAGATTCTACAAGCGTAGTTATTTCTTCAATAAATGGAGTAAACTTAGCTGGTTTAGAAATTTTCCCTAATCCGGCAAATAACAACTTAACTGTTAATTTTGAATTAGATAATACTCAAAATATTGATATTACAGTTTACACGGTTACAGGAAATAAAGTTGCTACTCAAAACTTTAATGCAAATAGTGTAAATACAAGTTTCAATACTTCTAATTTCAATGAAGGTGTTTACATCTTAAAAATTGAAACAGAAAAAGGTGTTAAAACGCAAAAATTTGTAGTTAAACACTAAAAATATTTTTTAGAAAACATTTAAGAGCCTTTCTCAAAAGAGAAAGGCTCTTTTGTTTTTATGCAGTTTCTTAAAGCAGCAAAACAACTCGTTTAACGTCATTTGCAGATTTATTCTGCAATCCCATGTTTTGAATGGGTGTTGCATGACGAATAATTTTTCATGTTTCAAACTTTCCGCCATGATATGTCAATCTTGTTAGCCTAAAAAGTGAGATGCTTCCTATCGTCAGCATGACGTGCAGAGGTAGATTGCTTCGCTTCGTTCGCAAACAAGGGCAATACAATACTCATACGTCCTTGCGAGAAAATTATGACGAAGGAATAATTTTTGTGGCAATCTCAATGAAATAAAGAGATGCTTCTTCCGCTCCGCTACATCAGCAAGACGTTTCTATATTATCCCGATTAGGAGTGGTATAATTTATGTTAACCATTCAAGAACCTGTCAGCTTGTGAAAAAGTCTTTCATCTTATGTCTTATCTCTTACATCTATAAAAAAATTACAAATCTAACCCTTTTACCAGCTCATAAACTTTAGCTATGGGTTTTACTTGTATCTTTTTAAATGTAGGCATGGCTTTTCCTTTGCCAAAATTGTATTTAGAAACATAAATAGTATCAAAACCCAGTTTTTCGGCTTCGCTAATACGCTGTTCTACTCTATTTACGGCTCGCACTTCTCCACTCAAACCTACTTCGCCCGCAAAGGCTGTTTTCATAGGTATAGCCACATCGTTATAAGAACTCATAAGTGCAGCCACTATAGCTAAATCTATTGCCGGGTCATCTACTCTTATGCCTCCTGCTAAGTTTAAAAACACATCTTTTGAGCCTATATTCATGCCCAAACGTTTTTCAAGTACAGCAAGCAGCATGTTTAACCGCCTAATATCAAAACCCGTAGTGCTACGCTGTGGCGTACCATAAAAAGCGGTGCTTACTAATGCTTGTACTTCTATAAGCATAGGTCGCAAGCCCTCCATAGTGGCGGCTATGGCTACGCCTCCCAAATTATCGTCTTTTTGGGTTATTAGTATTTCCGAAGGATTATCTACTATACGCAATCCCGAGCCTTGCATTTCGTACAAGCCAAGCTCTGCCGTAGAGCCAAAACGGTTTTTTATGGTTCGCAATATGCGGTAAACATGATTTCTATCGCCTTCAAACTGCAAAACAGTATCTACTATGTGTTCCAATATTTTAGGACCTGCAATGTTGCCGTCTTTAGTGATATGACCTACCAAAAAAACAGGCGTGCTACTTTCTTTCGCAAAACGTTGAAATTCACTGGCACATTCCCGTATTTGAGAAACACTACCCGGTGGCGATTCTATACTTTTAGAATGCACTGTTTGTATAGAATCTACAATAACAATATCGGGTTTTAGCTCTTTTATATAATGGAAAATTTTGTGTGTATTGGTTTCTGTAAGAATGTATAAATCTTCATTTTGATTGCCTATACGCAGAGCACGCTGCTGTATTTGTTTTTCGCTTTCTTCGCCACTTATGTATAAAATCATCCAGTTGCGTAGTTTTAGTGCCATTTGCAAAAGCAAAGTAGATTTACCTATGCCCGGCTCGCCACCCATAAGCACTATACTACCCGGTGTTATGCCATTGCCCAATACTCTGTTCAATTCACTATCGCCCGTATCTATTTTGTAGGTTTCTGTTATTTCTACATCTTTAAGTTTCTTGGGTTTTATGGCAATTTGTTTGTCGGTTTCTCGCCAGTTGGCTATTTCATTTTTATTGGGTTTTTCCAATACCTCTTCTACTATGGTGTTCCACTCGCCACAAGCATTGCATTTTCCTTGCCATTTGGCATAAGTAGTACCGCAACTTTGGCACGCAAAGGTTGTTTTTAATTTAGCCATTAGTGTTTGGTTTCGTTTTTTATAGATTCTTTAATTAAATTTTCAAAAACAGACATATCAATATCGCTAAGTTTATTTATATACAAACAGCCTTTTCCCGTTTTGTATTTGCCCAGTTTAGAAAGTGTTTTTTGGTATTGGCTTATATCGCAGGTTAAATAAATAGAGAAATTTTGTTTTCGGGGCGAAAAAGCAATAATAGGCCAGTCAATTTCTCTTCCCGAAGCATATTTTAAAGGCATAGTGCCAAAACCAATAATGCTACCGCCCCACATTTTAGGTTCTTCTTTAGTGATTTCCGTAAACAAATCTAATAGAAAAAACGCATCTGCTTTTTTTTGCTCGCTTTCTACTTTGTTTAAAAACGCTTCTACCGAAGCATCAGTTTGTTTTGTTTTTAGTTCTGCCATGGTTTTTGTTTTATTTTACTAAAAGATAGTTTCATCCCGCCAGCTGGCGAATTGGAAAGACAAAATGAAATTAATGTTCTTCCTTCTCTTCAAAATTACAATAAATTTTAAGCAATTGGGCTTTCAGTTTTTCGTCTTTTACATTTAAGTATAATAAACGAATACTCTTAGGCAGGGCTTCTACTACATACGCCTTGTTTGCCAACTCTTTTGTATAAAAATAATTGTATCCTTCTATAAAATACACTAAGGTTTCATCTACCTCCAGTAGTTTTGTAAGTAGTTTTTCCTTTTGCTCAAATGTGGTACTCTCCCACTCGCTACTCAAACAATCAAACAGCGTGCGTAAAGTTCTATGCCGGTGCATTCCTTTAAATATTTCATCTACTTTTTCTTGATAATGCATTTTTTTTAGACTTTTAGATGGTTAGACAATTAGATTTTTAGAGCAAATTTAATTATGCAAAACGCAGTGTATTTGCGTTTTAAAAAAGGAAGGTAAATCTCTTCTATTTTTATACAACTCAAAATACTTATCTTTGTCTAATGAGTTTTTATCAAAATTGGCTTAAAAAGAAAAAACAAAACACAAAATCGCTGGCTGTATTGGTTGACCCCGATAAAGTTACCACTCCATATTTTAATAAAATAATTGATGCTGCAAATAGTGGTTTTATAGATTATTTTTTTGTAGGAGGTAGTTTAATAACCACCAATAATTTAGATAAAACCATTAAAAAACTTAAAAACGAAACCCGTGTTCCCGTTATTCTTTTTCCGGGTAGCACACTACAAGTAAATACAAATGCCGATGCCATTTTATTGCTTTCATTGGTTTCTGGGCGAAATCCTGAACTTTTAATAGGCAAGCATGTAGAGGCTGCTCCTATTTTGGCTCAGTCTAATTTAGAAATTATTTCTACAGCATATATGCTTATAGATAGTGGCAAGTCAACTTCGGCTTTATATATGAGTGGCACTACTCCTATCCCCTACGATAAGCCGGAAATAGCCCAATGTACTGCTATGGCAGCAGAAATGTTGGGACTAAAATGTACCTACTTAGAGGCAGGAAGTGGGGCAATAAATTCCGTTTCTACAGAAATGATAAAAAAAGTGGCTGACTCTACCAAAACGCCACTAATAGTAGGTGGCGGTATAAGAGATATAGAAACCGCCAAAGTAATATGCAATGCCGGAGCAGACATTATAGTAGTAGGAACCAGCATAGAAAACAATCCCAATTTGGTTTTTGATGTATTTAATGCTATACAAACCGTTGTAAATGAAAAAATTACAAGCTAAAGTAGTTAAATCAACAGGAGCGTGGTACGATTTAATATCGGAAGACGGCATGCTTTTAAAAGCCCGATTAAAAGGAAATTTGCGATTAGAAGGCTTATCAAGTACTAACCCCGTAGCAGTGGGCGATAATGTAACACTTACTTTAGAAAATGGCGATTGGATGATAGGCGAAATAGCCGATAGAGAGAACTACATTATTAGAAAATCGCCCAGCAGAAAAGGGCAATATCATATTTTAGCCGCCAATATTGACCAAGCTTTTTTATTAATAACCATTAGCAAACCCAGAACTTCTACCGGTTTTATTGATAGATTTTTAGTAACTGCCGAAGCTTACCAAATTCCCAGCATTTTGGTTTTTAACAAACAAGATGCACTAACAGAAAAAGATAAAATTGTTCAAGATAATTTAATAGAAACTTATACCGAAATAGGTTATGAGTGCCTTTTAGTTTCTTCTAAAACAGGAGAAGGTATTAAAGAAATTATTGAAAATATGAAAGGCAAAACAACATTGTTGGCTGGACATTCAGGCGTAGGAAAATCTACTTTTGCCAATGCTATTGACAATAATTTAGATTTGCGTACTGCCGAAGTATCTAAAAAGTATGAAAAAGGACGACACACCACTACTTTTGCCGAAATGTTTCCTTTAAAATTTGGCGGAAATATTATTGATATACCCGGTATTAAAGAATTTGGCTTAGTAGATTTTGAAGAAGAAGACATTAGTCATTTTTTCCCGGAAATGGCAAGTCTTTTACCGGAATGTAAATTTAACAACTGCATGCACATAAATGAACCCGACTGTGCAGTATTGGCAGCTTTAGAAGAAGGGAAAATAACAGAATTTAGGTATCAAAACTACCTAAATATGGTAAACGATATTAACGAAGAAAAAGAATATTAAAAACAAAAATGCCCACAAAACTGTGGGCATTTCCATTATTAATTTATTGTAAATTTTAATCTTCCAATACTTTATCTAAAATACGCACCATATCTTTATTAGATACAATACCTACTATTTTGCCCTCATCATCTACTACCGGCAAACTTCTAAATTTAGCTTCAGAAAGAATATCTACGGCATCTCCTAAAGTATCATCAGGGTTTAAAGATTTTGGATTTCGGGTCATTATTTCTTCAATATTAAAATCATCTGCCGATGCCCCACTTCTATAAAATTTTAAAGCATCTGTCATACTTAATATTCCTATTAACTTATCATCATAAGTAACAGGCAAATGATAAATGCCATAATCTAAAAACAAAGTAAGTATATTATCAAACTTTGTATGCAAATCTGCAACAACTATGTTTTTTGTCATTACGTACGAAATAGGCGTGTTTCTGTTCATGTCTTTTTTAAGTTTACGGTGTAAAATTACTAAATTTTGTGCTAAATATCTTACTTTGTACTCAATTATACAAATATTATTGAATGGCAAAAGAAAAATTGCACATAACTGAAGAAGAATATGTGGAAAAAGCGGTGCTTGTAGGCTTAGTAACAAGAGAACAAACAGAAGAACAACTTAAAGAATACTTAGATGAATTAGAGTTTTTAGCTCAAACTGCGGGAGCTGTTACAGAAGAAAAATTTTGGCAAAAATTAGACCGTCCGGATAAAAGATATTATGTGGGTAGCGGAAAACTGCAAGAAATTAATGACTTTGTAAAGGCTTATGATATAGATATTGTCATTTTTGACGATGAAATTTCCCCTTCTCAGCAAAGAAATATAGAAAAAGAGCTAAAATGCAAAGTACTGGATAGAAGTATGCTCATTTTAGATATTTTTGCTCAAAGAGCTCAAACTGTACAAGCCAAAACGCAGGTAGAGCTGGCTCAAATGCAATATTTACTACCCCGACTTAGAGGTATGTGGCAGCATCTTGACCGTGTGAAAGGGGGAATAGGAATGAAAGGTGCCGGAGAAAAAGAGATAGAAACAGATAGACGTATAGCTCAAGATAAAATATCTAAACTTAAAGAAAAACTTGAAACTATAGACAAACAAAACCGAACTCAGCGTAAAAACCGAGAGGGAATGATACGGGTTTCTTTAGTGGGATATACCAATGTGGGGAAATCTACTTTAATGAAACAGCTAAGTAAAGAAGATGTTTTTGCCGAAAATAAACTTTTTGCCACTTTAGATACTACTGTAAGGAAAGTAGTGCTTAACCATGTACCTTTTCTGCTTTCTGACACGGTGGGTTTTATTAGAAAATTGCCTCATCATTTAGTAGAAAGTTTTAAAAGCACCTTAGATGAAGCTATTGAAAGCGATATTTTGCTCCACGTAGTAGATGTAGCTCATCCAAATTTTGAAGACCAACTCAATGTGGTAAACGAAACACTTCAAGAACTTGGAGCATCAGATAAACTTACTTTTTTAGTGTTTAACAAAATAGATTTGTTTAGAGAAAGACATTTTGACAAACATTTGCCAAAAAAAGAAGAAGAAAAAATACTGAAAGAATTTAAGGATACTTGGATGGCAAAATCTAACAATCATGCTGTTTTTATAGCTGCCGAAACAGGAGAAAACATAGATGAACTTAAAGACGAGTTATTTAAGCACATAAAGGAACTGTACCTACAACGCTACCCTTACAAAGCAAGCTATATTAATTATTATGACGGGAGTGAGGAGTAATTTTACTTTTAATATTGCTTCCAAAAAATAATTTCACATATATTTATAAAAAACCACCCCCTTTCCCCCTCCTTTTCAGGTGGGGGACACTATGGAATGTGAAATTATTTTTTAGACTTTATATAAAAATGAGAATTATATAAGGATTTTTTTTACAAAACAAACACATATACACTCAAATACCACAAAATAATTCCCATAGCTAAACCACCAAGTACATCTGCTATAAAATGTTTTTTTAACTGCACTCTTGAAATCATAACTAAGACAATAACTACTAAAAAAGATATTTTTACCCACAAATTATCGGCATAAGAAAACATGGTTAAGTAGGTAAGGCTTATTCTTGATGAATGTAAACTTGGAAAACTTCCTGCATCTATTTTTTGTAAAAGTGTATCGTATTTTTGCCCATTAGGTCGGGTTTTAGGAAAAATAATTTTTATTAAAGAACCTAAAATTTCGTTTATAAGCAAGGCTATTAATAATATGTAAAACGGCTTTGAAGGTTTTAAAAAAATGAATGGAACAAAAATTAAAATTAAAGGATTGGCTAATGACGTAATATCTCTAAACCAATCGTTTAGTTTGTTTTTTAAAAAGTTGGTGTCCTTCATTGCAAAACTAAATTAAGCCACTTTGATGATAACGCTTAATTATTTTCCAATTGTTTTTGAAAAATATAATCCCCGATTTTACAGTATAATAAAGGGTAACAATTAATGCTGCAAAAAGAATGTATTTAAAATAATCTGAAGCATAAGCTCTAAAATGTTTGTTCAACATAAAAAAAGCATAAGCTACACCAATAGTAACCATCTGAACCGTAGTTTTTATTTTGCCACTTTGCACGGCAGCCACTACTATATTTTTACTTAAAAAGATAAATCTGTAAATAGTTATCACAATTTCTCGGATAAAAATTGGAATAATCCACCAAATAGAAATAACATCTAAATAAACAAAAACAGAGAAAGAAATAAGTACCAATGCTTTGTCTGCAATAGGGTCTAATATTTTTCCCAACTTAGTAACTTGATTGTATTTTCGGGCATACCAGCCATCAAACCAATCGGTAATAATGGCAATAAAACAAACTATACCTACAACAATACGTACCCAAAGAGAACCTTCTATTAATAGAAAAGGTGCTACAAAAGCGATAACTATACGCAAGGCACTTAAAAAGTTAGGCAAATTCATATCACAAAAGTAACGAAAAAAGTGTGAAAATAGTTTGCATAAAGTCCTACATAATATTTTTCACACTTATTAAGTTTGTTTTCCATAAATTTATAGCTCAATGAGTGAAACAGTTTTAAAAAGTATAACGCTAAGTATTAGTTTTTTAGGACTATTGTTTGTTGTATTTTTCTTTTTAAAGCAGAAATATAATTACGCTCTTTTACTATTAATTTTGGCAGGTATTACCCTAAGAATTTATACAAGTAATGATAAATATTTGCACAAATGGGACGAAAGATACCATGCTTTAGTGGCTAAAAATATGATGGAAGAACCTTTTGTACCAAAATTGTATAAAAATCCTGTTTTAAATTATGATTATAAAAACTGGACGGGAAATCATATTTGGGTACACAAACAGCCTTTCCCGCTATGGAGTATTGCTCTGAGTTTTAAATTATTTGGCGTAAATGAGTTGGCTCTACGATTGCCTTCTATAATTTTAACAAGCATTGCCATTTTTTTGACTTTCTATATTGGTTCTTTTTTCTTTAATAAAAGAGTAGGAATAATAGCAGCATTTTTCTATGCCGTAAACGGTTTAATTATAGAAATGAGTGCTGGCAGAATTGCTACAGACCACCCGGATGTTTTCTTTTTATTTTTTATAGAATTGGCAGTATTTTTTAGTGTACTTTATATCAAAAAACAAAAAACCATCTTTAATATTTTAGTCGGTTTAAGTATTGGAATTGCTATACTGTGCAAATGGCTTCCTGCCTTAATAGTATTACCTATTTGGGCTTTATTAATGCTACAAAACAAAGAATCATATAAGAAAATAGCCCTTAATTTTATTTTAATAGTGGCTGTTGCCGCTATAATTTTTATGCCTTGGCAAATTTATATTCATACTGCATTTCCTTTAGAAGCCAAATGGGAATCGGCATACAATATGAAACATATTTTTGAAGTATTAGACGAGCAAGGCGGAAGCCTATTTTTCTTTTTAGAGAAGATTACCATTAACTACGGAGCATTGATATACTTACCACTTGCTTTTCTTATTTATAAGTTTTTAAAAAACAAAGAAAACTACCACCTGCTGGCGTTAATTATTTGGATTTTTGTCCCCATTATATTTTTTAGCTTAGTTAAAACTAAAATGCAAGGTTACATTCTATTTACAGCACCAGCCCTTTTTATAGCCACCGCATATTTTTGGAATGAACTCAATAATTGGCAGATAAAAGGAAAACTAAAATACTTACAAAAAATATTACTAATAGCATTATTAGTACTACCAATAATTTACTGTATAGAAAGAACCAAAATTTTTCAAAATAAAGATAGAACCCCAGCTTGGGTACAAGAACTGAAAAAAATAGAAAATGAAAACGAAAATCTTGTTTTAATTAATTGCCCAAACCCAATTGAAACCATGTTTTATGCCAACTGCATTGCTTATTCTCACATTCCTACAAAAGAAGAAATAGATAAATTAGAAAAAGAAGGTTATACGGTTTTAAGGTATAATGATTAATAACAGATTACTAAAAACCAACTACTAACGACTAATTATCTGCTATAATTTGGCGATTCCTTAGTGATAGTAACGTCATGAGGATGGCTTTCTCTTACTCCTGCCGATGTAATAACAGTAAATTTGGCATTTTTTAATGTGGTAATATCTTTTGCTCCGCAATATCCCATTCCAGCACGCAAGCCACCTATAAATTGGTGCATTACTTCGCTTAGTGTTCCTTTATATGGTACTCTTCCTACAATTCCTTCCGGTACTAATTTTTTAATATCGTCTTCCACATCTTGAAAATAACGGTCTTTAGAACCCTGTTTCATGGCTTCTACACTTCCCATTCCTCTATAAGATTTAAACTTACGCCCTTCAAAAATGATAGTTTCCCCCGGGCTTTCATCTGTACCTGCAAAAATAGAACCCGCCATTACTACATCTGCTCCACCGGCTAAGGCTTTTACCATATCTCCTGTATATCTTATGCCTCCGTCTGCTATAACAGGAATACCTGCTTTTTTGCATGCCTGAGCCGCTTCGTAAATAGCGGTCAATTGAGGTACGCCCACGCCTGCCACTACCCTTGTAGTACAAATAGAACCGGGCCCTACACCTACTTTTACGGCATCTACTCCTGCATCTATCAATGCTTGAGCACCCTCTTTTGTGGCTATATTTCCTGCTATCATTTGAAGGTTTTTAAACTTCTTTTTAGCTTCTTTTACGGTATTTAGCACCCCTGCCGAATGCCCGTGAGCGGTGTCAATGGTTATAACATCTACACCCACATTAAGTAAAGCTTCTATTCTGTCAAACATATCGGCAGTAACACCCACAGCAGCACCCACCATCAATCTACCAAAATCATCTTTACAGGCACTTGGATAGTTTTGTACTCGCAAAATATCTTTATAGGTAATTAAACCCACTAATTTTCCATCGCGACTAACTACGGGCAACTTTTCTATTTTGTGTTTTTGCAATATTTTTTCCGCAGCAGCTAAATCTGTTCCTTCGGGAGCTGTTATCAGTTTATCTTTGGTCATAATTTCACTAACCAAAGTATCCGTATGCGTTTCAAAACGCAAATCTCTATTAGTTAATATTCCTACTAAATTATCTTTTTCATCTACAATAGGGATACCTCCAATTTTGTTTTCTTTCATTAATTGTAAAGCTTCTCCTATTTTGGCTTCGGGACTAAGCGTAATAGGATCTACTATCAAACCGCTTTCAGAACGCTTTACTTTACGCACTTCTTTTGCCTGATTTTCTATACTCATATTTTTGTGCAAAATACCCATTCCGCCCTCGCGAGCCATTGCTATAGCCATTGCCGATTCTGTAACGGTATCCATTGCCGCAGAAACTAAGGGCAAGTTTATAGAGATTTCTCGTGTAAGTTTTGTTCTAATGTCAACCTCTCGTGGTAGCACTTCTGAATGTGCAGGTATAAGCAAAACATCATCAAAAGTGAGACCTTTTAATGCAAATTTGTCTGAAATATTTTCCATTGGGAATTAATTTCGCCCAAATGTAACAAATTCCTATAAAAATGATGAAAGTATGCTGTTACTTTTTGTTTAATTAACGCTAATTGTAGATGCAACTATTTAAAGAGGTTAAAAAAAAACTGCTTAACCTACTATTTCAGTGATTTTTCTTGGTTTATATTTTTTAGCCACTTCGGCTATGGCTTTAATATGCTCCGGTGTAGTGCCACAGCAACCACCCACTACATTTAGCAATCCCTCTTTTAAAAAATCTTCTATTTGTGCTTGCATAGCTTCCGGAGATTCATCGTATTGTCCAAACTCATTGGGCAAACCTGCATTAGGGTGTGCACTCACATTAAATTCCGATTTTGAAGCTAAAACTTGTAAATAAGGTCGCAATTGTTTTGCCCCCAAAGCACAGTTTAAGCCTATGCTAAACAGTGGTATATGTTCCATAGAAATTAAAAAAGCTTCTGTGGTTTGTCCACTTAAAGTTCTACCACTGGCATCGGTTATAGTACCCGAAACCATAATAGGTAGGACTGAAGTTTCTTCACTTTTAGATGAGTTTTCGTTAAAATACTCTTGAATGGCAAACAAGGCTGCTTTGGCATTTAAGGTATCAAAAACAGTTTCTACCAAAAGTATATCTACACCACCTTCTACTAAGCCTTTTACTTGAAACTTATAGGCTTCTTTAAGTTCATCAAAAGTAACGGCTCTATATTCAGGGTTATTAACATCGGGAGATAATGAAGCCGTTCGGTTAGTTGGTCCTATACTTCCTGCCACAAACTTGTTTTCAAACTCATCCGCTACTTCTCTCGCTATTTTAGCCGATTGATAATTAATTTGATATACATCATCTCTATCTAAGCCATAATCTTCTTGTGCTATAATAGTACCACTAAATGTATTTGTTTCTACAATATCTGCACCGGCTTCAAAATATTTTCTGTGTATATCTTTAATAATTTCCGGACGTGTTATAGAAAGTAAATCATTATTGCCTTTAAGTGGCTGCGTATGATTTTTAAATCTTTCGCCCCTAAAATCTTCTTCTTCCAGCTTATGACGCTGTATCATAGTACCCATAGCACCATCTAACACCAATATTTTTTGCTGGGCTAACTCTTTTAAATTCATTAATTACTAATTTGTAAAAGGAACATAAAACTCTCCATTTGTTATACTAATAGTATCAAACGGAGTAAAATTATCATCATAAACATCTACACTAAACGTTCCCGTTACAGTAGAATCGGTAATATTTACAGCCGTTATAACCAATGAGCCGTTATTGCCAACGGGCTCATAAAAATGATTAGGAGAAGTTCCTAAAACTTCCGGAACATAAGAGAAACTAGCTAAACCAGAAGACAGAGTTCCATTAGTAAAAACATAAGAACCTGTTTGTAAAAAATCGTCTAAATTGCCTATCCTAATTTGACCTTCATTTGTATAACTTATAAAACCATTTAAGTATCCAGAATAATCAATTGATGCCGCCATAAATCCTAACATATAAGCATCCCAAGGAGTGCCATCAATTTCGCATCTCATATAATAATTGTTGCTACTACACGGTGGACAAGATGTGCCACCACAATCAACTCCAGTTTCATCTCCATTCATAATGCCATCGGTACAAGTAGGTACTGTTGTGCCACAAGGCGTACAGCTTCCTCCGCAGTCAACGCCCGTTTCATCTCCGTCTTGCACACCATTGCCACAAGTTGTAGAAGGTAGCGAACCACAATCTAAATCATTTAAGTAATCTTGAAACAAAACATCATAATTAACACCTTGTGAGTTTGACTCGCAAGAACCATTAATATATGATTGTAACAAATTTTGATATGCTATACAGTTTGCCTGTGTAGGAGCAGATTCATAAGTGCTTTTTGCTTCATGAATTTGATCTAATAAATCTTGACATTCATTTTTGCAAGAGAATAATGTTAGTAGAACAAATGCGAATAGTAGATATAAATTTTTCATATTAAAGTATATTGTTTGCCAAAGATAAAGTATTTATAAATAAAATTGCAAAAAAGATGATGCTATATGTAACTTTGGAGCATGAGAGTAGCCGATAAACTAAATTCTACCAAAGAAACTTTGTTTTCTATTGAGGTTTTGCCACCAATGAAAGGGAAAAATATAAAAGATTTATACAATGTTCTTGATCCTTTAATGGAGTTTAATCCGCCTTTTGTAGATGTAACCTACCATAGAGAAGAAATAGTTTACAGAAAAAACTCCGATGGTTCGGTAAGGCGTGTGCCTATACGCAAAAGACCGGGAACTGTAGGTATTTGTGCTGCTATTATGAATAAATATAAAATAGAAGCCGTACCTCATTTAATTTGTGGCGGTTTTACTAAAGAAGAAACGGAAGATGCTTTGTTCTCACTTTATTATTTAGGTATTGAAAATATTTTAGTAATAAAAGGAGATGAAATGGGAAAATCTGAATATCATATTGAAGACCGCATTAATAGAAATATTTATGCTGTGGATTTAGTAGATCAAATACACCACATGAACGAAGGACGTTTTTTGCATGAAGAAACGCTATCTGATTTTAGTACAAGCTTTTGTGTGGGCGTGGCAGGCTACCCCGAAAAACACTTTGAAGCACCTAATTTGAATAGCGATTTAGAATATTTAAAGCAAAAAGTAGATGCCGGAGCAGATTATATTGTTACCCAAATGTTTTTTGACAACCAAAAATATTTTGATTTTGTAGATAAATGCAGAGCTATAGGAATTAATGTTCCCATAGTACCTGGGATTAAACCCTTTGCTACTAAAAATCATTTAAAAATATTGCCAAGTATGTTTCATATAGATATACCAGAGCCTTTATCTAAAGAGGTGGCTAAATGCAAAACAAACGATGAAGTAAAACAAGTAGGCGTAAAGTGGGCAATAGAACAAAGTAAGGAGCTAAAGCAAGCTAATGTGCCGTGTATTCATTACTATACTATGAGTCGTAGTGAAAATACTGTGCAAATAGCTAGAGAAGTTTTTTAAAATAGTAAGGTTACTTTTTATTAAACAATTAGTATTATTCGTATTTTAGCCATTGATGTCTCAAGCCACTTTTGTAGAAGTAATATTACCTTTGGCTACGCCCAATACCTACACCTATGGTGTGCCTTTTGACCTTGTGGAACACATAAAAAAAGGACACCGCGTTATAGTACAGTTTGGCAAACGAAAAATTTATAGCGGTATAGTATATGAAATACACCATAGAAAGCCTACCGACTACATCGCAAAACCTATAGAAGAAATTGCCGACAGCCAAATACTTGTCAATGAAAAGCAGTTTAAACTTTGGGAGTGGATAAGCACCTACTATATGTGCACTTTAGGAGAAGTAATGAACGCAGCCTTGCCCTCTGCCCTAAAATTAAGCAGTGAAACTAAGTTTATATACATAGATAATCCCCATTTTGACAGAAATGAACTTAACGATGAAGAATTTTTATTAGCCGAAGCTTTGCAAGCCAATCAAGAATTAGAGCTTACCGATATTCAAGAAATTTTATCTAAAAAAAGTGTATATCCTATCATCAATAAACTGATGTATTATCGCTTGTGTGTGGTTAAAGAAGAACTGCAAGAAAAATATAAGCCTAAAACTGTAAATTATATTAAACTAAACGATAGATACACTAACGACAAAGCCCTTCATGAAGTTTTTGAAAAAATAAGCCGATATGAAAAACAAACCGAAGTTTTACTTAAATATTTGCAACTTCAACCTCAAAAAAGTTGGGTAGAAAAAAGCCTATTAAATGCCGATGATAATCTTTCTTCCAGTAGCTTAAATACCTTAATAAAAAATGAAATTTTTGTTCAAGAAGAAAAAGAGGTATCGCGTATTATACAGGATAAAATAGAAACAAATGATGCTTCTCCTTTAAGCGTACAGCAAGATGTGGCTTTAAAAGAAATTAAGCAACACTTTACAGCAAATAAAGTAACCGTACTTGAAGGCGTAACAGGAAGTGGCAAAACACATATTTATATTAAATTAATTGAAGAAGCTATAGCTCAAGGCAAGCAAGTTTTATATTTATTGCCGGAAATTGCTCTCACTGCTCAGTTGGTTTTAAGATTACAAAAATATTTTGGCAATAAAATAGGTGTTTATCATTCAAAATTTAACGACCAAGAACGTGTAGAAATATACAAAAATGTAATAGAACAAAAAACGCCCATTATTTTATCGGCAAGAAGTGGTGTGTTTTTACCTTTTTCTAATTTGGGTTTAATAATAGTAGATGAAGAACACGAGCGAAGCTACAAACAGTTTGAGCCAGCCCCACGCTACCACGGTAGAGATACAGCTATAATTTTAGCTCATTTACATAAAGCAAATATACTATTAGGAAGTGCTACACTTAGTTTTGAAACTTACCATAATATTGAGTTGAAAAAATATGCTCACGTTGTATTAACTGACCGTTTTGGTAAAGCTGTTTTACCGGAAATAATTTTAATTGATACTTTAGACTTAAAGAAACGAAAAAAAATGCACGGTTTGTTTTCTGAGCAACTTAAAGAAGCAATACAACAAGCATTAAACAACCAAGAGCAGGTTATTTTATTTCAAAATAGAAGAGGTTTTGCAAATTATGTAAACTGCAATTTATGCGATTGGATTCCATACTGTCCCAACTGCGATGTGAGTTTAACCTACCATAAATTTTTCAATAAATTAGTTTGTCATTACTGTGGGCATCAACAAAAAATGGTAGAAAACTGCAAAGCCTGCGGTAGCAATGATGTACAAATAAAAGGTTTTGGAACAGAGCAAATAGAAGATGAAATACAAATATTGTTTCCGCAAGCACAGGTAGCTCGTTTAGATTTGGATAGTACAAGGAGAAAACACGGGCACGAAGAAATTATCTTTGATTTTCAAAACAAAAAAATAGATATACTTATAGGTACTCAAATGGTAACTAAAGGTTTAGATTTTGACAATGTTTCGCTTGTAGGTATAGTAAATGCCGATCAATTATTTAGTTTCCCCGATTTTAGAGCTGCAGAAAGAGCTTATCAGTTACTGGCACAAGTGGGCGGTCGTGCAGGAAGAAAAGAAAAGCAAGGAAAAGTACTAATACAAAGTAATAATACGGATAATGTAATTTTACAAAGTATAAAAAACTACGAGCAGAATAGTTTTTACTACAACGAACTTCTTACAAGAAAGCAATACAATTATCCACCGTATGTTAGTTTAATACAAATAACCATAAAGCACAAAATTCCGGAAGATGTAAAAAACGCTTCAAATATGTTGGCTAATGAGTTGAGATTATCTGGAAAATTTCAGGTTTTAGGACCCAGCTCGCCATTAATAAGCAAAGTTAGGAATATGTATTTAAGACAAATACTAATAAAATGCACTAAAAATACAAGCACTATAAAAGAAGTAAAAACCTATTTAGCTAAAGCAATAGATGCAACCAATAGAAAAAACAAACAGGCATATATTATTGTAGAAATAGATGCGTAATTTTTAAAAATCTTTATGACTATCCGTAAAGTTACCAAAGGTATATTTTCAATTAGCTCCCTTCTCGTGCTGTAAGAAGTTAGCTTCTGATAGCACATTAAAATGTTGATTTTAAATACTTAGGGATATTCAGGAATAGGCATAGTACTCCCACGGATGCAATTTTTTAGTTATTACTATGCTAATTTTGCCAAATTCCGACTCATACGCCTACCAATTTTGAGTGCATTGGAGGTATGAATACCGAAAAACTTGTCTGCCGATAGGCATGATATCCAAAGTGTTTCCGTTTCCTTTGTTCTGGCTTTTATCCTATTCAGAAGAAAGTGTTCCTTGTCTGTTCCAAAACTTCCCTCCATTGCAGAGACTCTCTCTTTGGTTATCATTTAGGCTAATTGGTAATAATGGTCTTTATGTTTTGAGATACTACTGAATGTCCCTACTTATAATAGTGGGTTATGAGTGTACACCAAATCTGGGTGTTGATTCCATTTTCGGTATCGGAATAAAAATAATATTGGACAGAGTTACGAACTTTTAGAAAGTTCGTAACTCTAACACACACTACTGACAAATAACCAATGACCAGCATCTACTTACTCACTACTAAATAATACAAATTAACACAAGATATAAAAGCGTTGCTTAGCATTATAGGAATACTATTTATATAATAGCCATAAACAATAAAAAACAGGCAGGCAACAGTATTTACCATTCTCAGTTTTTTCATGTCCTTTAGCAAAAATGAAATCATTAAAAAAATGGTAGCTGCATAACCTATATATTCTGTGTAATTTTCCATAGTCTTTTATTTGGGCTTGCAAAGCTACAAAAAGTTTACTCGTGCCACCTGGCACGAGTGTGGTATATGTCATCAATATAACAGAAAGAGATATATAAAAAGCAAAAACGCTACAAGTTATTTTTACTTGTAGCGTTTTTGCTAAATAAAAATACTTTTGCTATTTACTTTTTAGACCATTCTTTAATGGCATCTTCATTAAATTTCACATATTGTTTATTGCCTGCTTTTTCTGCTAATTCTTTAGATTTTGTAGCTGTATTTATAGCCTCTTTATATTTGCCTAAACCAGCTTCTATTTGAGATTTTAAACGCAACATCCAAAAAGCATTTCCATCGCCTTCGGTAGCTTTAGTTATCCATTTATAGGCGGTGTTCAAATCTTTTCCATTATCAAAATAATAACGTGCCGCACTATAATAATCTCTTTGCGAAGGTCCTGCCATTACTTCATCTATACTTGTCATTACCATTTTTTCTGTATCAAATTTTACAGGAATCGCAACTTTTGTATTTTCCCAAAGTAAAGTGATTTCGGCAGATGCATCGGTTAAATTAGCTACATCTATAGTAAAGGTTTCTACTTTATCATTTAATTTCTGACTTTTCACTTTAAATTTTGCCACTTCTTGCTTTGGGTCATATTTATCGCCAGGTGTACCGGATACTTCCGCATCGCCATAAAACACAACTGTCCATTCGCTTTCTCCGGGGAAAGTAAATAAAGCATATTTGCCTGCTTTTAAAGCTACTCCGCCTACGTTTACATCATCTGCAAAGGTTACTTTTGTAGAAGCATTGGCTCCCGTACGCCATAATTCGCCAAAAGGAACTAAACTTCCAAATATTTTTCTTCCTTTCATGCTTGGACGAGAATAGTCTATTGCAATTTCTGAAACGCCCACTTTTTGTGTTACCGTAGCTCCCGGACTTGGTGCCGGTGTCTTTAATTGTGCTTCAACCTGCGTAAAACATAATGCCGTTAAAACCACAATGCTAAATAATATTTTTTTCATGTTTTAATAATTTTTAGATTAACCACGAATATACTAAACAAAGCAAAAATGGTTTAAATAAATTTGTGATTTTAAAGTTTTATAACGTTCTTAATTTCAAGCAATATTTTATGACTATCCGTAAAGATACCCATGAAGTATTTTACATTAACTTTTCTTTAGTAGAAAAGTTACAAAAGAATTGCACTAAGTTTTCAGCGACCCATTATAACCTCACAAGTGTTTGGAATATCAATTTTAAGAATTGTTTCCGTGAAAGGAATTTGGGATTCCGTATAAATTTTTCCGCTTCACTACAAAATTTTACGGAATGACGCCCCTGATATGATGATTTTTTTGAACTTTTAGTTCAAAAAAATCATCTCCTTGTTCTTCAAACAGTTTAATTTTTTACGGAGTTTTCGGTTAATGGGTGCCCCACTTGCAAACTTAAGGTGCACTTTTTATCTGACCTTAATCAAAAATACGTTAAGAAATGATGTAAAACAGACATCCAAAATGAATGAAATTATAAAACGGCAAACAGACAAATTAGTATGCTCCTAAAAGTGAAAATACTTTAGGGAAATTGAAGTTGAGCATACATTAATTTGTCATCGTCTGTTTTATAGCATTTTAGTGTTTTTGATTACAGTCTTGATCTTTTGTTACTTTTGTATCAAGACAAAAGTAAAAGACCACAAACTGTAATTCAAATTACTTAAACGTTCCAAGATGCTATCTTAAAACATAAATTATTTCTAATTTACGTCTTTATGTTTCATAGCTCGGTAAATAACTTCTTGTATATCTGTACGTATATTTTCTTTAGCCAAAGTATTTGTGGTGGCGTAAGGATAAGTTCTGTTTGACAGAAAAACATAAACTAAATTGTACTCGGGGTCTGCCCAAACGGCTGTTCCTGTAAATCCCGTATGCCCAAAACATTTATCGCTCACCATTGGAGCTGTAGGTCCGCCTTTTCTTTCTCCGGTTTTTTTATTAGGAAGCACCGGCTTATCAAAACCTAAAGCTCTTCTATTGTCATTATCTTTAAAGGGAACGGTATTAAAATAGTTAACGGTTTTTTCTTTTAAATATCTAACTCCATTGTACGTTCCTCCATTGTTTAGCATTTGAAACAATTCTGCTAAATCTATGGCATTGCTAAATAAGCCCGCATGCCCACACACACCGCCTAACATAGCCGCACCGGGGTCGTGAACGTAGCCTTGAACCACTTGTTTTCTAAAAATGGTATCATTTTCCGTAGGCGGAATTCTACTTAAATCAAATTTATTATGAGGATTAAAACCAATATTTTGTAGCTCCATTGGTTCATAAAAATACTTGCTTACATATTCATCTAAAGTTATACCACTTTGTTTTTCAATAACTTCCATAAGCAAATAAAATCCTAAATCACTATATCTATAATCGGGATTTTCTTTTATTTCTACACCATCTATTGTTTTCCATATATAATTTATAGAATCTTTACACATAAATAAATTGTCTGCTACTTTTACACAATAAGCAGCATTGCTATCTACTTGATACCAATTGTTATAAACAGAATCTTCTACTGTAGCTTTATAAAACGGAATCCACGAAGGCAAACCTGCCTGATGTGTCATAATGTTTTTTATAACTAAATTTCCTACGCTTGTTCCTTTTAAGTTGGGCAAATAATGCTTTAATGTTTGGTTTAAATCTATTTTATCCTCTTCATAAAGTTTCATAATAGACAGTGTAGTAGCCGCCACTTTAGTAATAGATGCTAAATCGTAAATAGTTTGACTGTTAATAGGAGTATTTGAAGTGTATGTTGTGTATCCAAAACTTTTATCGTAAACAATGTTGCCATCTTTTAAAACTACAATTTGACAACCGGGCGTTGCTTCAATTTTTATGGCTTTTTTGGCATAATAATCTATGGAATCTAAAATTTTACTATCCATACCCATATCTTCCGGAGCTACGTGTTTTATGTTTTTTTCGGTACTTAAATTATATCCTGTGCCTACTTTAAACTTGCCTACACTTACGGGCAATTTCCCGTTTACATCTATTTTAGCAAATAATGCTTTAGCCGCTGCTGCTTGTGTATAAGAATTATCTTCGTATGCTACTAATATGGTTTTAAAGTCTTGCAATTGACTTAAACTATATGGCGAACCAAAAACTACTAAAATAACTTCTTTAGTTTTATTTATTTCATTTAAAAATTGTAATTCACCAGCCGAAAAGCCGTAATTTTTGCTTTTCCAGCGGCTCATATTGTGTATGCTAACAATAACTTTTTCGTAAGATTTTAACTTATCTGTGTAAGTTTTTACTTTATCTGTTGCTATATCGTTTGGAACAACCATACTGTTTTTTATACTATACGGCTCCAGCGATTTTTGAAAAGTTTGCGTATAACCCGTACCTAAAGCTACGGCTATTGTATTTTTTTCTTGCCCATTTTTTAATGGAATAACAAAATTATCATTAGCAGCTATGGTTAATGCTTTTTCAAAAAGTTGTTTATTTAGCTCTTTTGATGTTTTTAAATTTAAAACACCGCTTACTTTTGATACATCTACTATTGGAGATTTATCTAATTGAAGCCAATATTTATTTTCCAATACTTTTTTTAATCTTTCATTTATATATTGCTCTGTTATATCGCCTTTTTTAATGGCTTTTTTAATCATTTCAATACCTTTAGGTATATCTTCCGAAACGACTAACACATCTGTGCCTGCCAAAAAAGCTATTTTATCTACTTCTCCCGGCTCATAATATTTGGTTACTCCTTTCATGTTTAATGCATCAGAAAAAACTAAGCCGTTAAAACCCATTTCTGTTTTAAGCAAATCGGTGATTATTTTTTTAGATAAACTTGACGGTAAATTTTCTGTATTATCTAAAGCAGGAATATTTAAGTGAGCCACCATTATGCCTTTTACTTCATTTTGAACTGCCACTTTAAACGGATAAAGTTCTATACTGTCTAATCTGGCTCTGCTGTGCTTAATAATAGGCATATCTTTATGCGAATCGGTATCGGTATCGCCATGCCCGGGAAAATGCTTGCCTACTGCCATTATGTTTTGGCTTTGCATACCTTGTGCATACGCCAATGCTTTTAATGCTACATTATATTTATCTTCTCCAAAACTTCTATCATTTATTACCGGATTATTAATGTTGTTATTAATATCCATATCTGGAGCTAAGTTTATATTTATCCCTACGGCTTTGCATTCAAGAGCTATTTGTTGCCCCATTTGGTATATTAAATCATCATCTTGAATAGCTCCCAGTGTCAGTTGCCTTGGATATTGTATAGTACTGTCTAAACGCATATTTATTCCCCATTCTCCATCTACAGAAATAAAAAGAGGTGTTTTGGCTGCTTTTTGAAAACTATTATTCCACTGAGCGGCTTGTATAGGATGCCCTTTAAAAAGAATGACACCACCTATGTTATATTTTTTAATTACATTTTCTACATAGCTACGGTTTGTTTCTCCCTGTGTGGGATAAACGCCCAACATAAAAAACTGAGCTATTTTTTCATCTAATGTTAAAGAATTAGCTACAGAATCTACCCACGCTTCTTGGTTGGCAAATCTTTTAAAAGAAGTATCATCAAGATTATTATGGTCTTGCCAGCTTATAGATTTTAAAGAAAGAGCACAAAAGAATAATAATGTTAGCCATAATTTAGTCATACCGCAAATTTATACACTTGTTGGTATATTTATAACTAAAACCGTGCTAATATATTTTATTTAATCTCTTTACTTTGTTTTTTTAGCTATCTTTTTGTTGTAAGGTACGCTGTTTAAAAGTATTTTAATGGCATCTAAACGAGCTTGGCTCTTATTATCGGCATTTATTATGTGCCATGGAGCTATGCTCGTATTGCTCACTTCAAACATTTTTTCTTTGTATTTTGTATATTCATCCCATAGTTTTTGGGCATTTTTATCTACGGGAGTAATTTTCCACTGCTTGTGCGGACTATTTTCTATGTCTTTAAATCGCGAAGCTTGCTCTTTTTTACTGATAGAAAAATAAAGTTTTACTAAATATAAATCTGAACTGATTACCATGTCTTCAAAATCATTAACATGGTTCATAAAAGTTTCGTATTCATCATTTGTGCAAAAACCGTTTACGGGTTCTACTACGGCTCTATTATACCAACTTCTGTCAAAAAAAACCATTTCTCCAGGATTGGGAAGTTGATTAACATAGCGTTGAAAAAACCACTGTTGTCTTTCATCTATTGTGGGTTTATCTAATGCCACCACTCTAAAAAAACGTGGGTTAATATGCTCTGTTATTCTTCTTATAGCTCCTCCTTTTCCTGCGGCATCTCTACCTTCAAAAAGCACTACCACTTTTTTCTTGTGTTCTAAAACCCAATCTTGAAGTTTTATTAATTCTATTTGAAGCATCATTAACTCGTGAATATACTTTGTAGTATTTAATGCTTTTTGAGTATTTACTTTTCTGCTTCCAAATAAAGACCTTAAACCATATTTTGAATTTAAAATTTGTAAGTCTTCTTCGCTTATGTTTATTTTTTCTTTTATCATTTTCACTTTTTTAAATATCTATTTGTACAGTACTTCTGTGGTAACGAACTATTACGTTAGGGTCGGGCGATAACTGTATGCCGGAAGACCCTTTGCCTTCATAATCAAATAGTGAAAGAACGTGGCGAATACTTTCTAACCGTGCTACTTTTTTATTGTTGGTTTTTACTATTGTCCACGGACTGAAATTAGTATGTGTTTTACTAAACATTTGCTCTTTATAAAAAGTATATTTATCCCACAGTTCTTGCCCACGCATATCTACCGGGCTAAATTTCCATTTCTTTAATGGATTGGCTAATCGGGAGTCAAATCTCTTCTTTTGCTCTTCTTTAGAAACGGAAAACCAAAATTTTATGATTTTTACATTGTCTTCATACAGCAAATGCTCAAATTCGGGAGCTTGCACCATAAATTTATCGTACTGCTCTTTATTACAAAATTTATTTACCGGTTCTACCACGGCACGGTTGTACCAACTTCTATCAAAAAAAACAATTTCGCCAGGGTCGGGAAGCTGTTTTATGTATCGTCTAAAATACCATTGCCCTTGTTCTACTTCTGTAGGTTTGTTTAGTGCCACTACTTTAGAAAATCTTGGATTTAAGTGCTCTTTAAATCGTTTTATGGCACCACCTTTTCCTGAGGCATCCCTGCCTTCAAAAAGTATGGCAACTCTCATTTTGTTTTTATGAATCCACTGCTGTAGGTTTACCAGCTCGCTTTGCAATGCCAAAAGTTCTTTTTCGTACTTAAGATTATCCAGTACTTTACTTATATTTATCTTGTTTTCTTTGGCTATTTTTATTAAATCTTTTCGTGTTTTAGCGTTTAATAGTTGTTCTTCTGTAAAAGGCATTATTTAGTTTATTACTTATTATTTAATTTATAGTACAAAGGTAGTATTAGACCTTTAGCATATTGCTGACTTATCTCAACTGAGTAAGTGATTTTTGTTGTATCATAAATATAGAAGAAGGTTTATTGTGTTGTTGAATTGGACTTTCAACTATAAAATCTACTTTGTTTTTAATGGTTTTAGATATTTCTTCTATTTTTAATATTGAAGTTGCTCCACTTTCATTTACCGATGTAGAAACAATAGGTTTATTTAGATTTTTAATAATTTCATAAACTATTCCTTCATTCACTATTCTTATGCCTATGCTTCCGTTTTCTGCCAGTACATTGTCGGCTAAATGGAGTCCTTTTTTATAAATAATAGTAGTAGGTTCTTTTTGTTTTGCCAAAAAATCTAACACAAAATTTGGCAGGTCTTCTACATAATTTTTAAGCATTCCAATACTACTAACCAGCACAATAAAACTTTTGTTTTCCGGTCGGTTTTTAATGGAAATTATTTTATTTACAGCTTCACTATTTGTGGCATCGGCACTTAAACCTATTATGGTATCTGTAGGGCAAATTATTACGCCCCCTGCATTTAAAATTGCTATTGTTTTATCTATTTGGCTACTGTAGTTTTTCATAAATATCTAAAACTTGCTGTGCAAATTTCTTTTCAGAAAAATCTAATGCACGGGTATAATGTTTTTCTGTATTTGCAAACTGAGGATTAACTAAAAAATAGCTCATTTTTTCGGCAATTTCTTCAATATTATCTGCTGAAATTAAATTGTTTTCATCTTGAATTATTTCTGCCATGCTGGTGTTTTTTGTTGTAACAACAGGCGTTTTAGCTGCCATTGCCTCTAACACCGGTATGCCAAAACCTTCTATAAAAGACGGATAAACAAACACTTTTGCATTTTGATAAATACAAGGCAGTTCATTAAAAGGTAAATTATCCAACACAAAAAGTTTAACATTAAGTTGCTGTGCCAAAGCTTTTAATTGCTGCAAATATTTACCTCCGTTTCCTACAAGTACCAAAGGAAGTTGTTTTGCTTTATCTAATTTTGAAATTGCTTTTACAATAGCTTGCTGGTTTTTTCTGCCTTGTATAGTGCCTACACTTAAAAAATATTCTTTTGGCAAATTATATTTCTTTAGTACTAAATCTATTTCTTCTTTTGTTTTTTGAGCATAAAACTGCTTATCGCAACATTGGTAAACAACTTCTACTTTATTTTCCGGCACTTTAAAATATTGCAAAATATCTTGTTTGGTGGCGTTTGATGTAGCTATTATTTTATGGCTTTGCAAGGCTGCATTTTTAGCTTTATACCAAAATATTTGTTGGTCAATTTTGCTGTAATCCTCTTTAAATTTCACAAAACACAAATCGTGTATATCTACTATGCTTTTTACTTTTGTTTTGGCTATAGTCAAAGGCAGTTCATTACTTAAACCATGATAAATATCTAAATTATTGCTTTTTATATCTTTAGCTATGCTAAAAGTACGCCAGTAATAAGAAGAAAAAGAATGGCTGCTAACTACATTAAAATGTTTGCTTGGTATATAAATTTCAGACTTTGCAGTAGGCGTAAATAAATAAAACTGATGTGGGTGCGTTATTTGCTCAAATCCGCTAACAAGATTTCGCCCATAAACGCCCAAGCCCGTTTTATTATTAAATATTCTTTTAGCGTCTAAGCCAATTTTCATAGCACGAAAATAAAGTTTTTACTATTATAATTGATTATTTATATTGTATCCAAAAAAATAATTTCACATACTTTTATAAAACCACCCCTGCCTTCGGTAGGTAAACTTTTTTTTCCCTCCTTTTCAGGTGGGGGAACATTATGGAATGTGAAATTATTTTTCAGACTTTATAGAGTTTATCCAATTTTTGGTATTTCCAATAAGTTTCTTTACTTATAATATATGCTAATTGAAATCCTAATTTGCCATCTAAAAATCCTAAGCTAAAAATATAATCGTTTATAAAACGGAACATAGGATTAATGTATTGCTTTATAAAAGTAGCTTTTTTGCCTTGTTTGTACATTCTGCTTGCTCCCATTTCTGCATACTTTTTTGCTTTAGCTAAGTGCTGCTCTTTGCTTTGCATAGAAAAATGAAAAATAGGATTTTTTAAGTCAATTATTTCTATGTTGCTTAAATTTAGTCCTTCGTGTACTTGGCTGGTATTCCAGCTAACGGTTTTTTTATTAAATAGCCGTACATGATGTTCATTTTTCCATCGCCCATGTTTTATAAGTTTGCCACAGTAATTGTTTTTAAAAGGAATATTAAAAGCAAGGTTTTCATCATTTAGATTTAGGGCTTTAATTTCGTCAATCAGCTCATTGCTAAGTACTTCATCTGCATCTATAGAAAGTATCCAATTATTAAGAGCTAATTTATTGGCATAGTTTTTTTGAGAACCGTAGCCTACCCATTCTTTTTTATAAAAGTTTACCTCAAATTCTTTAGCTATTTCTTCTGTTTTATCTGTGCTAAAACTATCTACCACTACTATATCTTTGGTAAGTTTTTTAGCTTGAGCAAGTACTTTATCAAGCATATTTTCGGCATTAAAAGTTATTATTACAAGTGATATTTTACTCATCTTGCTTTATTTTTAAAAGTAGCGATGAAAAAAACAAATACATAGATAAAGCTACCTGCGATTCTAAATTGTTTTCTACCATACACGATGCTACTACCATAAGCCAAAGTGCTATAAAAAGAGGATTAAAATTTCTAATTGCTTTGTATAGTGGCACGATTAGCACCAAAAGAAAAATGGCTAAGCCAACAAATCCCATTTCTAAGCAAATAAATAAAAATTGATTGTGGGGCAATATTCTATTTTGGTTGGTAACTTCCGGATAATTTTCTTCAAAATACTTATTCATAACCTCTTTTCCTGTGCCAATACCATAACCTAAAACAGGCTTTTCTTTTATAAGACTAACGGCTATTTTATAGGAAAGTAATCTTTTAGTGTCAGAATTTCCATTAATGTTATTGCTGTTAATTTGTAGCCAATCGTAGTTCATATAATACACTTTTTCTCTAAAACTGGGTACATTTTTATATGCCCAATATGGAGCAAGTGTTACTAACACCAAAACTATAGGAATAAACCACCATTTTTTGGTAATTATAGCTTTGTAAACTGTCAAAAATACAATGCCTAAATAAAAAGTTATTAAGCCTGTTCTTACAGATAAAATATGTAATGTAACTGCAAAAAATATAAACGAAATAACAAAAAACCATTGTTCTTTGGGGAAAAGTTTAGGCAATTTTACAAGCCCAAAATAAAAGGTAGTTATGGTGGCAAATGAGAGCAACAAGCTATACCGCACATGGTCTTGAGGTGTGTCAATACTTTTTCCGGCACTAATAATTTTTAAATAAAAATCGTAATTACTAAAGTAATTAATTAAAACCACCACAGCACTAACGGCAATCATTAACACAAACAAACCTAAGAAAAGATATAAATATTGATTGCTATAATGTTTTAAAGCCACTATGCACAAGGGCAAAATAAGCCAAGGCAAATTTTCGTTCATTTCTTTTAACGCCAAGCCTTTATTTGAAGCAAACAAAAACCAAACTAACGACACCGCAAAAAAAGCAACAGGTATTAAATTGGGAATGTTTTCTTTGGTAAAAATATTGAACTTATGCTCTTTATAAGAAACCAAAAAATTGACCAATAAAACAATAGTGCTTATACTTAACACCGCTTTTGACACCACAAGACCGAAAATTATACCCGCAAAAACAACAATGTTTCTGCCTTCATAAGTTAACAAACTGTAATTTTGTCTCATTTTATGTTTGGTTCGTTTTTTGAACGAAAAATATTGTACTATATTTGAATGATTGGAAAAAAATACCTCAATAAAAGCTGACAAAGATAAGTTATTTAACGAAGAGTTACTTCCTCATGCGGATGCTTTGTACAATTTTGCATTTTCTTTAGTTTTTGACCAAACTAAGGCAGAAGATTTAGTGCAAGAAGCATACATGAAGGCTTATCGGTTTATTAATTCTTACGAGAAGGGAAGCAATGCAAAAGCTTGGCTTTTTCAAATTTTAAAAAATGCTTTTATTAATGAGTACCGAAAGAAAAAAAGAGCTCCTCAGCAGGTAGATTTTGAAGATTTTAATGAAAAGCAACAATTAGAAAAGCAATCTGAAAGCATAGATATTTCTGAAGATATGTACACACACATGCTGGGAGATGAAGTAACTATTGCTTTAAATAAGCTACCTGTAGATTTTAGAGTAGCCATTATTTTGTCTGACATAGAAGGCTTTACTTATGAAGAAATAGCTAAAATATCTGATATTCCTATTGGTACGGTTAGGTCAAGACTATACAGAGCACGTAATTTAATGAAAGAAGAATTGAGGGAGTTTGCATTGAGCAGAGGTTTTAAGGAAAAACGTTAAAATGCGGTGTAAATGAACTTATTAGAAAATGGAAGTGTTTTATTTTTAGTTTTTAAATGTATATACTAAAGTGTCAATGAAAAAACATCACGATTGTAAGGAAGTAGTACAGCAGTTTCAGCTTTTGTTAGATGGCGAGTTGCACCCTAAGCAAGAGCAAGAAATTATGTGCGAACTACAAAGGTGCATACACTGCTTAGAAGAGTATAATTTAGAAAAACAGTTTAAAGATTTTTTACAAAAAAAACTTGAGAGAAAAACGCCAACAGCTACTTTTATGGCAAAACTCAAAACCTGTTGTAAGGAAAAACAGGGTTAATTTTTAACTATATATAGTTTTTCAATTTTGTCAATTGGACCTTGGCAGTAGTCATTATGGCAGTTTATACAAGCATCTATAGTGGCGTTGTATCTTTTAATTTGCTTATTTTGTTTTTTTGTACCAATCAATGTTTTAACACTGGCTATATATTCATCTGCAAAACCAATAAAATTATCATCTCTTACTCTTAAAAATGAATCTGTAGGTTCTACGGTATAAATTCCCATAAAATCAACGGGGAAAATTATATTAAAACTATCTTGTTCAATTAATTGTTTCCACGCTTGCTGCTGGGCGTGCATTTGTTTCATAAGTAAAGCCAATTCAGAAGGTTCGTACATTACAGAGGCTTCGTGTTTTTTATCTGCTTTGCAACTTTCGCTATTGTTGCAAGCGTATATGCCTATTAAAATAATAGATAGTACGGCTAATAGTTTTCTCATATTATTTTAGTACTACGCCATCTGCCAAAAAGGTATAAGTTACTTCAGGCTCGGTAATAGAATCTATTTCTTCTTGTGTTTTGCCGGCATCAAAAGCGTAGTGTTTTAATTCTTCCACACTTTGCACATCTTTGTATGCCCAGCCTTCCATTACGGCTGTTCTGCCTTCGCAGTTTAGGGGAACAAAAAAGCCATAGTCTTTAAATTTCACAAAAATTTCGTCATTATTTTCGCCTATGCCCATTTTCATCCAGCAACCTTTCTTTTGGCAAACGCTTGCCACTTCTCCTTCTAATTTCATTCTTGTAGAATCTTCTGCATTAAAAGAAGTGAAAAAGTCTTTTGCTAAAACAGCACCGTCAGTATTTATTTCTTCTCCAAAATATTCAAATTCTGTAGCTGTATTTTCGTCAGCAGTTTCCGTTTTATTAGCATTATTGCAAGAAAACAATACAAAACTGATAAAAGCTAAGGCAATAAAATTTCTCATCTATAATTAATTTTCTGCAAAGTTACGCAGAATTAAGTTTTTATAGAAACAAAGGTAAGATATGATTTTGCCTATAGGTTTTTAAAAATATCGCCTATTTTAGAAAAGCCTTGTTTAAAACTTTCGGCACTGCTACTAAAATCTTTTTTAGCGGCTTCCCATTTGTCTTCGGCTATATCTTCAAGTTTTTCGTACTGCTCTTTTAATTCGGCTCTTTTAGCTTTTAGGTTTTCTAACTGCTTTTCATATTCAGCACCCATTTCAGCTTTTTTCTGCTCTCCTTTGGCTTTTAATTCATCTAATTTAGCATCTAAATTATCTAAACTTTCTTTTGCTTTATTAATAAAATCTTTTCTGTCCATGGTTTTTTGTTTCTTGCAAGATACAATTTTTTTGATCTTTTTTCATATTTTTGATATGAAATAAATGTCTTTTTAAATGAAAAGTATAGTTACTTGGTTTGAAATACCGGCTGTTGATTTTGACAGATGCGTTAAATTTTACGAAACTATTTTAGATGTTGAAATGCACAAAAGTGAACATGGTGGCATTAAACACGCATTTTTTCCTCATGGTGGCGAAGCTGTAGGTGGAGCTATAGTGCAAGAAGATTATTTAAAACCCGGCTCTGAAGGACCTTTAGTATATTTAAACGGAGGAGATAATTTAAACAAAGTATTAAATAAAGTAGAGCCTGCCGGAGGAAAAATAGTGATGCCCAGAACTCTTATAGGAGAAGAAATAGGCTATATGGCTCAGTTTTTTGATACCGAAGGGAACAGGTTTGCTTTGTATGAGCCGGCTAAGAAGTAGGATATTTTTATTATATTAGCATTTATGGGAGGTCCTGGTTTTGCTAAATATGGTAATACGCTAATAAAAGAGAGTAAACGCTTAAAGCAGAGTATTGAAAACAAATTTAAGTATGAAGCTGGCTTACATAATTCTGGTAGCAAACCTTTAAAATTTAAAGTTGCTAATGAAGAAACTAAAAGACAGATTAGAAGTAATAAAATAGAAATACAGAAACAACAACGGCAACGGTTAATTATTGCTTTATTGGCATTATTAGTGGTAATAATAGTTGTGCTGGTATTAATTTGAAGCAATGCTATAATCTTCTTGCACTAAATAAGGAATTTCGTACTGCACTTGTTCTTTTATTGCCATAAAAGTAGTATCATTTTTTGCTTTATCTACCAACTGAGTATAATTATATTTCCCCTTAGTTAAATTTAAAGCAAATTCATTTCTACATTCTTTATACGCTTCTTTTAGTTTGCTGTTCATTTCTATATAATTGGTGTAGGCTGTCCCTCTGCTTACTTTTATTAAAAAGACGGCAACTTTAGGATTTTCCGAAAAAGATTTATCCATATTATTATTCATAATGTGCTTTTTGCATATTTCTTTAAATTCATCCATAGACGATACTTCTTCGTTATCTAACAAAATCTTATCGGTATTATTCATTGTTATCATTACCACATTCCTCTTTTTTAAAGGTACTTCTTCTGGCGGAATATTTTCCGGTAGTTTACTCAATATACCTTGGTCTTGCTGTATGGTAGTTGTCATCATAAAAAAGATGAGTAGCAAAAAAGCAATATCTGCCATACTGGCTGCATTTACTTGTAATTTTTTCATAGTTCTGTTTTTTATTTTAGAACTATTTTAAAGACGTTAGAAGTATTTTTTTGTAGTAATAAAAGTGTAAAAAATAAATGGTATAAAATTTACTTTTTACTATTTTTTAGTGGCTCTAATAAGTATTCCAAACCATTGAGTTTAATTTCGTACATAATTGCCATAAGCTCCCCAAGCTTTCCTTTAGGAAAACCTTTTTCTTTAAACCACACCAAATAATATTCCGGCAAATTGCAGATAGGCGTATCCTTATATTTGCCAAAAGGCATTTTTGTATTCACTAATTTTTCAAGGTCGTGCATAGCTTTATAAGCTCAACTTTAACAAAGTACTTGCAAAGTAATAAACTTTTCTTAAACAAAAAACCCTTTCCATTTTGGAAAGGGTTCTCTATAAGTCTATTTGTCTAAAAATCTAAACGTCTAATAGTTGTATTTACTCTGCTACTACTTCAAATTTAACTTCAGATTGTACTTTTTCGTGCAAATCTACATTTGCAGTGTATTCTCCTAATGTTTTAATTTCTTCGCCAGCAAAACTAACTTTACGTCTATCTACTTCTACACCCAATTGTTCTTTAATAGCTTCTACTAAGTGATGTGTAGTTATTTTACCAAATATTTTATCTGTAGTACCAACTTTAGCTCCCACTTTCACCACTTTACCTCTTAATACATTATCTATTTGAGTGTATTCTTCTATTAAAGCTTTTTCACGAACGTGTTTAAACTTTAAGTTATTAGCTAAAATTTTTCTGTTAGAATCGTTAGCAATCATTGCTAAACCTTTTGGTATTAAATAGTTTCTTCCGTAGCCTGGTTTTACAGTTACTAAATCATCTTTTTCGCCCAAACCAATTACTCTTTCTTTTAATATTATTTCCATTGCTCTATTGATTTAAGTTTATTTTAATAAATCTGTAGTGTAAGGCAATAAAGCTAAATGTCTTGCTCTTTTTATTGCTTGTGCTACTTTTCTTTGGTATTTTAATGAATTTCCAGTTAATCTTCTTGGTAAAATTTTACCTTGTTCATTTACAAAGCTCAATAAAAACTCAGGATCTTTATAATCAATGTATTTAATGCCATTTTTCTTAAATCGGCAATATTTTTTTCTTTCTTTTCCTATTTTAATTGCCGACAGGAAACGGATGTTTTTATTACTTGCCATGGTTATGCCTCCTGTTCTTTTTTAGGTTCTTGATTTTTTTTGTTTCTTCCCACTAATCCTGCACGTTTATCATCGTTGTACTTAATGGCATATTTGCCAAGTCTAACAGTTAAAAAACGCATGATGCTTTCGTCTCTTCTTAGAGATAGCTCAAACTTTTCAATTAACTCAGCTGCTGCTTTGTATTCTACATGATGGTAAATACCTGTAGTTTTTTTGTTAATTGGATAAGCTAGTTGCTTTAATCCCCAATGATCTTGTTCAACGATCTCAGCACCATTGGATTTAAGAAAATCAACGTACTCCTGTACGGTTTTCTTTACGTCCCCTTCAGAGAGAACTGGTGTTACAATAAATGTAGTTTCGTATTGATTCATAGGTTTTATAAATAAAATTTTTTAAAATGGAGTGCAAATGTAAGTAAAACTATTGAAATAATAAAGTTTTCAACATAATTAGTTTTAGTGGTAGCAAAAAAAGAGCAGAAAAGAATTTTTTCTACTCTTTTTAAAAGTCATTACCACAATGCTTCATTCAATAAAAAAATCCTACTTTTACTTGATATAACAGCTTACCATAAAAAATGAAAAAATTTTTAAAAGGATTTCAATATGCATTTGAAGGATTAGCTTACGCTATTAGTACTCAAATAAATATGAAATTTCATATTGTAGTGGCTATAATTGTTATTGCTTTTGGATTTATCTTTCAAATTACAGAATTTGAATGGCTACTAATTGCTTTTGCTATTATTTCTGTTTTATCGGCAGAGCTATTTAACACCGCATTAGAAGCACTTACCGATTTAGCAACAAAAGAAATACACCCATTAGCTAAAATAGCTAAAGATACCGCAGCGGCCGCAGTATTGCTAATTTCTATACTTGCTATATGTATAGGAATTTATGTTTTTTGGAAACACATTTTTTAAGTGTTAGTTAATGTATTTTTAATTACAATATAATATTTTTACTTTAGCACCAATAAAAAAAATTGTTAGCCTTGGTGCGTGTCTCACGCACCACAAAAAAATACTATAATGGAATATAGAAACTCATATATTGAGTTTGGAGGTATTTATTTCTGGACTGCAACCATTAATAATTGGTATCAACTTTTGGACAATAATGAGTTAAAAGAAATTATTTTACAATCTTTAAAATATCTTGTTGATAATGAGCTTGTAAAAGTTTATGCTTTTGTAATCATGCCTAATCATATTCACTTCGTTTGGCAATTACTAAAGATGAATGGTAAAGAAAAACCAAGTGGTTCTTTTTTAAAATATACTGCCCATAAATTCAGGAAATATTTGCTTGAAAAAAAACCAAATGAACTTGAAAAGTTTAAAGTTAAAGCATCAAATAAAGAACACGAATTTTGGCAACGAGATCCATTTTCCTTTGAGTTAACTAAACGAGCAACTGCATGGCAGAAAATTGATTATATCCATAACAATCCCTTAGCTGAACATTGGAAACTTGCTACTTTACCTGAAGAATATTACTATTCATCTTCTTATTTTTATGAAAAAAATGAAGACAATTTTGGCTTTTTAACTCATGTTTTGGAAGGCTTGTAATGACTTCTTTTTGATACAGGTAAAAAATTACGGTGCGTGAGACACGCACCGTGACGGGGAAATACACTTTAAGGATTTGCAGTTTATCCCTGCGGTATTACTCTATCGGCATAAAACACAAAATAGATTAGATTATTTTTTGTTAACAAAAATTGGTATTATATCCTTACTTTAGCACCAATAAAATTACCGCCATGCCAACCAACAAATATTTTTTAATTGCTATTTTTTTATTTGTAGCTACTCAGATTTTTGCACAAATAACCCCCAGCTCCACGGTATCTATCCCTATGCGAGATGGGAAAATATTAAAAGGAGATTTATACTTGCCCAATAATACTGACTCTTTTTCAACCATTTTAATTCAAACACCATATAATAAAAATAATTTTAGATTAACGGGTTTACCTGCTGGCGTAAAATATAATATAGCCAATAGCCCTTATGCTTTTTTAGTGGTAGATTGGCGGTGTTATTTTCAATCAGCTGCAGCTTGTGTGGCAACTGTAAATAGTGGACAAGATGGATACGATGCCGTAGAATGGATAGCTCAGCAAAGTTGGTCTAACGGGAAAGTGGGCACTTGGGGGCCATCGGCATTGAGTGTTATTCAGTTTCAAACCGCAAAAGAGCAGCCACCACATTTAGTTTGTGGTGTACCTGTAGTAACAGCTCCTCAAACATACTACTCCAAATATTTTGAGGGCGGAGCTTTAAGAATAGATTATTTTGATTT
This sequence comes from Chitinophagales bacterium, assembly GCA_020635995.1. NCBI lineage: Bacteria > Pseudomonadati > Bacteroidota > Chitinophagia > Chitinophagales > Chitinophagales bacterium. The sequence continues at coordinate 670,716 of JACJYS010000001.1, read as the reverse complement.
TGTAAGCACTTATTTTGGTCTTAATAATATAATTTTAGATAATCCTTATTACAACAATTTGTGGGCGTATGCAGAAACCAGTAGCACTTACCCTCAAGATATTGAAGTGCCTATGTTTATTGTTGGTGGCTGGTTTGATATAAATGTTGATGACTGTTTTAATATGTTTAATTTGTTAAAAACTTCTTCGGCAACAGGAGTAAGAAATAAGCACAGACTACTCATGGGACCATGGTCGCATAGTGAAATAGACAATGCTAACCAAGGAGATTTAATGTACAATAATGCAGCAGGATTGGCAGATTCGCTGACGAGAATGTATTTTGATTATCATTTAGAAAATGTAAATAATGGCTGGGAAAACACGCCTTTTGTTCAGTATTATCAAATGGGAACAAATGAGCTAAAAAGTAATGATGTTTGGCCTCCTAATGAAGTAAGTAATGATACTTTTTTCTTTCATAATAATAATATTTTAAGCCCTTTAGCACCAACAAACACTACAAATGATTTTTTATCTTTTGTTTACAATCCCCAAAATCCATCGCCCTCAATAGGTGGTAAATATTTTGAAACTCATTTTGTAAATACTAATGTAGGGCCAATAGACCAAAGAGATTCTGTAGAAAGTAGAAACGATAACATTATTTATACAAGTGAGCCTTTAACAGAAGATGTTGTGGTTCAAGGGAAAATTAAAGCTAAAATCTACTTTTCTTCAGATAGAAAAGATACAGATTTATCTTTGCGAATAACAGATGTATATCCCGATGGGCGTTCAATAATTTTTGCTGAAAGTCATTATAGATTGCGTTTTAGAAATGGTTTTACCATAGCAGATACCGCTTTTATGACGCCAAATTCTGTTTATGAAGTGGAAATGGAAACCGAAAATTTAGGTTTAACTTTTTTAGAAGGACACCGTATTAGAGTAATAGTTACTTCGTCTAACTACCCCCGTTTTAACAGAAATATGAATACGGGCGAAGAAATGTACCCAAACTATAATATAGATACACTGGTAAATCCGCTTATAGCTACTAACAATATTCACAGCAGTAGTTCTTATCCGTCTTCTATTATTTTGCCAGTTAATAAAACAAATGATACTACCGGAACAGCTATTAATAATTTATACTTAGATGACAAAATGGAATTGAGTGTTTATCCTGTTCCTTCGTCAAATTTTATTTATATAGACAAACTTTTGCCTTGGCAAAAAATGGAACTATATGATATTAGTGGCAAAATGGTTTGGAATAACTCTGTAGGTGGCTATCAACCTAATTATAAAATAGATGTTTCTAATTTTAATAAAGGAAGCTATATTTTAAAAGTAATAGGTAAAAACCATGAAATAGGTGTAGCTAAAGTAATGGTAAATTAAATAGGGACATTCAGAACCCAAAAACTATCTAAATCTATAAGCAAAACTTACCACACCCGTACCTCTACTTATTTTTTTGTTGATACCAGAAATATCTACACCTTGAATTAAATAAGGTTGTTCAAATTCTTTAGTTAAATAATGAACATAAGCAAAATCTAAAGCAAATTTTTGGTTAAATAAAAATCCTATTCCACCAGAAAAACTTTGTCGGCTTAAATCTGAAGCATTTACTCTAAATGCCTTTTTAATTGGGCTTGTGGTGTAGCTATATCCTGCTCTAAGTCTTAATACTTTTATAACGGCTTCTATTCCCACTCTTACTTGATGTGTATTTTGGTATTTATTTTTTAATTGGCTGTTTATCAAATTGTTATAATCTCTAAAATTATTGCCAAAATCATATTTCATGCTATTGTAGCCTACTGTTTGATAATCTACAGAAATAAAGCCATTAGTTTTATAATAAAAACTCATACCTGCATTAGCTTTCCACGGCAGTCTAAGTTTATAGTTGGCTTCTCCTGTTAGTGCATCATTGTCTGTATTATAATAATCGTTTCTACTACTAAGCTGCGAAGAATAATTTTCTGTCATGCTAATTCTTTCCGGTGTATGAAAAGCTGCCGACATTCTAAACCATTGCGTTGGTTTGTAAATAAGCCCTGCTTTAAAATTGAAACCCAAACCTTCCATTTTATAATTGTTTTGCATTTCATACGAATTAAAAAAAGTATTTAGGCTATCATTTTGTGTATCTTCTTCGCTGTATATGCTGTTAAGCCTATAATTTAAAATAGGAATACCAATAGTAGCTCCAAAATATAATTTATCTAAATAATTTGCTCCTGCCGAAATAAACATTTCGTGTTTTTTCCCTGTTCTTTCATTATATCTTGTTTGTTTAAAAGAGCCTTGCACAGGAGTGGTGTAGCCTAATACTGTTGAATCCCAATTAACCAAATAACCATAGTAAGCATTAAAAGTTTCAAACGAAACATCATCTAAAGAAGGTAAACCATCAACAACATCTGCATTGGTTGCACCGTAAACTGTGTTCATCTCTGTATTCCAAATATTGGTCATTGAAGCATTAGGTGTTTCATTAAAATGTTCTATGGTTTCATTGTAAGTATAATCTGCCAACTGATTAACTCCTATGGCAAAAGCAGCATTTCTAATAGTTCCTTTTTTGCTTGGCTTTTTGGTTGAAAAAACAGCTCCGGCACTTGGGATTAGTAAATTGCCTTTAAACTCGCCAAAATCTTTGTTATAAAAAGAAGCGTTGTTTTTAGCATATCCATATCCTAAAGAAACTTGAAACATAGAGCTTCGGTACATTCCTACTCCGGCAGGATTATGACTTAAATTTGATAAATCGGCACCAACGCTACTAAAAGCACCACTTAAAGCAGCAAACCGTGCAGAACCTGCATAATTTTCTGTAGCAATATTAATGGCATCGGTTTCATAATTTTGAGCTACTGCCGAAAATGAAAGCAATACAGCTAAAATTGTATATAGTTTATATTGTATTTTCATAGTATTAATATTCATATAATAAGGCATTATTCCAGCCTTCTAAATTAAAGGATATTTTGTTTTCTGTACCTTGCGTAGGTTGCAAATCAAATGAGTACGTTTTTGAAAAAACAGCTAAACACAATTCTTCATTTTTTAAAACAAACCTAATATTTCTCTGTATAGGATAAGAGTCCATAACTACACCCTCATCATATAAAACAGTTTGCCAAGTAGAACCATCGCAACCACTTGCACCTATAGTAATAGTTAAACAATTTTGATTAATAAAAGCAGTATCTATAAGAAAATAACTACTGCTATCTGATTGATATTTATCGGCATCTATGTTAACTACATCACCACAAGCTAAAGTTTTTTTATCATCCTTATTTTTATTGCAAGCTGTTAGCAAAATAAATAATGATATGACACTAAACAAATACCTCATAAATATTTACTTGCTAAATCCACTTTTACTTGGCCCACTACTTCTTGAAGGGCTTGAAAAACTTCCTCCACTACTTTTGCTACCACCATAAGAAGGAGAAGAAGATCTACTTGGAGCACTATAGCTTGGACTTGAATAATTAGATTTGCTAGGAGCACTATAAGTAGGCTGTTTACTTGGTGCATTATAGCTTGGTGTACTTTGTTTATTATAACTTGGAGCACTTTGTCTATTATTATTATAACTCGGAGTGCTTTGTTTATTATTGTTTTTTGGCGTACTATTATACTTTGGTGTACTTGGAGCTTTGTTTATTTGTATGTTCCCATTGTCGTATCCATCATATCTGTTAGTAGGCGTTTTCACTTTACTTGGCGAATTGTATTCATAATTATTAGGTGCTTTAGTAGGTGTATTTACTTTGTTATTATCAAAGTTTCCTTGCGGTGTTTTTACGCCAACATTTGTATTAGGGCTTTTTACCGCAGGTTGATTAATAGTGGCATTTGGTGTTTTTACTCCAATATTTGAGTTAGGCGTTTTTACCGCAGGCTGATTTATGGTTGCATTTGGTGTTTTAATTCCAACATTTGTATTAGGTGTTTTCACCGCAGGTTGGTTAATAGTAGCATTTGGCGTTTTTACTGCCGGCTGATTAATTGTAGCGTTAGGCGTTTTAACAACAGATGTTGGCGTTTTAACATTTCCTTTTACAGGAGTGTAAGTGCTATTATTGCCATCTACAGGCTGTTTGCCACTAAGTACAGGTTGTTTTACGGTAGTACTTCCTACAGTAGTATTTGCTCCGGAATTTCTTGGTCCTGTGTAATCGGTTTGGTTTCTATATCCCCAGCCGTTATTATAATATCCATTGTTATATGAATAATAAGGGTCGTAATAACCACCATAGTAGCCATTGTAGTATGGATTGTATCCATAACCGTAGCCATAATAAGGATAAGGATTGTAATAATGATTGTGTCCCCAAGAATTATAACCCCATGTATTGTATCCATACCAATTATTATATCCCCAAGGATTATAACCAAAACTAACAGTTATGCCGGGTCTTCTCCATCCATAATAAAAGTTTGGCGTAGTACAGTAAGCTCCATACCAAGGGTTATTCCAATAATAATCGGTGTACCAATAGTCGTAATATCCTATACCAAAAGTAGGCTGATAATATCTTCTTAATCTTTTAGAATAAGAATAATCTTCATCATAATAATCGTTGTAATAATTATTAGTTACATAAGTATCTCCATTTTCGTCATAATAACTTTCAGAATAATCCGGCTCATTATTATTTCCATCATAATCATAATTTTCATAAGAAGAATTATTATTATTCCAATTACTTTGGTTGTCATTAGGGTCGTAATACACATCATCAAACTGTGCATTTACAGTAGTACCCAATAAAAAAGTTGCTACCACAACGCTTAAATATTTCATATAATTTTTCATAACTTCAAAATTTTGTTTCTCAATAAGAAGGGCATAAGTGTTTAATTATTTACTTTTGCCTCTATAAAGATAACAAACTACATACCAAAAAAATTCAAATGAGCAAAGGTTTAACAAATCGTAACGAAGATTATTCGCAATGGTATAATGAATTAGTACTAAAAGCCGACCTTGCAGAGCATAGCGATGTGCGTGGTTGTATGGTTATAAAACCTTATGGTTTCGCTATTTGGGAAAATATGAAAGCTGAGCTGGATAAGCGTTTTAAAGAAACAGGACACGTTAATGCGTATTTCCCTTTATTTATTCCTAAAAGTTATTTAAGCAAAGAAGCAGACCATGTGGAAGGTTTTGCTAAAGAATGTGCCGTAGTAACACATTATAGACTAAAAACTGCTCCTGATGGCAATGGCGTGGTGGTGGACCCAGATGCTAAACTTGAAGAAGAATTAGTGGTGCGTCCTACTTCGGAAACTATTATTTGGAATACCTACAGAAATTGGATACAATCATACAGAGATTTACCTTTATTAATAAACCAGTGGGCAAATGTGGTGCGTTGGGAAATGCGAACACGATTATTTTTGCGTACAGCAGAATTTTTATGGCAAGAAGGACACACGGCACACGCTACAAAGCAAGAAGCTATAGCCGAAGCAGAAAAAATGCTGGATGTTTACGCAGACTTTGCCGAAAATTTTATGGCAATGCCTGTAATAAAAGGTACAAAAAGCCCAAGCGAAAGATTTGCCGGAGCATTAGAAACTTATTGTATAGAAGCTTTAATGCAAGATGGCAAAGCTTTGCAAGCGGGAACAAGCCACTTTTTAGGGCAAAATTTTGCTAAAGCTTTTGATGTAAGGTTTGCAGACAAAGAAGGAAATGAAGAATATGTGTGGGCAACATCTTGGGGTGTTTCTACAAGGCTAATGGGTGCGTTAATAATGACCCACAGCGATGACGAAGGTTTAGTATTGCCTCCAAAATTAGCACCTTATCAAACGGTAATAATTCCTTTTTTCTTAAAAAATAAACCGGAAGTTAACGACCAAATTATGCTAAAAGCCGAAGAAATGGCTGAAGAATTAAGAAAAGCAGGCATAAGAGTACAAATAGATAAAGACGATACCAAACGCCCGGGTTTTAAATTTGCAGAATACGAACTGAAAGGCTACCCTACAAGAATAGTAATAGGCCCGAGAGATTTGGAAAACGGCACGGTAGAAATAGCCAGAAGAGATACTAAAGAAAAAAACACTTTAAGCAGTAGTAATATTGCTCAAACTATTGGGCAGTTGCTTACAGATATAGAAACAGGCATAAAAAATAAAGCACTACAACACCGTGCTGATAACACTACGGAGGTAAAAACTTATGATGAGTTTAAGCAGGTTTTAGAAAATAAAGGTGGTTTTATAGTAGCTAACTGGGACGGCACTGCTGAAACTGAGGATAAAATAAAAGAAGAAACGGGAGCAACTATCCGCTGTATTCCATTGGAAGATAATGCACCTAACGGCTCATGTATTTATACAGGAAAAGAAGCGAAGCATAAAGTAATTTTTGCGAGAGCGTATTAATTTGATAATTAGGTAATTTGTAAAATAGATATTCGTCATTCCTGCGAACTTGTCTGCCGATAAGGCAGAGGCAGGAATCTGAACACAGATTACTCAATACCAAAAACAAAGAAAAATGACTGAAAATTTAAAACAACTGGCTCAATTTTTAAAAGCTAAAGGAAATTTAAAACAAGAAGTATATAATTCCACTACGGAAGTTTTTGAAGAACTAAAAATTATACTACACGAGTATAGCAATTACTTACAAAAAGAATTGAAAGAAGAACTTTTTGAGGTAGAGTATGATGAAAACGGGAAGTTTGAAGCCCGATTGAAATTTGCCGGAGACTTACTTATTTTTAGTATGCATACCAATGTGTTTAGTTTTGAAGATGATTTTCATATTAACAAAACCGAGTACGTTAAAAATGACGAACGCAATAAATATGTGGGCATGATAGAGGTGTATAACTACTTGGCAGATTCTTTTAAATATTCAAGAATGAACGATGTGGGCTATTTAATAGCGAGAATATTTGTAAATAAAGATTATCATTTCTTTTTAGAAGGCGAAGAAAAGTTAGGTTTTTTATATAAAGATTTTGACAAATTAGTTATCAATCAAGAAATGATAAAGCTAATAGTAGAGCAAATAATGGCATATTGTATAGATTTTGACCTTTGGGTGCCAAAATATAGCATGGTAAAAGAACTTACAGTAGCTCAAAAAACCATTTCCGGTGGAACTATAAGCCATAAAACAGGTAAACGTTTAGGGTTTGATATTAGTGATGTAAAAAAGGATTAACAAACTGATAAAAAATAATTTTTTCATGACTAATTTGGTTTTAATTTAATAAATATAGCCTCTAATATATATATATATTGAGATTACAAAATTTTTAGCAAAAAACTTAAGATTGTAAAAATATTTTTACTCGTGGCACAACTCCAAGTCGTGCCACGAATACTGTGCCGCCCCCACTTATATTGAACCTGCCTGCGGCAAGCAGACGAAGTGAAATATCTACCTTGCATGAGTAGCTGAATCTCTAAAAAAATAAGGTAGATTCCTCTCGTTGGTTAGATGACATACTACCAATGATAAATACACTTTGTTATAAAATAATTCTGAAATCTTTATAATATTTAAAACGCATTACTTATATTTATACTGAATGTATGTAGTCCGCTTTTTTATTTCTTACTGTTTTACAGCCTTTTTTGCCTTCGTTTTTGCCGGAGGCGAGCAAGCTACCGTGGGAGCGAAACAGCAAGCCATGGGCAAAACAAGCACTACGCAAATCAATGTTTTTTCGGCTTTTAACAATATTGCTAATACTGCTTTTTTAAAGCATACACAATTGGGCTTATATGCAGAAAATAGGTTTTTACAATCCAATATTAATGCTTTTAACTTGGCTTTTACCTACAAAAATGACAAACTGGGGGCATTTAGTTTAACAAGTTATTTTTATGGCTATAGTTTATACAATGAAACAGAAATAGGCATAGGCTATGCTAAAAACTTTGGCAGTAAAATTTCGGCAGGTTTAAAATTTAATTATCATCGTTTGGCAATAGCCGAAAATGGCAGTAAAAGTTTAGTTTCTTTCAATTTAGGAGTTTTGTATAAACCTATAAATAAATTTCACATTGGCTTTACAGTTTATAATCCCATAAAAATGAAACTGGAAAAAGTGTATAAAGAAACACTTTCCACCGAATTTAAACTCGGTTTGGCTTATTTGCCTTCCAAAAAATTTGAAATAATATTAGAAGCACAAAAAGATTTAATTAATCCATTTCAAATAAGGCTGGGTTTTAATTATGATGTACACAAATATTTGTCATTAAGAATTGGCGGAGCTACTCAACCCACTTTATTTACCTTTGGTTTGGGTACGCACGTTAAAAACTTAGATATTGATTTCTCTTCTGTATGGGATATTAATTTAGGTTACTCTCCACAACTTTCTTTGCAATATACTTTTAAGAAAAATGCTAAAGAGTGAGTTTAAATATTATTTTTTACTTGGTATTTCGGTATTGTTTTCTTTAAATATTTATGCGCAAGACGAAAGTGATATAACACAAATAATAGAAGCTTTAATGCAAAATAATCAAGATGAAAGCTATGATTTTGATACGTATTTTGAACATTTTAATGAGCTAAAAAACCATCCTATAGACCTTAATAATGCTTCTGTTTATGATTTAGAATCATCGCAACTTTTTACAGACCAGCAAATTAATGCACTACTAAAACATATAGAAATAAACGGAAAACTTATCAGTATATATGAACTTCAAGCCATCCCTTTTTTTGAAATAGATTTTATACAAAACATATTACCTTTTGTGAAAGTAAAGGGAAATATTGATGATTTTAATATAAAATTTGGCAAACTATTAAGCAAAGGAACTCATCAAGTTTTTTTAAGGTATCAACAAAAATTTCCGAAAACGGAAGGTTATAAAAACGGCAACTATTTAGGCAATCCAAGCAAAATTTATTTGAGATACAGATACAATTACAGCAATAGGTTAAGCTACGGAATAACTGCCGAAAAAGATGCCGGAGAACCCATGTTTAAAGATAAAAATAAGTTGGGTTTTGATTTTTATTCTTTTCACTTCTTTTGGCGAAAAAACACTAAATGGCGAGCCATAGCTCTTGGCGATTATCAAATAAATATGGGACAAGGGCTGGTATTATGGTCGGGTTTTGGTTTTAATAAATCGGTTAACACTGCTATGGTTAAAAAGCAAGGGAGCACGCTTAAGCCTTTTACTTCTGTAAACGAATATTTATTTATGCGAGGAGCGGCTTTTACCTATCAATTTAAAGATTTTTTACTTACTCCTTTTGTTTCTTTTAAAAATATAGATGGCAATATTAATTATACCGATACTTTAGAAAATGAAATAGAAAGCAATAGAATACAGTTGGCAGGCTACCACAGAACTGCAACGGAAATGCAAAGTAAAAATGCTTTGCAAGAGTTAAAAACAGGATTTAATTTTCAATATTTTAAAAGAGATAAACACATAGGGTTAAATTATGTGAGCACCTATTTTACAAAACCTATTGCTTTTGAGCAAGAACTCTATAACAAATATCAGTTTCAAGGAAATTTACTGCAAAATGTGAGTATAGATTATCATTATTTGATTAAAAGTTTTCATTTTTTTGGAGAGGAAGCTTTGAGTTTTTCTAAAAATAAAGTGGGATATGCTTTTTTAAATGGTGTAATGTTTAACCCCAGCAAATTTGCCGATATTAGCATAGTACACCGATATTATGCTCCTCAGTATCAAACTGTTAACTATACTAATGCTTTTGGCGAAAGCACAGCACCCAATAATGAACACGGCATTTATTTTGGTACGCAATTAAAACCTTTTTCTAAAATTACACTATCTGCTTACTATGATTTTTACAAATTTCCGTGGCTAAAATACCGAGCCGATAAACCCAGCAGGGGACAGGATATACTATTTCAGTTAAAATATAAGCACAATAGGAATTTTGAAATTTACTGCACTTACAAATGGGAAACAAAAGAAGAAAACACTAAAATAGAATTAGATAAAAACGATAGACTATTGGTAACACAACAAAACAAAAATTATCTGCAAAATTATTTTGGAGCAAACGCATTTCAGGTCAATGAATTGAACCAAGAGTATTTGAGCTATAACAACTACATAAGTAAAAGTGCCATAGAAGCTGCCACTTTTATCACACCTAAAACTACCCAAAGATTGCGTTTAAATATTTCTTACCAATTAACTAAAAACTGGAACATAAACACCAGAGCAGAAATGAGTTTTTATAACGATAAAATAAACAAAAAACAAACAGGCTACTTGGTTTATCAAAGCATAACTTATAGCAATTTTATGTTTCCACTTTCTTTTTCAGCACGTATAGCTTTATTTGATGTTCCAAAATACGATGCCAGAATTTATGCTTATGAAAATGATGTGCTGTATCAATTTACTATTCCTGCATTTTACAAAACAGGGATAAGAACTTATTTAAATCTGCAATACAAAGTAACTAAAAACATACAAGTTTGGCTTCGTTTGGCAAACACTTATTATTCAAAAGAAAACAGTATGGGAGCCGGAAATGAGCAAATAAACAGCAAAAATGTTTTTGAGCTCAAAGCACAAATGAGATTGAAGTTTTAAAATAAAAACAGTTGCGTGTTTACACTTGTACATTACTGTTGCATCTCTTTTTCTCCAAACAAACGTTTTTGAAAAAGAATTATTAAAATAATACCCACGCTAATAGCAGCATCGGCTATATTAAATATAAAAGGGAAAAAAGTGTAGCCACCATAAACAGGCACCCAATTAGGTATTTTAAATAGCTGTATAGAAATCATATCTACCACATGACCTTGCATAAAACTGGTGTAGCCTGTGCCCCAAGGCACAAAACCGGCCACTTGAGTGTAGCTTTCACTAAAAATTAATCCATAGAAAAGGCTGTCTATAACATTGCCGGCAGCACCTGCCAATATCAATGCCATAATACCAATAAACAACTTTGATTTATGTGCTTTTATTAAAGTGAATAAATAATAAGCTATAGCAATAATGGCTATAATTCTAAATAAAGTAAGGCTGTATTTTCCTATTTCGCCACCCCACGAAATACCCATAGCCATTCCTTTATTTTCTACAAAGTGGATTTGAAACCAACTGCCTATAAAATTAAACTGTTCATTTATACGCATGTGTGTTTTAATCCAAATTTTTGACCACTGATCAAAAACCAGAACTAAAAAAGTAATACTTAATGCAATAAAACTTCTACTTTTCAAAAGCTTAATCGTTTTGAGACATTTTAGCTTCTATGCTTAAAGTAGCATGAGGTACAGCTTTAAGTCTTTCTTTGTTTATCAACTTGCCCGTTTTACGGCAAATACCATAAGTTTTGTTTTGAATACGCACTAAGGCATTTTCTAAATGATTGATAAATTTGGCTTGTCTGCCCGCTTGCTGGCTTAAGTATTCTCGCTCTACAAGTATATGACTATCTTCTAAGCCATTAAATTTATAATCAGTATCTGAAGCACCGGAGTTTTTTTTCAAAATTTGATTTTGATACTCTTCTAACTCTTCTCGGGCTTCTACTAATTTTTTCTCTATTATTTCTTTAAATTCTTCCAACTCGCTGTCAGAATATCTTGTTTTTTTATTGTCGTTTGCCATGGTTATGCTATTTTTTCAATGTTTATCAATATTTCAACATCATTTACTTCAATTTTTGTTCCTGTTTTTAAATTTTCTTCTTCAAAAATGTCTTTTGCTAATATTTCATTGCAAATATAAGCTTTAAATAAGCTAATTGCAGCAGAAAATATTTCACTTTTCTCTAAGGTAACAATTATTCTATCTGTAACCTCTAAACCTTTATCTTTTCTTAAGTTTTGAAGTCTGTTTACTAATTCTCGGGCATTACCCTCTGCTTCTAACTCTGGTGTAATGTGGATATCTAATGCCACCGTAACGCCTTTATCCGATGCAACCAACCATCCTTCTATATCATCAGAGCTTATTTCTACATCTTCTATAGACAATTCTATCGTTTTATTATCTACGCTTAAAATATAACGCCCTTTTTGTTCTATTTCATCTATATCCTCCTGAGAAAATTTTTGAACAGCCATATTTATAGCCTTCATATCTTTTCCGTATTTAGGTCCTAAAGTTTTAAAATTTGGTTTTATTACCTTTTTTATAATACCCGAAGTGTCTTTTAGATATTCTATTTCTTTTACGTTTATTTCATCTAAAATATAGTTTTCTACTTTTTCTACTTTAGCTTGCAAACCTTCTTTTATAACGGGTATTATTATTTTTGATAAAGGCTGTCGCACTTTTATCATTTCTTTTTTTCTAAGTGAAAGCACCATAGAAGAAATATTTTGTGCCAAAGCCATTCTTTCTTCTAAGTCGGTATCTATTGCTTTTTCATCGGCTTTAGGGAAATCTGCTAAATGAACAGACGTGGCTTTATTTCTGCCGCTTACATTATTTAGGTTTCTATACATAAAATCGCTAAAGAAAGGAGCAAAAGGTGCCATAAGCAAACTAATGGTTTCTAAACAAGTGTAAAGAGTTTGATATGCCATTATTTTGTCTTCGCTATAATCGCCTTTCCAAAATCTACGTCTATTTAACCGCACATACCAGTTGCTTAAATTATTATCTACAAAATCTTGTATTAACCTTGCCGCATTGGTGGGTTCGTAATTATCTAAAGCACTTTGTACTTCTTTTACCAAAGTATTTAATACCGATAAAATCCATTGGTCTATTTCCTGTCGGTCTTTTAAAGCAATGCTTTTTTCTGCAAATTTGAATTGGTCTATATTAGCATAAAGCGAAAAGAAAGAGTAGGTATTATATAGCGTACCAAACAGTTTTCTACGCACTTCATCTAAACCTTGCAGGTCAAATTTTAGGTTATCCCACGGCTGAGAATTGCTCATCATGTACCAGCGCGTAGCATCAGCACCGTAGGTATTAAGTGTTTCAAAAGGGTCAATGGTATTTCTTTTTCGCTTGCTCATTTTTTGCCCGTCTTTATCTAAAACCAAGCCATTGGCTATTACATTTTTAAAAGCAGGTTTATCAAACAAAATAGTAGAAATGGTGTGCAAAGTAAAAAACCATCCTCTGGTTTGGTCAACACCTTCGGCAATAAAATCGGCAGGATAAGCAGTGCCTTTGTCTATCATGTTTTTATTGTGTTTAGGGTAGCCCCACTGAGCATAAGGCATACTTCCACTGTCAAACCAAACGTCTATTACTTCACTTTCTCGGTGCATAGGTTTGCCGCTGGCAGAAACTAAAACTACATCATCTATGTATGGGCGGTGTAGGTCGTTTATAGCTTTGTTTTCTAAGCCTAAAACTTTTTTAGCCTTTTCCATTTCGGCATTTAATTGAGCTACAGAGCCTATACATATCATTTCTTCGCCATCTTCGGTTCGCCAAATAGGCAATGGAATGCCCCAAAATCTACTTCGCGACAAATTCCAATCTTTTAAATCTTCAAGCCATTTGCCAAATCTACCTTCTCCTGTAGCGGCAGGCTTCCAGTTTATCTGTTTATTGTTTTTTATCAGTTGCTCTCTTACCGCTGTAGATTTTACAAACCAGCTATCTAAGGGATAATAAATAACAGGTTTATCTGTACGCCAGCAGTGAGGATAGTTGTGGCTGTATTTTTGCACATTAAAAGCCTTGTTTTGCTCTTTTAGCATTATAGCAATGTCCACATCTACCGAGCGATATTCATTTTCGGGAACATCTTTGTAGTTCTTAACATATTTACCACTTAATTCGCCTAAGCCGTCAACAAACTTTCCTTCTAAATCTACTAAAGTTAAAGCTCCTATGCCGTTTTCATCGGCAGCATTTTTATCATCTGCTCCAAAGCTGGGAGCTAAATGCACTATGCCTGTACCGTCTTCTGTGGTAACAAAATTGGCTAATATTACTTTAAAAGCATCGCCTTCTTCTGGTTGTTTGTAAGGCAGTAATTGATGATAGCGAATATCTTTTAAATCGTTTCCTTTAAATTCTTGAACAATACGAAAAGGAATTTTAGGGTTGAGTACATTTATTTCAGCATTTATTAATAAATCTAAACTTCTTTTGGTAAAGTTAAACTTGAAGTTTTTAAAAGCGTCTAATAAATCACCAACTATTCTACTTTTATTGAAATATACTTTAATAAAGTTTTGATATTGAAGCTCTGTTAATTCATAACCTAATATTGCTTCAATTCTTTGCTTACCAGCAATTTCAGTTTGTTTTTTAACAAATGGGTAGTTAATATCGGTTTCAAAGAACCTACTGTTTTTAAAAACAGAATTTATTAGATTTTTTGCTAAAACTAAACTTACGGGTTTAAAAGTGTAAGGATTGTAGGTTTTTACTTTAACATACTCTATGTTTTTGCCTACGCCCAAAGCTGTGTTAGAGGGCAAAGTCCAAGGAGTGGTTGTCCATGCTAAAAAGTAAACGTGCTCATTTGTATTGTCAAAAAGAAATTCACTTTTATTATTGCGTATTATTTCAAACTGAGCCGTTACCGAAGTGTCGCTTACTTCTCTGTAACAACCGGGCTGGTTAAGTTCGTGAGTACTTAAGCCCGTACCCGCGGCAGGAGAATAGGGCTGTATAGTATAGCCTTTGTAAAGCAATCCTTTTTCAAAAAATTGATTAATTACCCACCAAACTGATTCTATATAATCGTTTTCAAATGTAATGTAGGGATTATCTAAATCTACCCAATAACCCATTTTTATGGTTAAATCGTCCCAAACGTCTTTAAATTTTAGTACTCTTTCCCGACATTTTTGGTTGTATTCTTCTAAAGTTATTTTAGTGCCTATATCTACTTTAGAAATGCCCAGCTCCTTTTCTACTTCAAGTTCTACGGGCAAACCGTGTGTATCCCAGCCACCTTTACGTGGTACTTTGTAACCCTGCATGGTTTTGTAGCGGCAAAAAAGGTCTTTAACCGTACGCCCCATTACGTGGTGTATGCCCGGCAAGCCATTGGCAGAAGGAGGACCTTCGTAAAACACAAAAGTATTGTCGTCATTTTTTTCTTCTACAGATTTTTCAAAAATGCTTTCATCTTCCCAAAATTTAGCAATAGATTTATCTATATCGCTAAGGTTTAACGAGTCGTATTCTGGAAAAAGATGCTTTTCAGCTTTGTTTTTATGTTTCATTATGGCAATACTTTATGCTTTGAGCCTGCAAAAATACTAAGAATAAAATTTTTGGTAAAGTAAATGTGAAAGTAAAGGGGGAAGATAGGGCTAAAGGGAAGATAAAATGTATATTTTAGGAATATATAATGACACTTCTACAGTATCATTATAACCTGAGTTCGATTTATTTACCTAATTTCTCTTCTATCTTCTTTTTAATTATTTCGGCATTTTGTTTTTCCTTACCTTCTTTGGCTAAAGTAAGGGCATAAACTACAGCATCTTGAGCAGCACTATAATCTTCAAGTTTGTATAGCAAATACGCTTGCGTAATGTTATTTTGATAATTATCGTCCTCTTTTATTGCTTTTTGCATCCACTTTTCTGCTGTTTTTAGCTTGCTTGCGTCATCTATATTCATGTAGTAAGTCCATGCTACGGTATTATATACAGCGTTATCATTTTTTGCATAGCTTTTAATATACTTTTTAGCTATGGCATCATATTTTTCCCAGTTTTTTGTTTTTTCGTAGTAGCTAAGGTTTAAATCATCACTTAATTTACTATAGTTTGTAGGTTTATATGTTTTTAAAAAATTTAGTGCTTCATCTTTAGCTTTTTCGTCTTGCTCAGGTATAGCATTAAAAACGGTTTGTATAGCTATGTTGTTTAGCTTTTCATTGTATTTTTCATTGCCTTTTATATCTCTAAAATAGCTTTCGTAGGATTGAAGCACTTTTAAGCCCGGGCTATGTGTAGTATTGCTATATTCAAATATAAAATCGGCATTTTCTTTATTAATTATTTCTTCATCGCTAAGTCCGTTAAGGTATTCTTGCATTAATGAGTTGTAGTCTTTTTTATAGGCATGGTTCATTTTTATTAGGCTTTTAAGCAATGCTGTACTTTTATCTCCTGCCTCATATTTTGCCTGTAGTTTATCAAAACTGGCTTGACTGGGCAATGTGGCTTTTTTTGCCCAATCTATTAAACTTTCTGCATTTCTTGCTCCTTTTACTTCAGCTACAACTTTTCCTGTTTCATCTATAATAAGCAATGTAGGATATGCTGAAACCCCGTATGTTCTTCTTAAAGTAACGCCTTCGCCTTTTTCCATATCAACTTTAAGATTGATAAAATTTTCATTAAAAAAATCGCCTACTACTTGCTGGGGAAAAACGTTATTACTCATCATTTTACACGGCCCACACCACACGGCATAAGCATCCATAAAAATTAGTTTGCCTTGCTCTTTAGCTGCTGTTTTTGCTTCGTCAAAACTGCCATGGAAAAATTCAATTCCTTGGGCATTAGCTAAAGCAAATAATAATATAATTAATGTGGATATGGTTATTTTTTTCATAATTTATTTTTACCCCAAATATTCAAAAACTCTAAGTTAATGTTTTCTTTAAAAAAACGCTTAGCCGATGTGTTAAAGTGTGGATTATTATCTGAAATATAAAAATGGTTGTTGCCGTTTCTTTCATTAGTTAGCAACTGTTCTTTACCTAATATTAAATTAACTTTATCTGCTACAATTTTTGTAGAATCAAATAAGCTTACTTTCCCTTTATAAAAATTATTAATTTCCTCTTTAATTAAAGGATAGTGAGTGCAACCCAATATTAAAGCATCAATATTTTGTAGTGCTTCGTTGTTTAAATAATTTTCTATTAAGGCGTGGCTTATATTGTCATTGGCATAGCCTTCTTCTATCATAGGAACCAGCATGGGCGTAGCCAATGTTACTACTTCTACCTCCGGCTTTCTTCTTGACAATTTTTCTTGATAAACACCGCTATTTATGGTCGTATTTGTAGCTATTAAGCCTACTTTTTTTATGCTATTATCTTGTACTACGGCTTCAATTATGGGGTCTATAACGTTAATAATAGGAATTTTTCCTTTGTGTGTATCTCTTAAATATTCATAAGCTGCTGCCGATGCAGTATTACAAGCTATTACTATGGCTTTGCAGTTTTTTTGGTTTAGCAAAAAGTTGGTAATATCTAATGAATATTGTTTTATTAAGTCTTTAGATTTATCGCCATAGGGAAGGTGGGCGGTATCGCCAAAATAAATTAATGTTTCGTTTGGCAAAGCCTTATAAATAGCATTGGCGACCGTAAGGCCGCCAATTCCGCTATCAAATATTCCTATAGGATTACTATTCATTATGTTTGTATAATGGGTTTAGTATATTCCTAATTTAGATTTTACCATATTAGTTAAATCATCCCCTTCCGGCAATACTAAAAATACACCTAATGAAGAATCTATAACATAATCATACCCATTAGCTTTTGCTACTTCTTGAATAGCTGTGTATGCTTTTTGCTCTACGGGTTTAAGTAATTCTGCTTCCATGTTAGCTAAATCTTCTTGAGCTTTTTTCTCTAAATTCATTATTCTTTCTTCTAAAGCATAAGCATCTTTATATTTTTGCTCTAATACGGCAGGCATCCATGTTTTACCGTTTTCAGATATATCATTTGCTTGCGTTTCATACTGTGTGTATAAAGTTTGCAATTGATTTTCATACTCTTTGCTTTTTGCTTGCAGTTTTGACTGTACACTTTTTACTTCCGGCATAGCATAGAATAATGATTCTGTATCTACATGCCCAAATTTTTGCTGTGCAAAGCTAACTGCTGAAATTAATGTAAATACTACTACACTTGTTATTTTAATTATTTTATTCATTATATGTTTATTTAAAGTTTGCAAATATATTACTTATTTATTGCTATTTTTTAATCATTCCTAAAATTTCATCACTTTTATCTATTCTATCGCCTGTAAAAAGCACGCTTATTCCTGCCGATGACTTGTCAAAAATAGCTTCATAGCTTTTATCTTTAGCATATAATTCTATTTTTTCATAAACTTTATCTTGAACCGGCTTAATTAGTTCTTGACGTTTTTTAAACAAATCTCCTTGTGGACCAAATCTATCGCTTTGCAATTTTTTAGCGGCTCTTTCTAAGTTTTCTATTTCTTCTATTTTTTTAGCTTTCATTTGCTCAGACATAATTACTTGCTCTGCCTGAAACTTAGCATAAGCATTTTCTACCTCTTTAAACTTGCCGTCTATTTCGGTTTTCCACTGCTCTGCCAGTTGGTCTATTTGCTCTTGAGCTTGCGTATATTCTTTTAAATTACTTAAAATGTATTCCATATCTACTATGCAAAAACGCTGTGCATTTGCCATTGTTAGTGTAGATACAAACAAAACGGTTATTAAAATTAACTTTTTCATATTTTTCTCCTTTTTTTTATTCGGGTTCAAAACCTAATATTATTCTAAACTGCCCATATTTAGAAAACATATTCTTTCCTGTAAGGGCATTATTATCTCTATCATCAAAGCCTATGCCATAATCAAAACCAAGTAAGCCAAACATAGGTAAATAAGCTCTAACACCAACACCAAATGAACGTTTTAACTCATACGGTTTATATTCTTTTAAGCTGTTCCAATAGTTTCCTGCTTCAAAAAATCCTAAGGCATAAATAGTGGCACTTGGGTTTAAGCTAATAGGGTAGCGAAGTTCCATAGTGTATTTGTTCATAATAGGTGATCCACCACTTGGAGTTATAACATCATAACCTCTTAAACCTATAATATCTGTACCTAAAATAGTGAAACTATTAAAGCCTTGTCCTCCTAATTGGTATCGCTCAAAAGGGGTAACACCTATATCTTTGTTATATTTTCCTAAAAAGCCCAATTTAGCAGAAGTATGGAACACTAAATTGCCAACTATTGGTGTGTACCATGCCACATCAAAACGCCATTTGTGATATTCTATAAGCTTATATTTTACATCGGCTTCGGCAGTTGTATAGTCTATAGCTTTTCTTCCTTTAAATAATTTACTGTATGGCAAGGTAGCATCTACAGTAAAGTTTATTGTAGATCCATGTCTTGGATAAAGTGGATTGTCTATGGAGTTTCTGGCTAAATTTAATGAGAAATTTAAGTCTGTTGCATTTCCCGAAGTAAAAGGGAAATCTGAGTACAAATTAAAATTATCTAATTTATAATGACTTACGTTTATTGAACTTCTTATAGTAAAATAATCATCTGGCCACTTTAATCTTGTTCCTATTCCTACGCTTGCTCCCGTGGTTATAGACTTTCCTAAAATATCTCCCGTAAAATTGTTTAAACTACTTAATAAATTATATCGCTGACGGAAAAAACTTATAGTAAATGAATTTGGTTTTTTGCCTCCCAACCAAGGTTCAGTAAAAGAAAAGTTATACGATTGGAATTGTTTTCCGTTTAACTGGGCACGTATGGTTAAATTTTGACCATCTCCGGCAGGTAATGGCGACCATGCTTTTTTATCTACTATATTTTTTAAAGAGAAATTAGTAAACTGCACGCCTAAAGTCCCTAAAAGTCCTGCTCCTTTTCCTCCCCAACCTAAGGATAGTTCAAGCTGATCGGAAGGTTTTTCTACCACATGAAATTCTATATCTACCGTTCCATTTTCTGGATTAGGAATAGGAAGCACTTGCATTTGCTCCGGGTCAAAATAACCTAAATTAGCTATTTGTCTTTGCGAACGTATTAAGTTAGTTCTTGAAAATTTATCGCCAGGAAGTACATACAACTCTCTACGTATTACTTTTTCGTTGGTTTTTGTATTGCCGTATATTCTAACTTCATTAATAATAGCTTGTGGTCCTTCGTATATTTTAATTTCTAAATCTACAGAATCGTTTACTATTCGTTTCTCAATAGGTGTAGCATTAAAAAACAAATATCCATCATCCATATATAGTGAGCTAATATCGCCACCATCTTGGCTCATAAATAGTTTTTCGTCTAACAAAGCTTGGCTATAAACCGTTCCTTTTTCTATGTTTAGAATTTTTATAAGTAATGAATCAGAGTATTTTGAATTGCCCGTAAAATCTATATCTCTAAAATAATAAAGATTACCTTCTTTTATAAGTAGCTTAATATTGGCTTCTCCCTCTTCGTCAAAAGTTACCTCATCATAAGTAATTTTGGCATCTCTAAAACCTTTATTTTTATAAAATGCAATTAGTTTCTTTTTATCTGCTTCATAATCCTCAAGTTTAAATTTTGAGGTTTTAAATATGTTAAGGTTTACAAAGTCATCTCCGTAGTCTATGGCTTTTGTTACCGATAGGTTTGAAAGTGTTTTAAAGAACTTTAAATCTTCTTCACTTTTTTTGTTTTTTCTTATGTTTAGCAATTCTGCCAATTCAAATTTCACTTTCTCTCGGGTGTCTTTCATTTGCTTTTCCAGCTTGCGTTCTGAAAAAGATTTATTACCCAATATATCAATGTGGTCTATTTTTACTTTTCGCCCTTTATCTATGGTTATATCTACTTTTATGCTGTTTTCAAGTACATTATCCTCCGATTCAACAATGTTTACATTGGTATTATAAAAGCCTTTATCTATATAAAATGATTTTATAGTGTTTTCTGTTTTTAGCTTATCGCTTTCTGTAAAAATACTACCTGAACGTAGGTTTATTTTTTTGCGGAGTTCTTCTATTTCTCCTTTTTTCACTCCTGCTATTGAGTATTTTGATAAGCGAGGAAGCTCTACTAAATCAATATTTAAGAAAATAACGTTTCCCAAAGTTTTATCTATACTTATAGAAACATCTGTAAAAAGGCGTTGATTCCATAAGTTTTTAACGGCTGAAGAAATTTCTTGCCCGGGAACGGTAATCATATCGCCTACGCTAAGCCCAGATAATGAAATCAAAACTTTTTTATCTAAATGCTCCGTACCTATTACGTTTATACCGCCTATTTCATACTGTTTAGGGTTGGTATAATCTAGGTCTTGTGCAAAAAGGTGTGTAGTAGATACTATACACCAAGCAAAGATTAAAATTAGTTTTAGTTGCCTCATTCTTTTAGTTTATATATCTGATTTTAACTGTTCGCTAATTTTACCAAAGCGTCTTTCTCTTTGCTGATAAGAAACAATGGCTTGGTATAGCGATTCTTTATTAAAATCGGGCCAATACTGTTTTGTAAAATAAAATTCTGTATAAGCACACTGCCAAAGTAAAAAATTACTAAGCCTATGTTCTCCACTTGTTCTTATTAACAATTCAGGATTTGGCGTATTTGGTGCGTAAAGATGCTCATTTATAGTTGATTCTGTAATGTCATCTACTTTAATTTCACTATTTTTAACCTGATTAACAATTTTTTTGCATGCATCTACTATTTCTTGCCTGCCTCCATAGCTTAATGCTAAGCATAAATTTAATCGTGAGTTATTTTTTGTAGTGTCTTTTACTTGCTGTAATTGTTTTTGTACTCTTTGCGGAAGTGAACTTAAATCGCCAATAGTGGTAAGTCTAATGCTGTTTTCCATTAAAGTTTTGGTTTCTGAACCTATGGTTCTAACCAAAAGCTCCATTAAGGCGGTAATTTCTAACTTAGGTCTGTTCCAATTTTCTACAGAAAAAGCATAAAGTGTTAAATTTTCTACGCCTAATTCTGCACAAGCTTCACTTACTTCTCTTACTGCTTTAACGCCATTTTTATGACCAAAAACCCTTTTTTTGCCTTGTTCTTTAGCCCAACGCCCATTACCATCCATTATAATGGCTATGTGCTTTGGCAGGTTTTGTAGGTCTATTTGGGGTTTTAAGCTCATAAATTTTGCACAAATGTAGTTATTTCATCTCTTTTTGCCACTTAAAGGTGGGCATTTTACTCTAAAGAAAGTATAAGATGCTGAAACTCCTAAAAATAAATAAAAATCATTTTTTAAAGATGTTCCTCTTTGATTACCTGGTTTGCCTATCGGCTCGCCCACTTCTCCACTTCTATCGCTTAAGGCATAAGCTATGCCTTGCGAACCTTCCGGTAAAGAAAGTGGACTGGGATACACTCCGCTAACATCATCTAAATAATCGGTAAATGTAACTCTTAGCTCGCCTAAAAGTCCTACATTCCAGTTTCTATTTACGCTAAATTTTACACCACCTCCTATGGGAATGGCAAAATTTACTAATCGGTATTTTTTTATTCCCGAATAACTTGGGTCGTTTTGCCCCTCTGTGCCCAGTGGTTGTAAATAATACCACTTTCCGTTGTATTTGGCTTGTGGATTGTAATAAAAAGCGGCAAAACCTACCGTAAAATACGGACTAAACCATTTGTTTTGTTTTTGCTTGTCAAACTCTAAAAAGTTGAGTTCTAACATTACAGAAAGGTCTAAAATATTAGATTTGAAATGCAGGTTTCTTTGTCTGTTAAAAGCATTTTGCGATTTTTTATCGTCATAAGCTATTTGTCCAAAACCTATGGCACTTTTTAGCACCCAGCGGGTATCAAAATTGTTTCGTAAAAACACACCCCCTACAGGACGAACCATATTAAAACTGGAATTACTGTTTAAATCGCCAAAGTAATTAGCTACGCCCATATATCCTCCCACTTCAAAATTTTGTGCTACTACTTTTGAATTTGAAAAGATTAATAGAAATAAAATTACACTATAACTGATGGTGGATTGTAATATTCTATCCCTTATTTTCATGCTCAATTATAACGTTAGTTTTTCTGTATTAATATAAATTGGGTAGTTTTTATTACAGTTTTCTTTGAACTTCTACTTCTGTATAAGCTTCTATAATATCGCCCACCTCTATATTATTGTAGTTTTTAATGTTTAATCCACAATCTTGTCCAGATACTACATCTTTTACATCGTCTTTAAATCGTTTTAAAGATTCTAATGCTCCAGAATATAGAACAATTCCGTCTCTAATAACACGCACTTTAGAATCGCGTTTAATTTTTCCATCTCTAACTATACAACCTGCCACAGTACCTACTTTGGTTATTTTAAAAGTTTCTAACACTTCTAAGTTTCCGGTTATTTGCTCTTCTATAGTTGGCTCTAACATACCTTCCATAGCTGCTGTTATTTCTTCTATGGCTTTGTATATTACAGAGTATAATCTTATTTCTACGCCTTCATTTTCTGCTAAAATACGTGCTTGGTTTGTAGGTCGCACTTGGAAACCTATAACTATGGCATCTGAAGCAGAAGCTAACATAATATCCGATTCCGTAATAGCACCTACACCTTTGTGCAGTATGTTTACTTGAATTTCATCGGTAGATAATTTTTGTAATGAATCGGAAAGTGCTTCAATAGAACCGTCCACATCTCCTTTTATAATGATGTTAAGTTCTTTAAATGTTCCTAAAGCTAAACGTCTGCCTATTTCATCTAAAGTAATGTGTTTTTGAGTTCTTACACCATGCTCTCTTTCTAACTGGCTACGTTTTGCTGCCATGGCTTT
This sequence comes from Chitinophagales bacterium, assembly GCA_020635995.1. Taxonomy (NCBI): domain Bacteria; kingdom Pseudomonadati; phylum Bacteroidota; class Chitinophagia; order Chitinophagales; species Chitinophagales bacterium. The sequence goes on along the minus strand of JACJYS010000001.1, from coordinate 647,238 downwards.
TCCATCTTGTTCAGATTTGAATACTTTAAAGCGTTCTCCTGCTGCCGGAGCTCCATCTAAACCTAAAATTTGTACCGGTTGAGCCGGACCTACTGAGCTTACTTTTTCGCCTAAATGGTTAAACATAGCTTTTACTTTTCCGGAACTTGAGCCTGCTACTACAAAATCTCCAATTTTTAATGTTCCACCTTCTACTAAAAGTGTTGCCACATAACCTCTTCCTTTGTCTAACGAAGCTTCTATTACGGCTCCAATAGCTTCTTTGTTTGGGTTAGCTGTTAGTTCTAACATTTCAGCTTGTAATAATATTTTTTCAAGCAGTTCATCTACATTAGTACCTTTTTTAGCCGATAAATCTTGCGATTGATATGTTCCACCCCATTCTTCTACGTTTAAGTTCATTTGTGCTAATTGAGATTTTACATTATCCGGATTAGCACCGGGTTTATCTATTTTGTTTATAGCAAAAATCATAGGTACGCCTGCCGATTGGGCATGGCTTATAGCTTCTTTAGTTTGAGGCATTATACTATCGTCTGCGGCTATTACTATTACGGCTACGTCTGTAAGTTTAGCACCTCTGGCACGCATGGCGGTAAAGGCTTCGTGTCCCGGAGTATCTAAAAAAGTTATACTTCCTTTGCCTGTATTTACCTCATAAGCACCAATGTGCTGGGTTATTCCTCCTGCTTCTTTATCTACTACATTGGCTTTACGTATGTAGTCTAATAATGATGTTTTACCATGGTCAACGTGCCCCATGATAGTAACAACAGGTGCTCTTGAAACTAAATCTTCCTCTGCATCTTCTTCTTCTTCAAAATCTTCGGTATCTGAAGCAGATATAAATTCTATTTCATAACCATATTCGTCTGCTATTAATTCTATAATTTCTGCATCTAACCTTTGGTTTATAGAAACCATCACACCTAAGGTAAAACACTTAGTTATAATTTCGGTAGGTTTAACACCCAGCATGGTGGCTATATCACTAACGGTAATAAACTCTGTTACTTTAAGTTTTTTGTCTTGTTCGCTAAGTGCTTCTTGTTTAGCTTCTTCGGCTTCTTGTATGTTTTGACGTTTCTGTCTTCTAAGCTTTTGTCTATTGCTTTTTCCAGCGGTAGCCGCTTGAAGTTTTGCCATTGTAGCTTTTAATTTTTCTTCTATTTCTTTTTCGCTTACAACGGTTTCTTCTTGTTTTTTCTCTTTTTTCTTAAAGTTGTCTTTTCTACCCGGATTTACTTTAGCGTTTTTCTTTATTCTTTTACGCTTGCGTTTTTCTTTGTTAGGCGTTTCTTCTTTAAGTTCTATTTTACCTAAAACTTTTGTTCCTTTTAATTCTACTTTTTTGGTTTCTATAAAGTTTTCGGCTTCTTTTTCTTTCTCTTCTTTTGCTTTGGCTGCCTTTCTTTCCTCTTCTTCTTGTGCTTTTTTAGCTACTACTTTAGCTTTGTGTTCCGCTTCTTGTTTAGCTTTTACATCTGCAATATTTCCTACTACTTTTGGCCCTTCTAATTCGGGTTTTTTAGCTCTTATTACTTCCTCTTTAGCAATAGTTTTCGGTTTTCCCACTTTTTCTTCTACTGCTACAGTTTCCGGCTCTTTTTTAGGCTCTTCTACTTCTTTTTTCTTTTTGTCTAAATCTACGTTTCCTACTACTTTAGGTCCCGAAATAGTAGGCTTTTCAGCTCGGATAATTTCTTCCTCTACTTTTTTAGTTTTTCCGTCTTCAGTAAGCTCAAGCTTTACGTTTTTATTTTTATTGCCCAGCTGTACTTTGTCAGCAGATTCTTTTAACATTTTGGCATCGCCAAACTCTTTAAGCAAATGGTTATACATTTGCTCATCAAGCTTAGTGGTAGGCTTGTTTTCTACACTAAAGCCTTTCTTTTCAAGAAATTCTACTATAGTGTTTGTACCTACGTTTAAGGTTTTAGCTGCTGCTATTAATCTTACTGGTTTAAAATCTGACATAAATTATTTTATGTTTTTTAATTGTTTTTTTATTTGTTTTAGGATTGTTAGATAAACTACTTTTTAGTTTTCATCTTCATCCATATCGTCCTCATCTTCTTCCATCTCATCGTCATCAAACTCTGCTTTTAAGATATTGAATACTTCTTCTACAGTTTCATCTTCTAAATCTGTTCTTCTGGCTACTTCACTTTTAGATAAGGCTAAAACACTTTTTGCGGTATCGCAACCTATGCCTTTTAATATGTCTATTATCCAAGGTTCTATTTCATCAGAAAATTCTTCTATATCTATATCTACTTCTTCTTCGTCTGTATCTCTATATACTTCTATGTTGTAGCCCACCATTCTGCTGGCTAATTTTATGTTCATTCCTCTTTTGCCTATGGCTAAAGAAACTTGGTCTGGCTTTAAATAAACAGAAATAGATTTTTTCTCTTCGTTTATTTCCATGCTTTCTATTTTGGCTGGCGATAAGGCTCGCTGTGCCATTAATCTTAGATTGTCGGTATAGTTTAAAATGTCAATATTCTCATTTCTTAATTCTCTAACTATTCCGTGTATTCTTTGCCCTTTCATTCCCACACATGCTCCTACAGGGTCTATTCTGTCATCATAAGATTCTACGGCTACTTTTGCTTTTTCTCCCGGCTCACGTACTATTTTTTTAATGGTGATTAAACCATCGTAAATTTCCGGCACTTCAAGTTCTAATAGTTTTGCTAAGAAAGCACTATCTGTTCTTGAAAGTATAACAAAAGGATTGTTGTTTTTTAATTCTACTTTTAAAATAACAGCTTTTACGGTTTCGCCTTTTTTAAAGAAATCTCTTCTTATTTGCTGACTTTTTGGTAGTATTAATTCGTTTCCTTCATCATCAACTAATAGTATTTCTTTTTTCCAAACTTGATAAACTTCCGCAGTAATTATATCTCCAACTCTGTCTTTGTATTTTTTGTAAACTTCGTTTTTTTCAAGTTCTAATATTCTTGAAATAAGCGTTTGGCGTGCAGCTGAAACGGCTCTTCTACCAAAATCTACTATTTTTACTTGCTCATAGCAGTCTTCGCCTACTTCGTAGTCTTCATCTACTTCTCTTGCTTCGGTAATAGAAATTTGAGTTAAATCATCTTCTACTGCTCCGTCATCTACTATTTCACGGGTTCGCCAAATTTCCAAATCGCCTTTATCGGTATTTACAATAATGTCAAAATTATCGGCACTACCGTATTTTTTACGCAATAAGGTTTTAAATACGTCCTCTAATACTTTCATCATTGTAGGACGATCAATGTTTTTAAAGTCTTTAAACTCGGCAAACGAGTCAATTAATTCAATACTATTCATTTTTTAAAAGTTAAAATGTAATAATGCTTTTTTTATGTTATTTAATTCTATTGTTATGCTTTCTAAATCTTCTTCTTTTATCTTTTTTACAGGTCGCTTGCTTTTAGCAGGCTGTATTTGGGTTTTTAGCCCTGTTATTTTATCATCTTCTACTTCTTTAAGTATTATAGCCAGCTCACTTCCGTCATTTAAGGTTAGTTTTAAAGTGCTACCTATTCTTTTTTGGTACTGTTGATGCACTTTAAATGGATTACTCATACCTGGCGATGAAACCTCTAAAGTATATTTTTCCGGCACATCTGCTGCTTCATCTAAATAGCTTTCTATAAAGCGACTTAATTTAGTACATTGCTCTATAGTTATTGAAGGCGTACCATCTACAAAAACCTGAATTTTAAAGTTTGAGCCTATTACCACCTCTACCAAAAATAAATCCATTTCCGCTATTTTGGGTTGGATTATTTCCTCAATTTTTCTCTTCAATTCTTCCATTATATGTCAATAAAAAGAGGGGACAAACGCCCCCTCTTTCCTTTTAATTCTCTGCAAAGGTACTAATTTTTCTTGTATTTCAATAATTTCTACAAAAAATATACTTTGCTTATATTAATTTTTTATTTTTTTCCGAATAAACCGCCTAACATGCCGGCTACATCATCTATAATATTGCCATCGCCATCTCTATCTAATAGAGTGCTTAATAAGTCGTTTTGATTAGTAGTTTGACCCCCACCAATTAATCCGCCTATTAAACTTTCTATGCCGCTTTGAGAGCTTACATTGTTTTGACGTTTTTGCTGACCTAAATAACCTAATAATATTGGAGCTGCTATTTGTAAAATTTTAGTAACAGATTGAGCATCTACACCCGATTTTTGAGATAATGCACTGGCTACTTGATTTTCTTGAGCACCTAAAATATGTTTTAATATTCCTGCTCCATCGCTGGTTACATTTTGGTTAACACCGCCTTGAAATAAACCGCTTAAGTTGCTTAATATATCGCCATTGTGTCTGTTATCGCTAAGGGCGTTAAGCAAGCTTTCCGCTCCTTGCGGAGTAGAAGCATTTTTTTTCATAGCACTTAAAAGTACCGGCAAAGCCATGTTTAGCACTGATGATGTTTTATCTTGCGATTGATTAGTTTCTTGGCTAACGCCTTGAAGTATTGATTGTCCTATTGGAGAGTTTAATAAGTCTAATATTCCTGCCATTTTTTTAGATGTTTTTTTGAGTTAAAAAATAATTGACGGCTAAAGTTAGTCAAAATTAGTGCCAATTTGTAGTAATGCTAACAGATTACGGCTACTAAACAACATTTTACTCAATTATTCCTATAAAATCTTCCTTAGTAGATACATTATATGTAAAAAACAAAAAGCCATCACAAAAAATTGCAACGGCTTTAAGAATACTAATTTCTATAAATATATTATAAGTGTTTATCTATTGCTTCTGTAAAAGCTTTTTTAGGTTGCACGCCCACAAAACGTTCTACCACTTCTCCGTCTTTTAATAATAAAATAGTAGGAATGTTTCTAATGCCAAAATCTGTAGCTACGCCCGGGTTATGGTCAACATTTAATTTGCCCACTTTTACTTTGCCTTCATAATCGTTAGCTAAAGCCTCCACTGTGGGGCCTAAAGCTATACAAGGACCACACCACTCTGCCCAAAAATCAACTAAGGTTAAGCCTTTGTTATCTAATACGTCTTCTTTAAAACTATCATCTTTAAATTCTAATGCCATTTCGTTAGGTTTTTCTATTATTAATTAATTGCAATAATATAACTTTTACTACTAAAATTTAGTTCCTGCTTTATTTTTTTTTAAACATTTTATTCCCAATAAAATTTCATTTTAATAATGTTCTAACTCTTTTACCTTTAAAACCATCTATTTCAAATTCTTGAACCATAAGTTGTGCCTTTTCTTCTTCAAAAACTTCTTGTAGGTTTTTAACCAATCCGGCAGGTATTTTTTGTACTAAAAACAGCTGCATTAAATCTTTTGCATTTTTTCTTAAAAAAGCTTTTTCTAATAGAATACACAGTTCATTCCTATTAAATAAGCGTTGCTGGTTTGTACTAAATTTTTCATCTTTTGCTAAATTATCTAATTCTAAAATTTTGCAAAGCAAAGCAAACTGCTGATTGCTACCTACTGCCAACACAATGTATTTATTGTCTTTAGTTAAAAACATATCGCCATAAGGAGCAATGTTTGGGTGTTTAGAACCCATGGCTTGCGGTATATGTTTTTCCATTAAATATCCACTACCTTGATTTACTAAAGCCGCCAAAGCGGCATCAAACAAAGAAACAGACACACACTGCCCTTTTTTAGTAAAATTTCTTTCATAAAGTGCTACCAAAATAGCTTGTTTTAAATGATGAGCAGCCAGCACATCTATCATTGCCACGGGCATTTTTAATGGTCGGCTATTGGGTTCTCCGTTCATAAACATAAAGCCCGTTTCGGCTTGCAGCACCACATCATAAGCTAAGCGTTTATCGTCTTTTCCAAAACCGGAAATAACGCCTACTATCAATTTAGGATTTATTTGCAATAAAGTATCGGCATCTAAGTGTAGTTTTTCGGCATCTCCGGCTTTAAAATTTTGGATAACAATATCTGCATCTTTAATTAAAGCTACTATTTTATTATAATTCAATTCATCTTTTAAATCCAGCATAAATATTTCTTTGCCATAATTGCACGAAGCATAATAAGATGAAAAATTAATGTTGGCATTTTCTGTTTTTAATTTCCATTGCCTGGTTATATCTCCATTAGTATTTTTGTTTTCTACTTTAACAACTTTTGCTCCCAGTTCAGCAAAAAAACTACCCACCAAAGGTCCTGCTAATACGCTTGCCAACTCTACTACTTTTATGTTTTGCCACATATTCTGTATTTTTACCCACGCAAGATGATAAATTTTGAAGACATAGAAAAAGAATACACTATTAAAACTGCACGAAGCGGTGGAGCAGGCGGACAGCACGTTAATAAAGTTTCTACTAAAGTAGTGGTGCAATGGCATATTGAAACTTCAAATTTTATAAGTTTGGAACAGAAAAAATTATTGCTAAGCAGACTTTCTAATAGAATAAATAATGAAGGTTATGTGAGTATAAATGTACAAGAAACAAGGTCGCAAGCTAAAAATAAGGAGTTAGCTTTTGCTAAAATGCGTACTTTAATTACAGAAAGTTTAAAAATCAAAAAGAAAAGAAAGAAAACCATAGCACCCAAAGAAGTAAAAGAAAAACGGCTTAAACTAAAACGTGTTAATGCCGAAAAAAAGCAAAACAGAAAAAACATACAATGGTAATTCCTGAAGATTTTGATAAATTTAAACAAGAAGCCAAAGCCAAAAAGAAAGAGAATAAAAAGTTTTTTAGCAAACTAAAAACACTCAAAAATGGCGAATTGGATACTTTGTTTAATGAGGCTCATGAAGAAGTTTTTGCTTGTACTGACTGTTTAAAATGTGCCAACTGCTGTAAAACCACAGGTCCTCTTTTTACACAAAAAGACATAGAACGCATATCCACTCATTTAAAAATGAAACCCGGTCAATTTGTTTCGTCATATTTGCATATAGATGAAGACCAAGATTATGTGTTAAATACTTTGCCTTGCCCTTTTTTAGCCGATGATAATTATTGTGGCATTTATGAAGTTCGCCCTAAGGCATGCAGAGAATATCCACATACCGATGACAACAAAATGCACCGCCATTTAGGAATAACTGTTAAGAATGTTGAAATTTGCCCGGCAGTATATACAATAGTTGAAGAATTAAAGAAAAAAATATAATTTCACGCGTTGAGTGCCAAATATTGGTATAGTAATTGAATAAAGAATAGAAAACGAAGATAAATGAAGAATTTTAGCACCCTATTGTTAGTTGTAGCTTGTTTGTTTTTAGCAGGAAATTTAAAAGCAGGAAACAATACTAAACATGCAGAGAAGAAAGAAAAAGCAATAATGCCTTCTGATAATGACAGAATGAATGGCGATTGGTATAAATATGTAGAAGATGCACAAAAAGAATCTAAAAAAACAGGCAAACCTATATTGGCTAATTTTACAGGAAGCGATTGGTGTGGCTGGTGTATAAGACTAAAAAAGGAAGTATTTAATACAGATGAATTTAAAAAATGGGCTAAAGAAAATGTAATATTATTAGAGTTAGATTTTCCAAGAAGAACGCCATTGCCGGAAGATTTAAAGGCTCAAAATTCATCATTGCAGCAAGCATTTAGAGTATCCGGGTATCCTACTATTTGGATATTTGATTTAAACTTTAACAAAGATACTAAGCAATACAATATAGAAGCTATAGGCAAAACGGGGTATGTGGCTGGTGGTCCTGAAAAATGGATACAAGGAGCAGAGCAGATTTTAAGCCAAAGAAAAAGTAAATAAAAATTTTAAACAGTAGTTTTAATGTACTTAGGGCAACGTAATAGTTGCCCTTTTTGTACTCATTAAAAATATACAATTGGTATTATTTATATAAAGAGCATCATTGTTGTAGCACTTTTTTATACAGTTTATACGTGTATCTTTATACAAGCTAAAAGGCATACGTATTTTCAAATTAACTAATTGCCTATCTTTGCACCAATAATGAAAGAATTAACGGCATTTAATAAATATCTTAAAAATTATAAAGGAGAAATTGCCCTAAATATTATTTTCAACATAATTTATGTTGTTTTGGGTGTTTTTTCGCTAACAGTAGTTATGCCCTTTTTAGATATTATTTTTCATCCCGAAAGAGGCGTTACCACCATGCCCGCTTTTGGTTTAAATATTGATTTTCTAAAAGATTTTTTAAATTATTTAGTTACTTCGCAAATAAGTAAATACGATAGTAAAGAAGCTGGGTTAATATTTCTTGCCATTCTAACTACTTTAGTGTTTTTACTTAAAAACCTATTCCGATTTTTAGCTCAATATTTTTTAGCTCCCATAAGAAATGGCGTAGTAAGAGATATTAGAAATGAACTCAATGAAAAAGTATTGCAGTTGCCTTTGTCTTATTACAACAAGCATAAAAAAGGAGATTTAGTGAGCTCGCTAACTGCCGATGTAGTAGAAGTAGAACACGGAGTACTTAACATTTTAGAAGTTTTAGTAAAAGAACCGCTAACTATTATTATAAGTCTTGCTATACTTTTTGCCATTAGTTATCAGCTTACACTTTTTGTATTTATTTTGATACTAATAATTGCATTTTTAATTGGTGCTTTGGGCAAATCCTTAAAAAAACCCTCTTTTGAAGGGCAAAAGAAATTAGGTTTTTTAGCCTCTCTTTTTGATGAAACTATAAGCGGCATTAGAATAGTTAAAGCCTTTACTGCCGAAAATTATCGCAAAAAGCAGTTTAAAGAAGAAAACGAAAGCTTTTTTAATTTGATGAACAAAGTGCTGCGTAAAAGATTTTTATCTTCTCCGCTTACGGAGTTTTTATCTATTGCCGTTTTTTCATCTATTATATGGTTTGGTGGAAACGAAGTACTATCTGGCGATATAAAAGACTCTGTTTTTGTGGTTTATCTTTTAATGTTTGCTTCATTAATTGCTCCGGCAAAAAGTTTTTCGGGAGCATTTTATACCTTACAAAAAGGACTGGGAGCCATGCAACGCATAGACAAAATTTTACTAAGCGATGATGAAATACCCGAAGCTAAAGCTCCTAAAGAAATAAAAAGTTTTAATCATAATATAGAATACAAAAATGTAAGTTTCTCTTATCAAAACTATGATGATAATGCTATTTTAAACAATATAGATTTAGTAGTAAAAAAAGGCGATTTAGTAGCTTTTGTAGGTCCTTCAGGAGCAGGAAAAACTACTTTAGTAGATTTATTGCCTCGCTTTTATGATGTATTAGAAGGAAGTATAAAAATAGACGGAATTGACATAAAAGAATATAAAAAAGAAGATTTAAGAAGTTTGATGGGCGTAGTTAGTCAAGAAGCTATTTTGTTTAACGATACCATTAGAAACAATATTTCTTTTGGTTTTGATGCTACGGAGGAAGATATTATTCAGTCGGCAAAAATTGCCAATGCTCATGATTTTATAATGGCAATGCCTAAAGGCTACGACACTTTTATAGGCGATAGAGGTATGAACCTAAGTGGTGGGCAAAGGCAAAGATTAACCATAGCTCGTGCTGTACTTAAAAATCCACCTATTTTAATTTTAGACGAAGCTACATCTGCCTTAGATTCCGAATCGGAAAAACTGGTACAAGAAGCTTTAAACAAACTCATGAGAAATAGAACTTCTTTAGTTATTGCCCACCGACTTTCTACCATTCAGTTTGCCGATGAAATAGTAGTAATGGAAAACGGAAAAATAGTAGAAAAAGGAAACCACATTGGCTTAATGGCTAAAAATGGCTTGTACAACAAGTTGGTAGCTTTGCAGGCATTTTGAGGTAGTTGGTATTCTATAGTCTTTTGTTGTTTGAAACATTCTACTCTATTATTAATTTTTTTCTTAGTGTCTTTGCTATAGGCAGAGAGTTGTCAAGTTTATTTATTATTGACTTGTTGAATATTAAATGTAACTTTATATTTAACAACGTAGAAGATGATGATTAAAATATTACCCATACTTATTCTCCTTTTGATTTTAAGAAACACCTTATATTCTCAGGAAAAGATGAAATTTGATACCATCAACTTAGATTATTCATTAAAAGATAATTTTATTAGAGCATTGATAATGGATAATAGTAAAAATGCAAATAGTGAATTATATGATGAAAACTTGAAGCCAATTAGTTTTCGTGATTTATTAGAGAAAAACAAAGTAATTGATACGCTGGTTAAAGATGTTATAACATTATATAAAGATTCTACTTTACTTTTTATAGAGAGTAATAGAATAAGTTCTGACAAAATAGTTATGATTTTAAAAACAAAAGATAAATATGGTGTAGGATTTGAGATTTATAAATCAGACGGAAATTATGAGAAAATTAAGGTTTTATATTGGGTTTCATTTGATAACACGGTTGTCATTGATTATTAGAAACATTCTACTCTATTATTAATTTTTTTCTTAGTGTCTTTGCGAGAGCAATCAGATATTCGTTAGTAGTCGTTAGTCTTTGGTTGGTTTTTCAATATAGAATTTGACACTTGCACATACCATTAGCTAATCAACTAACGCACTAATTCTCCAAAATCATTAACTTTGTAGTGTATGAGTCAACAATTGAATGAGTTTGCCGCAGGCATTCCTCCTTATTTAAGAGGTCCTTATAGTACCATGTACGCTATACGCCCTTGGACCATTAGACAATACGCTGGATTTTCAACAGCAGAAGAAAGCAATGCTTTTTATAGAAGAAATTTAGCCGCAGGGCAAAAAGGTTTATCCGTAGCTTTTGATTTAGCCACACATCGTGGTTATGATAGCGACCATGAGCGTGTGCAAGGTGATGTAGGTATGGCAGGCGTTGCCATAGATTCTGTTGAAGACATGAAAATACTGTTTGACGGTATTCCTTTAGACAAAATGTCGGTTTCTATGACCATGAATGGTGCGGTGCTACCTATTATGGCGTTTTACATTGTAGCCGCCAAAGAACAAGGTGTAGATTTAGAAAAACTATCGGGCACTATTCAAAACGATATTTTAAAAGAGTTTATGGTACGAAATACCTATATATATCCACCTAAACATAGCATGAGAATTATTGGCGATATTTTTAAATATACAGCTCAAAATATGCCTAAATTTAATTCTATTTCTATAAGTGGCTACCACATGCAAGAAGCTGGAGCTACGCCAGAAATTGAGCTGGCTTATACCTTAGCAGATGGTTTAGAATACTTAAAAACGGGCATTGAAGCCGGCTTAAATATAGATGATTTTGCTCCGCGTTTATCTTTCTTTTGGGCAATAGGAATGAATCATTTTAAGGAAATAGCTAAAATGCGTGCGGCAAGAGTTTTGTGGGCAAAAATTGTAAAGCAATTCAATCCTAAAAATGAAAAATCAATGGCTTTGCGTACGCATTGTCAAACTTCGGGGTATAGTTTAACCGAGCAAGATGCTTATAATAATGTGGCACGAACAACCATTGAAGCACTAAGTGCTGTTTTTGGAGGAACGCAATCTCTTCACACCAATTCTTTTGATGAAGCTATAGCTTTGCCCACCGATTTTTCGGCAAGAATAGCGAGAAATACACAAAAATATATTCAACAAGAAACGGAAATTACTAAAGCTGTTGACCCATGGGGTGGAGCTACTTACGTAGAAGAATTAACCGAAAAATTAATTGAAGATGCGTGGGAATTAATACAAGAAGTAGAAGAACTGGGCGGAATGAGCAAAGCTATAGAAAGTGGCTTGCCCAAAATGAGAATAGAAGAAGCATCTGCTAAAAAACAAGCAGGGATAGATAGCGGAAAAGAAACTATAGTAGGCGTAAATAACTATTTAACTGACGAAAAACAAAACTTTGAGATACTGGAAATAGACAATAATGAAGTTAGAAAATCTCAAATAAATCGCTTAAACAAAATTAAGCAAGAACGAAATGATAATGAGGTAAAAGAAGCACTATTAAAATTAGAAAAAGCTGCTAAAAATGATACTGGAAATTTATTGGATTTAGCTGTAGATGCAACAGAAAAAAGAGCTACGTTAGGAGAAATTTCCTTAGCTTTAGAAAATGTTTTTGGTAGGTACAAAGCTGTAATTAATAGTATTTCGGGAGTATATTCTAGTAAAATGGAAAAAGATAAAAATTTTGAAAAAGCACGCCAGCTATCTGATAAATTTGCCGAAAAAGAAGGCAGACGACCTAGAATATTGGTGGCAAAAATGGGACAAGACGGACACGACCGCGGAGCTAAAGTGGTAGCCACAGGCTATGCCGACATTGGTTTTGATGTAGATATAGGACCATTGTTTCAAACACCTAAAGAAGTGGCACGGCAAGCTGCTGAAAATGATGTGCATGTGTTAGGAATTAGCAGTTTGGCTAACGGACATAAGACTTTAATACCACAAGTAATAGCAGAGCTTAAAAAATTAGATAGAGCAGATATTATGGTAATAGCAGGAGGAGTAATTCCTCAGCAAGATTATCAGTTTTTGTATGATGCAGGAGTGAGTTTTGTATTTGGACCGGGTACAAAAATTCCGGTGGCGGCTATTGAAATGCTGGAGAAGTTGATAAATAGTATTGATAATTAAGATATTAGATATTAACAGAACAACAATATATTTATTTAATTTACAGTATATAATATATTCATTACTAAAATGAAAAGTCAACATTAAACTATTATATATTCTTAAGCGGTATCAATGCCAAATTCTCTCATCTCAATTCTAATAATTACCTTTACAAAAAATACGAAAAATGATAGTATGTATTACGGGTGCCACTTCGGGAATAGGGAAAGCTACAGCTTTACACTTTGCTAAAAATGGGCATCAACTTATTATTACCGGAAGAAGAAAAGAAAAATTAGACCAGCTAAAACAAGAAATTGAGGCAAAATACAATGTTGAAGTCTTGGTTTTATCTTTTGATATTCAAAATAAAGAAGCGGTTAATCAAGCTGTAAAATCGTTAAAAGGAAAATGGCAAAAAATAGATGTTTTAGTAAATAACGCAGGCTTAGCATTAGGTAAAGAAACTTTTGACAATGCTGATATTTCAGATTTTGAAACCATGATAGATACCAATGTTAAAGGTTTGCTATATATTACTAAACCAATAGTAGAATTAATGAAGAAAAACGGAGGCGGGCACATTATAAATTTAAGTAGCACTGCCGCCAAAGAAGTATATCCCGGAGGGCATGTGTATTGTGCCACTAAGCACGCAGTAGATGCCTTAACTAAAGGAATGAGAATAGATTTATTGCCTTACGAGATAAAAGTTACCTCAATAGCTCCGGGCATGGTAGATACTGAGTTTTCTACAGTACGCTTTAAGGGCGATAAAAGCAAAGCAGATGATGTTTACAAAGGTTTTACACCACTGTATGCCGAAGATGTAGCCGATGTAATATATTATGCTGCCACCACTCCAAAGCATGTAAATTTAAACGATGTGGTACTTACTGCAACGGCACAAGCTAACTCATATATAACACTAAAGAACGCATAATTTATGAAAATTGCATTAGCACAGCTTAATTATATAATTGGAGATTTTGATAAAAATTTTATTAAAATTAAAAACGCTATTATAGAAGCTCAAACCAAAGGTGCTGAACTAATTTTATTTGGCGAACTTTCTATTACGGGCTATCCTCCAAGAGATTTTTTAGAATTTAGTGATTTTATAAATAGAAGCAATGAAGTAATAGACAAAATAAAATCTTTAACTAACGAAATTGCCGTAGTAGTAGGTGCTCCCGCTGTTAACCCAAATATTGAAGGCAAAGATTTATTTAATGCAGCTTATTTTATTTATAAAAATGAAGTGCAGTATGTGGCACACAAAGCACTACTGCCTACTTATGACGTATTTGATGAATACCGATATTTTGAACCGGCAAAAGAGTTTAGCGTTGTAGAATTTAAAGGAAAAAAAATAGCTTTAACCATCTGTGAAGATATATGGAATATAGCTAATGAAAACCCATTATATACCATTTGTCCTATGGACATTTTGATACAGCAAAAAGCAGATTTAATCCTAAATTTATCGGCATCTCCATTTAGCTATACACAGGCAGAAAGCAGAAAAAATATAGTTAAAGCCAACTCAAAACGCTACGGTATTCCATTAATATATGTAAACCATGTGGGTGCTCAAACCGAATTAATTTTTGATGGAGGTTCTCTGGTCAGCAATAGCAAAGGAGAAATAGTAAAAGAGTTAAATTATTTTGAAGAAAGTATAGAAATAGTTGATGTGGCAGAAATAAATAAACTGCCTATACAAGAGCAAAACACTTCAAAAATAGAGCGTATTCATAAGGCTTTAGTTTCTGGAATTAAAAATTATTTTCAAAAATTAGGTTTTAAAAAAGCCGTTTTAGGTTTATCGGGAGGTATAGATTCGGCTTTGGTTTTAGCTCTTACCGTAGAAGCTTTAGGCAACGAAAATGTACTTTCTGTTTTAATGCCTTCGCAGTATAGTAGCAACCACTCGGTAGATGATTCTTTGCAAATGGTAAAAAACTTAAATTCGCCATATAAAATAATACCTATAAAAGATATGTATTACGAAGTGGAGAAAAACCTAAATCCGCATTTTGAAGGAAAGGAAGCAGATGTAACAGAAGAAAATATACAAGCACGGTTAAGGGGTTTAACGCTAATGGCAATGTCTAATAAATTGGGATATATATTGCTTAACACCACTAATAAAAGTGAAGCGGCTGTGGGCTATGGCACGCTATATGGCGATATGTGTGGCGGACTTTCTGTAATAGGTGATTTATATAAAAATTTAGTTTATGAACTTGCTGAATACATTAATAGAAATAAAGAAATAATACCTAAAAATATTATAACAAAAGCTCCTTCGGCAGAGCTGCGACCAGACCAAAAAGACAGCGATAGCTTACCCGATTATGATTTATTAGATGCGGTATTGTACCAATATATAGAAAAACAGCAGGGACCAAAAGAGATAATAGCAATGGGTTACGATGAAAAATTAGTAAACCGAGTGCTAAAGTTGGTAAACATGAGTGAATGGAAACGTCATCAAATGGCTCCGGTGTTGCGTATTAGCACCAAATCTTTTGGCATGGGAAGAAGAATGCCTATAGTAGCTAAGTATTTGGGGTAAAAAAAAATATGCTGGTCTATTGGTTTCAACTGAATATTATGTCCCATAAAAAACCAATTCCTAATAATTGTTATTTTTGTAAAATGAATAAATGGACTAAATTAAGTATTGAATATGCAAATCAAAGGTCTTATTTGGACGATTTGTTTCAAGTTTATCCAACAATTCCTAATGGAATAAGAAATGTAGATAAAAAGATTTGGCAAAAAATTGAAAAATCTTTTAATGAACAAAACAACAAAGAGCTAATAAAAAATTTGCTTTTGCTTGAAAGGTTTCCTGTTAAGGATAGCTATGTTTCATTTTTAAGAATGGATAGCAATAGCATTGATAGAAACCCTCAAACTATTAATCGTTTAGCGGGAAATATATATCAAATAGGACTTTCAAAATTATATGAGAAATGTACAGAGCCGAAAGAAACTAACACTCAAATGGGAGGAAAATTTTCAGATTGGTTAAATAAAGGAGTACTTGGAGTTAAACCAATTGAATTATCAAAATTTATTGACTCAAAAGATAATGCTATACTAAAAGGAGGAGGTAAATTATTAACAAAGTTTGCAAGAGAAAATTTTGGTTATACCAAGAATAAAGGTTTAGATTTTGTTGGAAGATTTAATGGTAAATATGTTATTGCTGAAACTAAATTTATTAGTGCTGTAGGAGGTAATCAAGGAACTGCATTTACAGATGTTATTACTACTATTACAAATGAAATTAATAATGCGATAGCTATAGGTATTATTGATGGAATTCCTTGGTTAAAAGAAAAAAGCCCTTATTATACTAAAATTACCGAAACTTATAAAGATTACAATATAATGAGTGCTCTTGTTTTAAGAGAATTTCTCTATCAAATATAGTTTATGAAGAACTTACTTATAAAATCCGATAATATTGAAGGGCTAAATTACTTGCTGAATGAGAGAGATTTAAAAGGTAAGATAGATTTAGTTTATATTGACCCACCTTTTGCTACGGGAGGCAACTTTACTATTACAGACGGAAGAGCTTCTACAATTAGTAACTCAAAAAATGGCGATATAGCATATTCCGATAAATTAATCGGAGATGATTTTTTAGATTTCATAAAAAAGCGACTTATTTTGCTAAAAGAATTACTATCTGAACAAGGTTCTATTTATTTACATATAGATTATAAAATTGGTCACTATGTAAAAGTAGTAATGGACGAAGTTTTTGGTATAGAAAATTTTAGAAATGATATTACAAGAGTAAAATGCAATCCAAAAAATTTCAATAGAATTGGTTACGGAAATGTAAAAGATTTAATTCTTTTTTATACAAAATCAAGCACCCCAATTTGGAATGAGCCAAGAGAAAAATATACCGAGAAAGATTTAGAAAAGCTATTCCCAAAAACAAATAAACAAGGAAGAAGATATACAACTGTTCCTATTCACGCACCGGGTGAAACTGAAACCGGCAAATCAAATCAGCCTTTTAAAGGTATTTTACCGCCAAAAGGAAGACATTGGAGAACAGACGTAGAAACATTAGAGCGATGGGATAAAGAGAGTTTAATAGAGTGGTCATCAACGGGAAATCCAAGAAAAATAATTTTTGCAGACGAAAGAGAAGGAAAAAGAGTTCAAGATATTTGGGAATATAAAGACCCACAATATCCAACGTATCCAACTGAAAAAAATGCCGATTTATTAGATTTAATTATCCGAACTTCTTCAAATGAAAAAAGTATTGTACTTGACTGTTTTTGTGGTTCTGGTACTACTTTAAAAGCAGCTCAAACAAATGGTAGAAATTGGATAGGAATAGATGAATCTGAACACGCTATAAAAGCCACAATTAACAAACTGGAAACTATAGAAGGCAATCTTTTTATTGAAAAACCGGAGTTTGAATTTGAAGAGTTAGAAGTAAACTCTGTAGCCAAAAAAACTTAACCCAAATAAAACACTAAACCACAGTTTTCCCCCTAAAATTTCGTAACTTTGTTATATAATTTTAATACAGATGAAAACAGTAATTCTTCCTACCGATTTTTCAGTTAATTCTAAACATGCCATTAATTGGGCATTGAATTTTTACAAATACGAAAATGCAAATTTTATAATACTAAACACTTATAAAACGCCCAGAACAAGTGCCGCATCTATAGTTTCTTTGTCCGATATATTGCACAAACAATCTATGGAAGATTTAGCTAACTATAAAGACGAGCTATTTAAAAATTACCCTGATTTAGCAGATAGAATAACTACTAAAGCCTTTTTTGGCGATGTTTTATTAGCTGTAAATACTCTAATAGATGAAGAAGACGATGAAGTTAGAGTGGTAGTGGGAGCTAAAGGAATGACCGCTGTTAAAGAACTTTTGGTAGGTAGCAATACTTCCGATTTAATATTAAATTTAAAAGTGCCTTTGTATGTTATCCCTGAAAATTTTAACCATAAAGGATTTAAAGAAATAGCTTTAGGCGTAGATTATAGAGGAAATGTAAACAAAGAAGTGCTTAGTCCATTAAGAGCCATACTTGAGCAAACCTCTGCAAAACTATACCCTTTTAATGTAGAAAATGATGATGTAAAAGACGAGCAAAAAGAAAAAGTACTTAATGAACTAAGAGCCTATTTTAAACTGCCCAATCTGCATATTGCTACTATAAAAAACGAAAATAGCTTAGATGAGATAAAAGATTTTATAAAAAGAAACGATATAGACTGTTTAGTTAGTGTAAACCGACATAAATCATTTTTTGAGAGAATTTTTCATAAAAGTTTTAGTAAAGAACTGGCAGAAAACACTAATGTAGCCATGCTAATTTTGCATGACTAATACCGTTTAGGAATATATAATAGTCCAATATCGGCTACGCCTCATTGTACTAAATATATTCATCTAACGGCATTTTACCATTAGAAAACCAAAAAAATTGGACTATTTTGAATTAACCAGATTGGTATAACATTTAAACATGCAAATACCTCAAAAAACTATTGATTTATTAAATGATGCTTACCATAGGTATCATCAGCCTAACTTTATAGATAACGACCCTATTCAGATACCTCATTTATTTAGTAAAAAACAAGATATAGAAATTATGGGCTTATTTGCTGCCACTTTAGCTTGGGGGCAACGAAAAACTATAATAAACAATTGTTTTAAACTGGTAGAACTTTTTGAAAACAATCCTTACAATTTTATAATCAACCACTCAGACGAAGATTTAAAACCTTTTCTAAATTTTAAACACCGAACTTTTAACGCCACAGATTTACTCTACTTCATTGCATTTTTAAAACAGCATTATCAAAAACATGAAAGTTTAGAAACCGCTTTTACTATAAATTTTTCTACAAAAGAAAAAACTGTGGAAAATGCACTTATACATTTTCACAACTACTTTACTTCACTTGATTTTTTCCCTGCAAGAACAAGAAAACACATAGCCACTCCTGCCAGAAAATCGGCATGCAAAAGACTAAATATGTATTTAAGGTGGATGGTAAGAGAAGATGATAAAGGAATAGACTTTGGCTTATGGAAAAACATTAAGCCGAGCCAATTACTCTGTCCTTTAGATATTCATGTGGAAAGACAAGCTAAAAAACTGGGATTGGTTAAAAGAAAACCCACAGATTTTAAAGCGGTGCTTGAACTAACCGAGAATCTTAAAAAAATAGATAAAACAGACCCCGTTAAATATGATTTTGCTCTGTTTGGACTGGGAATTGAAGAAAAAACTATAAAAGGATAGTGTTTTCTACCCAAAAACTTTTTGTAATAATTCTGTAACCCTATGCAATGGGTCTTCTCTAATTTTCTTTTCTTCTTGACTTATTAAGTAGAAAATTCCGTCTAAAGCTTTGTTAGTTATGTAGTCATTTATATCGGTATTTACCTGCTGACCGCTAAGCGTATTATAGCTTGTAGTAACTTGACTCCAAATATTATCTGCTCCGACTTCGCTTATTTTGCTTTCTACTATAGGTTTAAAGGTATTGTACAAAGCCGGGCGAGCATTATTTTCTAAAAAATTAGTAGCCGCATAATCGCCTCCGTTTAAAATACCTAAAGCATCATCAAAAGTGATATTAGTAATAGTTTCTACAAAAATATCTTTAGCTAAAGGGGTTGCTTTTTCGGCAGCTTGGTTCATGCGGTGCACAAAATTTTCTGTTAAACCATCTAAAGCCATCCCTAATACAGGATAAGCATCTACATAATCTAAAATTTCTTGAGCTTCTTGCGGAAATAATATTTTAATTGCCAAATTTTGGTAAAATCCATTTTCTACACCACCTTGTGCCACAGTAGTATCGGTACTTATAGTAAGAGCTTGCTTTAATCCTGCCACGGTATCATCACCAAGGTAATTGTTTAATTCTTCGCAAGATTGAAAAAACAATCCGCCCATAAAAAGCACCACAAAAGACAATATTCCAATTTTCTTCATAACTTTAGTATTTAATTAGTTTTTCTCAAAATTAATGAAATAAGTGGATATATTAAAACAACAAATACAAAATACTTTAAGCTTAAGGGCAGATTTAACAGAAGCTGTTAAAAATGAGGAGCAATTACTAAAATTAGTAGAACAATACGTACAAGAATTAATAGATACTGATTTTGAAAAATTGCTTTTAGTATTGTACCGGTTAGACGTAAGCGAAAAAAAGGTAAAGCAAGCCTTAGAAATAAATGGTGCTGAAAAAGCTTCTAATTCCATTGCAAAATTAATATTAGAAAGAGAAAAGGAAAAAGCCGAAACAAGGAAAAAATTTTCAAGCGGAAATACTGACTGGGTATTTTAATATATCGGTTTTTTTACAGAACTTTGCGGTATTAATTTAACCAAAAAATAAAAAATTATGAAAAAACTATTTTTAATTGTTGTTGTGGTATGCACCATAACATTCGGGTTTTCCCAAACCAAAGGATTTGAAAAAGGCAATATGTATCATCAAATAGGTGTGGGTGGTCAAAACTATTGGCGTATAAGTGCACCCGGCAGAACTGCTTGGTGGAATTTTGCCGATTTCACTACTCAGTATCAAGGAGAATGGGGCATACATGATTATGTAGGCTTAGGTTTTCATGCCGGTATTACCGCAGGAGGATTTAGAGGCACTACATCTTTATATGTTCCGCTCGGAGTTCAAGCTAATTTCCACTTTTATCAATTAATAGATGATAAAGTAAGTAGCGATATTAAATCGGACAAATTAGATATTTATGCAGGAGTAAACGTAGGTGCAGGACCGGCATTTATTCCAAGTACGGGAGATGTTTTTGGTGGTGTTCATGCAGGACCGCAAGTAGGGGTTCGTTTTTATCCTAAAAGCAATATCGGTATGTTTGCTGAAGTGGGCTACGGAAAATCTTTTGCTCAATTTGGCTTAGTTATAAGATAAATTCAATCTAACAAATTCTTTAAAAGCTCTGCATCTTGCAGAGCTTTTTTTATTTACGTAAGTGCATTGTATGCTACAACCTTGCTATAACCTGACAGTTTGGGAAGAAAAGAGTTTGGGTGTGATGTTTTCTCGCTAAGACGCAAAGACGCAAAAGAGCCCCCTAAATCCCCCACGGGGGACTTTCCGTGTAGCGTTTTATGGTTTCGGGTGAAAGCACACGTCATTGCGATGAGTGCAGTGAAACGGAACGAAGAAGTAATCTTTTTCTCGCAAAGAACGCTAAGAACGCAAAAGAGCCCCCTAAATCCCCCACGGGGGACTTTCCGTGTAGCGTTTTATAACCCCGTTTATCATGCTATACAACCTAACAGTTACTATCAGGTTTTGTTATTAACTGTTAGGTTTGGAAAGAAAAGAGTTTGAGTGTGGATGTGCACACTATAATGTGTTGATTTTTATTAACCATGAAAAGGTAAAGTAGGAAAATGTTTCACATTATGTGATTATACTCTTCTTCAAATTAAGGTAGATTCCTCCCTGCGGTCGGAATGACACACAAAGGGGAATTATTTAAGTGCGTTGTATAAAACTTCAACAGGGTGCAGAGCCGTACGCTGAGTGCCATCGTGTATTTGATGCCTACAGCTGGTGCCCGGTGCACAAATAACTTCCTTCTGCTCCATTGCCCTCACTGCCGGAAAAAGCACTAAATTACCTACTTTCATAGAAACTTCATAATGCTCTTTTTCATAGCCGAAACTACCCGCCATACCACAGCAACCTGTCGGTAGTATTTCTACATGATAATTTTGGGGCAAGCTAAGCATTTCCTTTGTGTAGTTCTGTTCACTTATGGCTTTTTGATGGCAATGTCCGTGCAGTTTTATTTGCAAATGTTCTTCTGTAAAAAAATCGGAAGTACTATTGCCTTTTTTAATTTCTTGAGCTAAAAACTCTTCAATAGTGTAACTGTGCTTTGCTACAGATGAATTTTTATAATTTTTATCGTCAACTAATCTTACATATTCATCTCTAAATGAAAGTATAGCACTTGGTTCTATGCCTATTAATGGGTTTTCTTTATTAATTAATGGCAATAAAGTTGTTGCATTTTTATTAGCTATTTTTTTGGCTTCATCTAACATTCCTTTTGATAAATATGCCCTGCCACTGTCAAATATGGGAGCTATTTTAATAATATATCCTAATTTTTGAAGCAGAAGAATTGTTTTTTTGCCTATTTCTACATCATTATAGTTTGTAAATTCATCTATAAATAGGTATATAGTAGGTTTATTGTCTGCTTTCTGAAAACTGCTATCTACTACCCTATTATTAGAAATCCATTTGCGAAGTGTTTGCTTAGCAATTTTAGGTGCTGTTCTTTCTTGAGCTAAACCCATTATTTTTTTGGTAATACTTAAGCCATTTACCCAATTTGTAAAACTTGGAGCTACACTACCCAATCTGCTTAGTTTTTCAACATTACCAAACAATTTTGACCTAAAAGGCGTGCCATTTATTTTGTTGTACTGATAGGTATATTCAGCTTTCATTAAAGCCATATCTACATTGCTGGGGCATTCACTTTTGCAGGCTTTGCAACTCAAACATAAATCTAAGGCTTCTTTTATTTCTTTGCTATTCCACTTTTGCCGTTCCGAATTATTTTGCGTTAAAAACTCTCGCAGTGTATTAGCTCTTGCTCTGGTGGTATCTTTTTCGTTTTTTGTAGCCATATAACTTGGACACATAGTACCACCACTCAAATGTGTTTTTCTACAATCGCCACTACCGTTGCATTTTTCTGCTAAGCGTAAAATTCCTCCTTCGGCATCAAAATTTAGCAAGGTTGCTAATTTCGGCTCTTTTCTATCCGCTTCGTATCTTAAATCTTCATCTATGGGTTTAGCATCTATTATTTTTCCGGCATTAAATATATTATCAGCATCCCATGTATGTTTTATATCTTTAAGTAACTGATAATTTTTTTCGCCCAACATAAAAGGCAAAAAACTGGCTCGCACACGACCATCTCCATGCTCTCCACTAAGGCTGCCTTTATATTTTTTTACTAAACGAGCCGTATCCCACGCTATTTCTTTAAATAAAGCAATGTCATTACTCTCTTTTAAATTTAAAATAGGTCGCAAATGCAGTTCTCCTGCTCCTGCATGGGCATAATACACCGCTTTTTGATGATGTTTTTCCATCATAGCGGTAAATTCATCTATATAATTAGCTAAATCATCTATGTGTACTGCGGTATCTTCTATTACCGCTACTGCTTTTTTATCGCCCGGAATATTAGCCAATAAGCCCAATCCTGCTTTTCTTAAATACCAAGCTTTGCTTATCTCATTCCCTTTTAACTGAGGGCAAACATACATTGCTGCTTGCTTATTTATTATTTCTAAAGCTTGTTCTATTTGTTTGCTAAGTGCTGTAGTGTTTTCTGCTTTTAGTTCTATCATTAACACCGCTTCTGGTTCGCCTTCTATAAAAAATCTGTACTTATCAAAAGCTTTATTTTCTTTGGTGCAATCAATAATAATTTTATCCATAAGCTCGCAAGAGTATGGTTTTAAAGGCATTATATTTTGAACCGCCAGTAAGGCTTCTTTCACACTTTTAAAATGTGGGCAAAGCAACACATTTTCTTTAGGAGGAAGTGGCAATAAGTGGAGCTTAATTTTAGTAATAAAAGCTAAAGTTCCTTCTGAACCGCATATTAATTTGCAGAAATTAAAAAGTTTATCTTGCTTGCTGTCAAAAATATTATTGTTTAGCAGTTCATCTACGGCATATCCTGTGTTTCTTCGGTGTATTGCCGGTTTAGGAAATTGATTTTTTATTTCATTTTGAACTTCTTTTTGCTCTAAAGACGCAACAATATCTTTATAAAGAGTGCCTTCTAAAGTTTCTAATTGTAGTTTTTCTTTAAACTCACTTTTATCTAAATCTTTAAACACCACTACACTTCCATCGCTAAGTATGGCTTCAAGTTCTAATACATGATCTCTGGTATTGCCAAAAGCAATAGAATTTGTACCTGTAGAATTATTGCCCACCATTCCGCCTATCATGGCTCTATTGGCAGTAGAAGTTTCTGGCGAAAAAAACAAACCATAAGGCTTAAGAAATTGATTGAGTTCATCTCGTATAACACCCGGCTGAACAATAATCCATTTTTCCTTTTCATTAAATTCTAAAATATCGGTAAAATATTTTGACACATCTACCACTATTCCGTTTCCTACGCATTGCCCTGCCAAGGAAGTTCCTGCTGTTCGGGGGATTAAAGTAGTTTTATGTTTTGTAGCAAACTTTATTAGTGTTTGTATATCTTTTTGGTTTTTAGGATAAGCAACAGCCAGCGGCATTTCTCTATAAACAGATGCATCAGTAGCATAAATTGTTTTGTGTAAATTGTCAAAAAACAATTCGCCTTCAAGTGTTGCGTTTAGTTCTGTTAAAAAATTATCCATATTATTTAATGAATGCAAAATAAATATATTGCTATAAGAATTAAGGCTTTTTAAGAAACTTTGTTTTAAAATAAAAAGTATTTGCATTATTTTTGGTACAAATAAATTATAAAGGATGAAAAAACTATTATTATTAAGTGTATTATTTGTTGCTGTGGTTTCTATGTCATTTAAGCCGGAAGATGGAGAAGTGGAGAAATATCCGACCTTAGAATTAGGTGCTCAAATGCCAATGAAAGGTTATGTGATGATGAATGTAAATGGCGATAAATATGAATTGGGAAATGCAAAAAGAGAGAAAGGAACTTTGGTTGTTTTTTCTTGTAATACTTGTCCGTTTGTAATACAATGGGAAGATAGATACCCTGAAATAGAACAAATAGCAGAAGCTACGGGTATAGAATTTATTTTGGTTAACTCTAATGCCGCTAAAAGAGAAGGAGACGACTCTTTTGAAGCCATGAAAGAACACGCTGAAGCACAAAATTATACCATGCCTTATTTGGTAGATGAAAATTCTAAATTGGCTAATGCTTTTGGTGCTAAAACTACACCTCACGTATTTTTATTTAATGCAGATGGTGTTTTAGTGTATAAAGGAGCTATAGACGATAACAGCAAAAGCAGAAATGAAGTGAAAGAATGGTATTTGAACACCGCTTTAAAACAATTAGCCAGTGGAAGAGAAATAACTACTCCCGAAAGTGCCGCTAAAGGATGTTCTATTAAAAGATTAAAATAGGGCGTTAAAAAAAACACGATAATCTTTTCATAATTGTAAAAGGAGTTCATTTTTTTGAGCTCCTTTTATACCTATTAGGAATATATAATAGTCCAATCTCGGCTTCGCCTTATTGTACTAAATATATTGTTCTATCTATGACTATCCGTAAAGATACCTATGAAGTATTTTACATTAACTTTTCTTTAGTAGAAAAGTTACAAAAGAATCGCACTAAGTTTTCAGCGACCCATTATAACCTTAACTCCTAAAAATCAAAAACTCATCACTCCGTTCTTCAAACAGTTTAATTTTTTACGGAGTTTTCGGTTAATGGGTGCCCCACTTGCAAACTTAAGGTGCACTTTTTATCTGACCTTAATCAAAAATACGTTAAGAAATGATGTAAAACAGACATCCAAAATGAATGAAATTATAAAACGGCAAACAGACAAATTAGTATGCTCCTACAAGTAGAACCACTATGGGAAAACTAAAATTGAGCATACATTAATTTGTCATCGTCTGTTTTATGGCATTTTAGTATTTTTGATTACAGTCTTGATTCCTGTCTGCCGATAGGTAGATTTTGTTACTTTTGTATCAAGACAAAAGTAAAAGACCACAAACTGTAACTCAAATTACTTAAACGTCCCGAGATGCTACCTTAAAGCATAAATTATTGGTATAATAACGGATAGTCATAGTTCTATCGGCATTTACCATTGTAAAGCACAAAATAGATTAGACTATTTTGTGTTAACAATTGGTATTATATTTCTACTATAGCTAAAATTAGTGTGTTTTGTAGGTTAATATATGCTGAGCCCCATGATAATCCTACGCCAAAACCCGACAGTATAATATTATAATTCTGTTGAGGTTTATTTGATAAAGTAGCAACTATAGTAACGGGAATAGAGGCGGAACTGGTGTTCCCATAATTTTCTAAAGTGCTTGGTGCTTTTGAAGGCTCAATATTGAGTTTTTTTATCAAACTATCATTCATTAGTTTATTTGCCTGATGAAAAAAATAATATTCTATAGTTTCTTTATTTATATTAAAAGATGATATTAAATTATTAATATTTGGGACAACTTCTCGTCTTGAAAAATTAAAAACTTTTATGCCGTCTAATGTCATATCTATAGGACTATGACCTTTATTTTCATCAAATAATAAAGATTTTTTGGTAAAAGGACTTGCTACGCCACCATCTTTTCTAATAATAGCATCATAACCCTTTCCGTCTGTTTGTAAATTAAAATACATCGGTTTTGCATTGCCGTCATAACTTAAAAGTGTAGCAGAGCCCGCATCGGAAAACAATGGAGCCGTAGCTTTGTCTTTTTCATTTATTATTTTGGTAGAAGTATCGCCTACTAAAAGTAAGGCTGTACCTTTTGTGTTTTGTAATAAAGAAGCTACTACCGATAAACCATAAACATAGCCTGAACAGCCTAAATTAATATCAAAAGCTAAGCAAGTTTGTGGCAAATCCAATTGATTTTGCAATATTGTAGCAGAGCAAGGTATAGTGTAATCCGGAGTTTGCGTTACAAAAACTAATAAATTAATTGCTGCTCTATCCGTTTTGGTTTTATTTAGCAATTCTTCAGCACTTGCTTTGCAAAGAGTAAGGGCTGTTGTGTTATTATCTGCTACCCTTCTATATTTTATACCCGTAGTTTTAACAAACTGTTCTTTTTCTTTTTGAGTATGGTATGGGTAGTTTTGGTTACTTACTTTGGTTTTGGGTAAAGAGGCTACTATTCCTTTAATAGATATATTATTTATGCTAAATATTGCCATTACATTTTTGATTTTACCACATCAAATAGCTCGGCAATTGTTGAAGTATTTTTAATATCCTCCGCATCTAAAACTACATTTAAAGTATCATCTATGTGAGCTATAAGCAAAAGAGCTTGCATAGATGTCCAATTCTCCAATTCTTTATATTTTGTTGATGCTGTGAGTGTTTCGCTTATTTCGTCAAAACTTTCAGTGAAGATTTTTATAAAATCATTAAGGTTCATTATGTAAAAATAAAAAATGGAGCAGAATATCTACTCCATTTTTTAATTATTTATACAATTATTTGCTATTTAGTTATCAAAAGCTTTCTGGTTTCTTTGCCAAATGTGCCTTCAAAGTTGATAAAGTACGTGCCACTTGATAAATATTCTGTATTTACCGTGTAGCTCGCTTTGCCTGTTTCTACTCTTATCTTTTCTGTTCTTACTAACTTACCCACTTGGTCATAGATATTCACACTTATATCCTGTGCTTCGCTTATCGTCATCTCTATTTTTACACTGGTATGATGCTCTCTTGACGGGTTCGGGATTATCTCGCCTATCTCATCTC
Organism: Chitinophagales bacterium; assembly: GCA_020635995.1. Classification (NCBI taxonomy): domain Bacteria; kingdom Pseudomonadati; phylum Bacteroidota; class Chitinophagia; order Chitinophagales; species Chitinophagales bacterium. Next base: position 620,122 of record JACJYS010000001.1, on the reverse strand, counting down.
TTTGTGTTTTTCCTATTGATGCCGTTTTTATATCAAACATCTCATACTGTCCGTCATAGTCCACTTGCTTTAACTGGTAATAATACAATTCATCTGCTACTACTTCTATATCTTTATAATTGTAGTTTCTTATTTCATTACTGTTTCCATTGCCCGTAATTTTGGCTATCTTCTCAAAGTTGATGCCGTCTGTACTTCTTTGTACTTCAAAATAATCATTATTGATTTCTGTAGCTGTACTCCAGTTTAAAGCTATATACTCATTGTTTACACCTTTGGCTTCCCATGTTACTAGTTCCACCGGTAGTGGCACATTATGTTCTGACCCGTGTAAATAAATATCAGAGAAACTGCTTACATTAAAGTCCACATAGTTGGCTGCATAAGTTGCATCATAGCCGTTTCCTATTTGTGTTAAGAATGTGCCTCCTGCACTTCCTGGTGCTGTTCCTGTAGCATATTTTGTGCCTACTATATCTCCTATGGTATTTACATCATCATCATCTTCGCATCCATTGGGGTCATAAGCCGGTGCTGTGCTTGATGTATGCGATGCTGCTATTAAGGAATTTAACTCTGCTGTTGTAAAGTATAATCTTACGGTTACATTATTGGTATACCAACCTGTATTGCTACTACTCCATCTAAAATATCTTCCCATATACGCATTATTACCTCCGCTACATACTGCTGAGGCACTTGCATTTCCTACATTTGGTACTTCTACGGTTACATCGCCCATGCTTTGTCCGTTGTCATTTACTGATGCTATTATGTTTCCACTTGCATCAAAGAAATGTACCCAGTTACTTACCCCATTTGACACGCATGTGCCTGTAGCTCCTGCTGTAGTGGTTATTGGTAATCCTACGTTTACATCTATTTGCACATCATCTGTACTGTCAGCACACACGCCATTGCTTATTGTCCATGTAGCGGTATATGTTCCACTTCCTGCTGATGCAAAACTTACTTGTGCATTATAGTCAGCAGCACTTGTGCCGTTTACATATGTTGGTGTTGATGGACTCCATGTCCACGCTCCTGTTCCCGTTGCCGGATTATTGCCTGACATTGTAAAGGTATCTTGGAAACATGCTATGGCATCTGCTCCTGCTACTGCTGTGCTTGGGGTGGCATCTACGGTTATTGTCTTTGTCGCTGTCGTTGTTCCACATGAACCTCCATTTGTTGTTAAGGTTAAAGTTATACTTCCGCTTTCACTCGCTCCTGCTGTATATGTAGCTGTTGAAGGATTTGTAGCATTTGCCCATGTCCCTGCTCCTCCACTCCATGTGCCTCCTGTTGCTCCGCCTCCTACTGATCCTCCCATTGCCGCTGATGTCGCTCCTTGACATATCGCTGATAATGCCCCGCCTGCATTTGCCGTAGGATTAGGATTAATAGTTACATTCACACTTCCCTGTGTTCCCCAACAGCCTGCTACACTTCTTGACCTAAAGTAATAAGTACCTGAACTCGTTATGTTCTCTGATGTGCTTGCTGTTGTTGTACTTGTTCCATTGCTCGTTGTGCCCTGGAAGTATATTGTGCCACCTGACCCTCCACTTGCCGTTATTGTTGTATTACCACAGAATGTACCACCTCCGCTTACTGTTGTAGCAGATGGTACAGAATTAATAGTTACATTCACACTTCCCTGTGTTCCCCAACAACCACCATTCATGGCCCTAAAATAATACGTGCCTGAACTTGTTATGCTTTCCGATGTGCTAGGTGTTGCTGTACTTGTTCCATTGCTCGTAGTGCCTTGGAAGTATATAGTTCCATTTGCTCCTCCACTTGCTGTTATTGTTCTTGAACCTCCACATTGTGTTCCACCACCACTGACTGATACTGAGCCAGGAGTAACAACCCTATACGTCAATGTTGAGGAGCTATTAGTCCAACTACAATTATTTAATCTATTTGAGCTAAATCTAATTGATGTAGCAGAGCCTGAATTCCAAGCAGATTGATCAGTTGTAATAGTGGAACCCGAATTAGGAACTCCACGAAAACCAGAGGCACCAGTGCCACTACTCCATGAAAAATAGTAATTCGTATTTGTTTGTAGTGCAAATGTTTCTGCCGCTCCTGATCCAAAACCAAAAGTTCTTGTAACACAATCAGCTGTTGTCTCATTTCCTGTTTCCTCTCCTATATCATATCCGTCATACCTTACTGTAAATTCAAAACCTGAATAAGTTACTGAGCCATCAGAATCAAATCTAACTGTTATAGACTCACCTACATTACCAGTATGAGTATATGAACCTGAACCATTAAGAGTTGCTATCAAGGTTCCACCTGTGCCAACACCACTATATATATATATATAATCGTAACTAGATTCAACCTCGTATGAGCCTGATATATATACTCTCGCTCCCGCACTTGTTGGGTTTAAAACTGTATAACCATCCCAATTGTTTCCGTAATTCCCAGTACCTCCATCGTCATAGAGAGTCATACAATCACCATCATCTGTATAAGTATTACTGCCTGATCTGGGTACATTTAAAGCAAATGAACTGTTTGCTAATAAAAGGATTAAGAATATTAGTATAATTTTTTTCATAAGTTAAATTTTAGTTTGTTGTCAAATCAATATAAAAGCATAATTAATACTGTTATGACAAACCAATTATAGTAGGTAAAAATACTAATTTTAAATTGTAAACCAATATTTCAAGTACTTTTTTTTAAAAAAAACTGTTTCAATAAAAAACTGGCTCTATTTTTGAGTGTTTTATGCATTATGAAATACTTGACATTATTATTAATTTTTTGCGGATTTTCTTGTAAAACGCCCAACAATATTAAGCAAAACACTAACAAAACATACGATGATGACTTTGTTTTATTGCAAAGAGGTGGTTGTTTTGGCACTTGTCCTATTTATGAAATTACGCTTTATGCCAATGGAAAAATAAACTATAAAGGGAAAGCTTATACCGATTATATTGGTTTTTATACCGGGCAAATTGACCCACAAATTGCTTATAATCTCTTCAATAAAATTAAAACTTACAATTGGGCTGCTTATCCTGAAAAATATCCTATTGACAATGTAGATTTTCCACAGTTTCAGTTAAGTTATAATACTAAAAAAATTCAAAAAACCATTAAAGGAAATAATAGAGCAGATACCGAACTTATAGAACTTACTAAAGAATTGGACGGGTTTGTTAAAAAAGCTGAATTGAAATTAATTGAATAATACTGTATAAGTTTAATAATTGAGAGATTCTTCGTTACGTTGCCCTCCACTCAGAAAGACGTGAGGGAACAAATGCCGTGCGTCTTTCTGACCAAAGGGAAGAATCCTTTTGTAATACCAATTGTAAAACACAAAATAGATTAGACTATTTTGTGTTGATAATGGTAAATGCCGATATATTCCTAATCCGTATGAGATTGCTTCACTCCGTTCGCAAAGACGAATCTACACAAGCACGTCCTTGCGAGTGAAGCACGAACGAAGCAACGACTTGGAGGAGTGCCACGAGTAAAACGATTTTTGTTAAGATAGATATTTCACTTCGTGCAATATAACAAGTGAGGTACATTTTTCTACCGTAGGCATTATAAAACATTCTTTTTATCCCATTCATAAGCACTTTTCATCATTTGCTCTACGGTAATTTTAGGATTCCAGTTCAATATATTTTTAGCTTTAGTATTATCTGCGTAAATTGCCACCACATCGCCCGATCTTCTTGCTTCTAAAGTGTAGTTTAATTTCAATTCATTTGCTTTTTCAAATGCCTTTATCATTTCTAACACACTTACTCCATTGCCTGTGCCAAGATTAAAAACTTCTACTTCTGTTTGCTCTTGCTGCTTAAGTAAGCAATTTAAAGCCTGAACATGCGCATTGGCTATATCGGAAACGTGTATATAATCTCTTATGCACGTACCATCTCGGGTAGGATAATCTGTACCTGCCACACTAAATTTCTCATATTTACCTAAAGCTGTGCCCGTAATACGTGGCACTATATTTTGTGGTTGCACTCTTGGTTTTTCGCCTATACATCCACTTTGGTGTGCCCCGGCAGGATTAAAATATCTCAATAAAGTAGCTTTTATATCACTAATACCTACTACATCATTTACTATTTGCTCTCCTATTACTTTTGTGTTGGCATACGGGCTTTCGGGTTTTGCCAGTGGGCAATTTTCATCTACAGGCAGTTTTTTAGCATTGCCATAAACGGAACAAGAAGACGAAAAAACAAAATTATTTACTTCAAATTTTTGACAAGCTTCTAATACATTTGTCAAACTGTCAATATTATTTTTGTAATATAATAAGGGCTTTTCTACCGATTCATTTACATATTTTTTAGCCGCAAAATGAATAACACCTACGGCATCTTTATGCTCTTCAAAAACTTTTAATGTAGCTTCTTTATTGCACAAATCAATATTGTAATTCTGTACTTTCTTGCCTGTTATTTTAAAAACACCTTCTAATGCCGTTTCGTAAGAATTGCTTAAATTATCAATAGAAATAACCTCAAAACCACTTTCTATTAAGCTAACTAAAGTATGTGAACCAATATAACCACAACCTCCTGTTACTATTATTTTTGCCATTTTTACTTGTAAAGTACTAAGCCTTGTTTTAGTATTTGTTTTATGCCTTCTCTTATTGGAAACAAATCTCTACCCAATAGTTTTCTCATTTTTTCAATATCCGGTTTGCGTTTTTTCATATCACCTTCTTTTAAAGGTGGCAAATGCACTATTTTAGATTTTGAGCCTGTTTCTTCTATTATTATTTTAGCTAAATCTAAAATGGTAACTTCTTGGTCGCTTCCTATATTTACGGTGTCATTAATATAATGTCCATTTTCAAAACTGCTTACTGTGGCATCTATATTGTCTAAAATATAGCAAAAAGTTCGGGTTTGCGTTCCATCGCCATATATAGGGATGTTTTTATTATGCAAAGCTAAGTTTAAGAATTTACTCATTACAAAATCTACACTTTGTTTGGGACCATAAGTATTAAAAAATCGGAAAATGGTATAATCTAAATCAAACTCTTGCTTATAACTACGCAAAAATGCTTCTCCTACATTTTTAACCACCGCATAAGGCAGTCTTGAGTTAAGAGGCGTTGTTGCTTCGTTTTGAGGATGCTCAATAGGTTCTCCATAAACTTCAGAAGAAGAAGCAAAAAACACACGTTTTACATTGGTGTTTTTACATAAATCTAATACGTTTTTTATACCTATAATGTCTTCTAACACCAGCTTAGGATTTTCTAAAGTACGCTGTACGCCCACCACCGCTGCATAATGGAATACATAATCAAATTTATAAGCCAACATTACGGAAGAAATATCTTGAAAATTATTGCAATCGGCTTTTATAAATCTACAATTCTCATTGTCTTTATTTGGTAGTCTTTTTTCATCTCCTGTTAAAAGATTATCTACTATAACTACTTTATGGTCGGTAGTGTTTACTAAGTGGTCTGCTAAACTGCTCCCTATAAATCCTGCACCACCTGTTATTAATATTTTCGCCATTTTTTATTTAATTAAATTCATTAAGTATTCGCCATATCCACTTTTTAGCAAAGGTTTAGCCAGCTTTTCCATTTGTGTTTTATCTATAAAACCTTGTATATACGCTTCTTCCTCTATACATCCTATCTTAAGTCCTTGCCTTTCTTCTATTACTTGCACAAACTGCGAAGCTTGCATTAAAGAGTTAAAAGTTCCAGTATCCAACCAAGCTGTTCCCCTATCTAAAATACCTACACTAAGTTTGTTTCTTTTTAAATACTCTTTGTTCACATCAGTTATTTCATATTCTCCTCTTGCACTCGGCTGTATGTTTTTAGCTATTTCTACTACATCATTGTCATAAAAATATAGCCCCGGCACTGCATAATTAGATTTTGGATTTTCCGGCTTTTCTTCTATAGAAATTGCTTTTTGACGGCTGTCAAATTCTACCACGCCATATCTTTTAGGATCGCTAACATGGTAGGCATAAATAACTCCTCCATCGGGATTATTATGGCTTTTTAAAAGTTCTCTCATTCCTGAACCATAAAAAATATTATCGCCTAAAATAAGTGCACATTTATCATTTCCTATAAAATTTTCTCCCAGCACAAATGCCTGTGCTAAACCATTAGGCACATGCTGCACTTTATAAGAAAACGAACAACCAAACTGACTGCCATCGCCCAGCAATCTTTCAAAATTAGGCAAATCTTGTGGAGTAGAAATAATTAGTATCTCATTTATTCCTGCCTGCATTAGCGTAGATAAGGGATAATAAATCATAGGCTTATCGTAAATAGGCATCATTTGCTTGCTTAAAGCATAAGTAATAGGGTAAAGTCTTGTTCCAGAACCACCAGCTAATATAATTCCTTTCATAATTAAGAGCAAATATACTGTATTAAGCGTTGTTTTAATTATAATTGAATAAAGTTGTTTTACTTAATGCTTATTTTTTAACTTTGCCACAAGATTTTTTTAACAAGTAATACGCATTTTGAGCAATAAAGTAACGCCCTACCTTAAAGAAGACGAAAGCAAAAAGAAGCAAGTTGAACAAATGTTTGATAACATAGCTCATCGCTACGACTTTTTAAATCATCTTTTATCGGCAGGAATAGATAAACTTTGGCGAAAAAAAGCCATAGAAAGTATAAGACCATATAAACCAAAAATAATGATGGATATGGCTACCGGCACGGGCGATTTTGCCATAGATGCATCTGAAAGATTAGATTTACAGCAATTAGTTGCCTTAGATTTAAGCGAAGAAATGCTTGAAATAGGCAAAAAGAAAATAAAAACAGATAAACACAAAGTAATCAACTTTGTGAAAGGCGATAGCGAAAACATAAATTTTGCCGATAATACTTTTGATGCTATGACAGCAGGTTTTGGCGTGCGTAATTTTGAAAATTTAGAAAAAGGACTTTCCGAAATGCTGAGAGTACTAAAACCGGGTGCTCCGTTGGTTATTTTAGAAATTTCGCAACCCGATAATAAACTCCTAAAAGGCTTATTTGGCATATATTTTAAGGGAATACTTCCTGCCATAGGCAAGCTGTTTAGCAAAGACCACCGGGCTTATACCTACTTGCCTGAATCTGTTGAAGCATTTCCCAAAGGAAAAGAATTTACAGAAATTTTAAAAAAAGTTGGCTTCAAAAATGCTAAACACCAAGCTTTAACGTTAGGTATATGCGCAATGTATTTATGCGAAAAATAATTGTACTCATACTTAGCCTATTTTTATGGGCTGGTGCTCATGCACAGATGAATTATCTAAAAAAAGGTAATAAGCTTATCTATTTTGGTATTTCATTAGGGGTAAACTATGGCGATTATAAAGTAATACGCAAACCAAAACTCAATTCTTTTAATACCGATAGTGTAAAATTAATTAGCTCAAAATTTGGTCCCGGTTTTGATTTAGGCATTATAGGAAATTTACAGTTTCATAAATATATGGATTTCCGTTTTGTGCCCACACTTTCTTTTTCCGATAAATCTATTGAATTTACGGATATTAATAATGTTGTAGTAAAAAAAACCATACCTTCAATATATTTAAGTATGCCTTTTTATTTTAGGTATAAAAGTAAACCCATTAAAGATTTTAGGTTTTTTGTGCTGGCAGGTATTCGGTATAATTACGACCTTAACTCAAACTCTAACGAAAGAAATGCCGAAAGCCAAATAATAGTAAACAAACACGATGTAGGTTTTGAAATGGGTTTTGGTTTCCAAATTTTCTTCCCAAGTTTTGTAATGTCGCCAGAAATTAAAGTTTACCGTAGTTTTACCAATATAAAACAGCCTAATCCGGAACTTATTTACTCCAGAGCTATAGATAAAATGTTTTCCCGAATTTTTACCCTTTGTATTAATTTAGAAGGATAGCTATTTAATTGTTAATGTTGAATGATTAATGGTTAATTATTCGCATTTAATGGTTAATTATTAATGATTAATTATGCCCGTAGCATTTGAACAAAAAATAGAAGATAAGCACATTATGGTTTGGGAAATAACTGAACCGCTGTCTTTTTTTGCACAGCAAATAGTGCTTAACAAAGAAGAAAGTGAAGCCTACCACAATATCCGTTTTGAAAAAAGAAAATTAGAATGGATGGCAGCACGCTATGTGCAGCGTCTATTAATAAACGATACTACAACTAAAGACCAGTTTGGTAAACCTCATTTACAAAATTTAAAAGGATATATTTCTATTTCCCATTGCCAAAATTATGCTGCAGCCATTTTTTCTGCTCAAAAACCTGTGGGCATAGATATAGAACCTGCCAACGAAAAAATACTGCGTATAGCAGATAAATATACTTCTCAAAATGAGTTTAACTTTATAGATAAAAACAAGGAAGTGGAGCATTTAATAAACAACTGGTGCATAAAAGAAGCTATTTATAAATATTATGGCAAAAAAGAACTGAATTTTAAAGAGAATATATGCATTCAACCATACCTGCTTTCCGACCAAACTTGTACCGTTTTATTTAGTAAAAATGAAGAAAAAGAAGAGCTAAAAATTCATTTCAACAAAATAAAAGACATAATTATCTCTTTTTTGTAAGTTTTGTATTAAAAATCACAATATATGCGGTATTTTTATCGTAACTTTGCAGTGTGAAAAGGGCTTTATCCATATTTTTTTTAAGCCTATTTATTAGTGCCAATTTTTACAATGTAGTTGTTTACATTATTTATAATGCTAACAAAAGCTATATTACAGAAGTATTTTGTGTAAATAAGGATAAACCCGAGCTAAAATGTAATGGAAAATGCCATTTAGCTAAAAGTTTAGCAGCAGCAGAAAAAGAAAAAACTGAAAAAGAAACTACACCATCGCTATTGGTCTTTGCCCCTTTTCTTATTTCAGGAGTAGATTCTAATTATCCTAACATTGAGCAACAAACAAAAACATATATCGTTAAAAAAGAAAAAAAGCTAATAGACAAATATCATTTTTATATATTAGATCCTCCAAAAATTGTTTAATTTAAACATACAAAACACATACTTTTAAGAACAATTATTATTAAAAAAATTAAACAGAAAATGAAAAAAATAATAAAAATAGCCTTTGTACTTGCATTCTTTGCAACAACATTATCATCATGCAAAAAAGATGAAGAAGGCACTATAAAAATAAACTATAAAGCAACGGTTAATGACCAAGAGCTAAGTTTTTATCAGCCATACATTATTAATGGCGATACTATAACTTTTGAATTGTTTAAGTTTTATACTTCAGACATAAAAATTTATGACAAAGATGATAATTCAGCTATATCGCTTGGCGATGTGCATTTAGTAAACTACGATGATGCTGATTCAAAAACTCAAAGCATTACTGTAGATGCTACCGCTTATAAAAATCCAACATTTATGATTGGCTTAAGCGATGAAAGAAATATGACTGACCCGAGTTCTTATACCTCCGATAGTCCGCTTAGTTTGCAACAAGGCAATTATTGGCTAATGGCAAGTTCTTACATCTATTTTAAAATAGAAGGATTTAGAAAAGTAAATGGTGTAAACGAACCTATGGTATATCACGTTGGGTTTAACGGCATGGGCGTTGAAAAAACTGCACAAAAAGCACTTTCGGTTTTTGATGAGGGTACTACTAATATCAATTTTACAGTAGATTTTGACGACATGTTTGCCAATATTGATTTTGATACAGAAAGTACTACGCACACTACAGACAATATGCCATTAGCTCAAAAAATGATGGACAATTTTGTTAATGCCACAACTATTGAGTAATGAAAACAAGAATTTTATACATTGGACTAATACTTTTAGTTTTGGGGGCTTGTAAAAAAGACCCTGTGCCAAATGGATTATACGATGACACGCCTTATGTAATTGAGAAATATTATAGGTTTCCCGTAGCAGAAATTCCTACTGACAATCCTTTAACACAAGCAAAAGTTGATTTAGGTAGAAAATTATTTTACGAAACAAGATTATCGCAGTCTAAAACCATGAGTTGTGGTACTTGCCATGCACAAGCTAATGCTTTTACCGACAACGGCAAAGTACTTTCTGTAAACGACATAGGCAACAATACAGCAAGAAACTCATCTTCTATTGTTAATTTAGTTTGGTCGGACAAAGGTTTTTTTTGGGACGGCAGACAACCCACACTTGAAGATGCCGTAGAAGATGCTATTAATGCAGAACAACACGTGCCTTGGGAGTTTACTTTAGACGAAATAAAAGCCGATACCATGTATCAAAATGCTTTTGCTCGTGCATTTAAAAATGAAGAAATAAGCAGACAGAGCATTAATATGGCTATAGCTTCTTTTATGCGAATTATTATTTCTAAAGATTCTAAGTTTGACAAATTTACAAGAGGAGAAGCGAGCTTAACAGAACTTGAATTAGAAGGTTTAAATAATTTATTTTTAACAGAAGATGGCGATTGTTTTCATTGCCACGGAGTTTATCCTTTTATGACCGACAATGATTTTCATGACAATGGACTGCAAGCTAATATAAATAATGTAAATGAATATGTAGATAAAGGCTTGGGAGAAATGAATGGCGTTAGCACCGACTTAGGAAAAATGAAAGCTCCTCCGTTAAGAAATTTATCTTACACGGCTCCGTATATGCACGATGGGCGTTTTGCTACCTTAGATGAGGTTATAGATTTTTATAGCGAAGGTTTGCATCGCACACCAAACATTGATCCTTTAATGAAAAAGATAGACCACGGTGGATTACAACTTGATGCACAACAAAAAGCAGCACTAAAAGCTTTTCTTTTAACACTTGACGACCCTACGTTTATAGCAAACGAAGAGTATAGTAATCCGTTTGAGTGAAAATAACAACAAAAAAACTCCGAATATTAAAACATTCGGAGTTTTTTTTGTTATTTTATGTGTATATCCCATACCGATTAGGAATATATAATAGTCCTATCTCGGCTTCCAACTTATTGTACTGAACATAATTACACAATAATAAGAATACTTTAACTAAAGATTGCTTCACTCCGTTTGCAAAGACGAACCGACATAATACCGCTTAGGATTGGTATAATATGCGAGTAGGTAAAAAATCTAAAGGAAAATAATTTTATGTCCGAATGTTGAAATACTAAGGTATATAAGTTGGTTTTAAAATGTTTAATATAATTTTACAGCTACATAACTTTGGTTTATTACCTCAAACTACAACATATTATCGGCTAATAATGCACAGCTTGAAGCCATAAATGCTTCAAATAAAGGGCAAAGTTTTGTGGTGCAAGGACCTCCGGGTACAGGAAAATCGCAAACCATCATAAATATTGTAGCCAATAATTTAGCTAAAAGCAAAAAAACGGCAGTAATTAGTCAGAAAAAGCAGGCATTGCAAGTAATTGTACAAAAAATGGGAGAAGTACAGCTTAACCATTTATGTATGCTTATTTTTGAAAAGAATGATAAAAAACCCATAGTTGAAGATATAAAAGAATGTTTTGAACAAGCATATAACAGTTCTTACCCGCTTCAAAAAATAGAAGAAGAACGCAAGCAAATATGCTCTCAAATACAAGAGATAGAACAGCAGTTATTACAGTATCATACTGCTTTAAAAAATAAAGGAAACAATACTATAACACCTATTTATAGGTTGTTGCAAGAAACTTTTAGCATACCTAATTTTAACTTTAGCGATATTGAAGAAACCCAAAATTTCTCTTATGACAATTGGGTACATTTTGGCAAAGCCATAGAACAATATTTTGCTACAAAAACTGAAAATGAACTTTTATTAAAAAAGTATTTTTCAAAGCAGACTTTTCAAAATAAAATAAACGAAGAAATTTTTAATGCAGAGCTTTCTAATATTTTAAGTATAGCCAATGAAATTATTTCGCTTCAAAATGCGGATAGTTTAAACTTTGAAAATATTAATGTAGCGTATAATTTTTACAAGCAATTTTCTACTATTCCTTTTTATCAAGAAGCAACTTTTGTAGCCTTGTTAAATGAAAATTCTACTGCTTTTAAAACACTTAAAAACGAAAACCAACAGCTTTTTTTATTAGAAAAGGAATTAAAAGGACAAGAAGCCAAAAATACTAAATGGCATATACTTCCACCTATAGAAGTAATTGAAAACCTACTTGAAAGATTAAAAGTGTTAGACCAAAAATTCTTCCCTTATTTTACTAATGAGTTTATCAAAATTAAAATAGTATTTAGTAAATATTTTAACGGATATATTGGCGGTATAAAAAGAACAATTTTTCTTTTAAAACAGCTTAAAAATCAGATTAAATTAGGAGCTGAACTTGAAAATTATAAAACAGAACTTTTAAAAAAATACGATAACTACAATTCTGTAGAACTTCAAAAAGACTACGAAGCAAAGCATAAAAATATAGATAAAAGAGCCTTGCAGTGGTACGCAGAAAAATGGGAAAACAAAGAACACTTAACGTATGAAATTAAAATAGCAAAGGAATTTTTATTGCTCAAAAGTATAAATGCTCTCTTTAACTTAAATGCTGTTGAAAACATAAACCAGCTCAAAAATTTGGTACTTAAATTCCAAAATAATTATGAAATTTATGCATCGTTTTTTCCTGTATTAAATACTTTATATCAAGCAGATGAAAACTTTCAGAATTTTGTTTTTAATGCCAATAATTCTACCGAAATAAAAGAAAGTTTATTAAAAAATGCCTTGCTTCCTGTGTGGGAAAATGTAAAACAGCAAACACAGAATATTGACACTGAAAAACTAAGCGAGCAGTTAAAACAGCAGTATAATTTACTACATAAAATAAACGCTATTTATATAAAAGCTAAGCAGCATGATGCTTTTATGCAAAAATATACTTTAGGGCTTACAAGTGTGGCACATTTAAGTGAACAGGAGATTGCTGAACGAGAAAAACTGAAATTGCAACACGATTTTTTGCAAAATGAATTTAGTAAACAAATTAGGTTTAAACCATTAGAAGAATTAATAGATAAAGCTGATGTTTTACTTCAAGAACTAAAGCCTGTTTGTTTGCTGAGAACAGATTTATTTGAAGAAGTTTTTTCAAAAAATAAGAACTATTTTGATACTATAATTTTTGATGAAGCCAGCCAAATCCCATTAGTTGAAGCAGAAATTTGCTTACAGCAAGCTAAGCAAATTATTATTGTTGGCGATTCGCAGCAGTTGCCTCCTACCACTTTTTTTGCCACAAAAGAAGAGCAACAAACATTGAGCGTGAGCTTGTTAGATTCTTACGAAAAACAGTTGCCTAATTATCATTTAAACTGGCACTACCGCAGCATAGATGAGCGTTTAATTGCTTTTAATAATCAAGCTTTTTACAACAATAATCTGCTTACCATTCCCAATAATAAAATTGCTCAATATACTGACGAAAAAATTGTAGTAAAATATCCAAATCAAGCATTTCAGTTTTATCAAAGTGTGTATAAAAAGCCACTGAGTTTTCATTATATAGCTGGGGCAGTTTACCAAAACGGCATTAACCCCAAAGAAGCTGAATATATAGCACAATTAGTTAAGCAATTATTGCTTTATAATAAGCAAATGAGCATAGGCGTTGTGGCTTTTTCAATAGAGCAGAAAAATGAAATACAAAGAGCTTTAAGTGCTATAGATTTTTTTGATAAAAATATTAAGGAAGTACTGGAAGTTAAAAAATACCGCTATAAAAATTATGAAGATTTTATAGTTAGAAATTTAGAAAATGTACAAGGCGATGAGAAAGACATAATTATAGTAAGCACCACTTATGGTTTTGATGCAGAGCAGAAATTAAACTTAAATCTTGGTCCGCTGAATAAAGAAAATGGCACAAAAAGGCTAAATGTGCTTTTTTCAAGAGCAAGGAAACACATGGTGGTGGTTAGTTCATTGTACAGTAATGAAATACAAACAGAGAATGACAATATAAATACGCTTAAAAGTTACCTTCATTATGCCCAAACCATAAGCGAGGGGCGAGCCGTTTATAATGCCGGAGAACAACATAAAGAAGCTGTGCTGTTTTTAAGTAAATCAATAAAAAAGCAGCTGATTAATAAGGGATATGAAGTAGAAGAAAATATAGGTTTTTCAAATTTTAAATGCCATTTAGCTGTAAAAGGCACGGATAATTATCGTTTAGGTATATTGTTAGATGATGACATGCATTATTCTAATAGTAATATATATGAACAGTATGTCCAAAAAGTAGAGCTATTGCAAAATAGAAATTGGGATATAATTAGTATTGCTGTTATTGATTGGATAAATAACGAGCAAAAAGTACTTAACAAAATAGAAAAAGCCCTACAAATGGAGCCGGCTAATCTTCCGCAAAATATTGCTACTGAAAGCTTAGAACAATTTGAAAAGAAAGAAAAAGAATTGCTTTTTACCCGATTATTAAAACAAGGCAAGCAAAGTATGTTTTGGGAAATAGCTATTGATGGAACAGATTTAATAATCCTTTATGGAAAATTAGACCACAAAGGCACCAAACTCATAAAAAATACCGAAAGTGTAGCAGATGCCATTACCTTAAAACGCAAATTAATCCAAAAAAAGACCAAAGAAGGCTACAATCGCTTTTAAATAAAATTTAAAAAGATAATAGAAAAAATAAAAAAAGATAAAAATATCTTTTTTTATCAAAAATTTGTTTACATTTGTTTTAGTTTTTAATGTGGAAGATAATATCCTTTCTTAAAAACAAATCAAATTAAGATATTATTGTAGCTGAAAATTGAGTTGAAACTAATCTAAATTTGATATTAACAAGACTTTATCCCTTTCAATCTGGCAAGAGCTATACATACTTATTTTAAACAGTTGTATAGCTCTTGTTAATTTATACCGTTAGGGATATGTAATAGTCCAATATCGGCTACGTCACATTGTACTAAATATATTATACACAATATAAAAAAATATAGTATAATAGAGAGTTATTAGAAGCGATTCCTACACATAAAAAAAGGGCTGAGAAAATCTCAACCCTTTTTTAAAGTTTTAAACTGCTTGAATATTATTTCTTGCAATCGTAACCTAATGCCTCATAATAATCTTTCCAAGCATCTAAAGAGCCATATCCTGTAGGCATGTCATCTTTACAGATTTCTACATCGTCAACTCCACTTTTAGTGCATGTATAACATTTACTACAAGAAGATAAACCAATGATACCTGCTACGCTCAATACTAAAAATAATTTTTTCATAATTTTTATAAATTTATAAGTTAAATAATGACACAAATATAAATCAAAAAATGTTAATTCAAAATGTTTTGGTTAAAATTTTATAAAAATACGTCAATTGACGTATCTGTATTAGTATTTTAATCTTTCTTATCTACTATTATCGTTTTCTTATCTTTTTTATTAAAAAATCGGTCAAAGAATTTAATATTTAGTTGCTTAAGAGCATAAGCTAATATAGCTAAAGCTGTGGCTTCATCTATCCAGCCTATTATAGGAATAACATCTGTAAACTCGGGAATAAATATATAAATAGCTGAAAAAACTGCTACAATTATCCAAAATAATCTTTTCATGGTATTGTTTTTACTATTATAAACGCAAATTATTTGCCAAAAGTTTTCCCTTAAAACCTAACAACTTTTATTTTTACCCATACACAAAACCCTCAATATCTTCTAACCTTTCTTTGGCTTGTTGCATGCTGGCTACATCGCTGAAGTTTAGTATTAAATATTTATCGGTTTGTTTTAGCTGTGCGTGTGTTGGAAACTGCTGTACAAATTATGATTCTAAATGATTCAAATCATCTAAGTCTTTATATCTATTAGCTGCTTTTTTTGCTTTAATCAAATCCCTAACATCTATCATTTTAACTTGAATTTCATCAAAAACAGTTTCAATTGCAAACTTGAATGTCTCAGTAAACTCCAAACCTTTAACTTTAGTTAATATCTCAATGCAAACTGGTGGTTTACCAAATGTAAAAACATCAAAATTATTACTCAAGAAATTCTGTTCGGTCATATCAAAAACAGACATGCCAAATTCAATAAATGCTTTGCTTAATTTTTTATAATTTTCTGAATTTGGGTTTATCCATATATCTAAGTCTCCAGTTGTTCTGTTATAGCCGTGATAAATAACTGCATAGCCTCCAACTATAATATATTCAACCGAATTATTATTCAGTGCTTTTAAAAAATCTCTAAAATCATCATTAAAAACATTAGCCATTTTTCCGCATTTTAAAAGCTGTTCTATCAAGTTTTATATCCGTTGTATAAGGTAAATTATAGGCTGAACAAATTAGATACCAAGCCGCTTTAAATCGCTCTCCCACTGTTTTGCTTTTCCAATATTCCGTTTGATTAGAGGATTCTTCAAAACTTTGCATTTTAAAATGATTTCTATCCAACTTGTACATATACTCAAATTTACAAAATTTAAATTACTTTATTGATACACAAACCCCTCAATATCTTCTAACCTTTCTTTGGCTTGTTGCATGCTGGCTACATCACTAAAATTTAGTATTAGATATTTATCGGTTTGTTTTAACTGGGCGTGTGTAGGAAACTGCTGTACAAACTGAATGATTTTTCCAAATACTTCTGTTTCATAAAAAGCAGATGCTTGATTTTGTATAAAATAGCAACTCATTTTGCCATTTTTGGCTATTATGCGTTCCATACCTAATCCTGTAGCTAACCATTTTAATCGCATGGCATTAAACAATTCTTGCACTTGTATTGGAATATCGCCAAACCTATCTTCTAAATTTTGAGCAAAGGCCTTTAGCTCCTCTTCGTTTTTACAATTGTTTAAGTCTGTATAAATAGCTAATCTCTCACTTACGGTATTTATATAATTATCCGGAATAAGCATTTCTAAATCTGTATCTATTTGGCTGTCCCGCACAAAATCTCTTTTCTCTTTTAGCTCTTCTTTATACAGTTCTTTAAATTCCGTTTCTTTTAGTTCTGTTATAGCTTCATCTAAAATTTTATGATAGGTTTCAAATCCTATTTCGCTTATAAAACCACTTTGCTCGCCTCCCAATAAATTTCCTGCTCCACGTATATCCAAATCTCGCATGGCTATATTAAATCCGCTACCCAGCTCTGCAAATTCCTCTATGGTTTTTAATCTCATTCTTGACTCTCGCGTTAAAGTACTCATTGGCGGAGCAAACAAATAACAAAAAGCTTTTTTATTGCTTCTACCCACTCTCCCCCGTAGCTGATGCAAATCGCTTAAACCAAACATGTGAGCATTGTTTATAATAATCGTATTGGCATTAGGAATATCTAAACCTGTTTCTATAATATTGGTACTCAACAATACATCAAATTTATGTTCTACAAAGTCTTTCATAGCACGTTCTAACTGATGCCCTTCTAACTGTCCGTGTGCTATTCCCACATCTACATCTGGTAGCATACGGTGTATCATTACCTTTAAATCGCTTAAATCTTTTACTTTATGATGCACAAAAAACACTTGTCCACCTCTATATACTTCAAATTCAATAGCTTCTTTTATAATATCTGGACTAAAAGCGTGCACTTCAGTTGTAACAGGCTGTCTATTAGGTGGTGGCGTTTGTATTACGCTTAAATCTCTTGCTCCCATTAATGAAAACTGCATGGTTCTGGGAATAGGCGTAGCTGTTAGGGTAAGTGTATCTACATTGGCTTTAAATTCCTTCAATTTATCCTTTACGGCAACCCCAAATTTTTGCTCTTCATCTACTATGAGCAAACCTAAATTTTTAAACTTTACTTTTTTGCCCACTATACCATGTGTGCCTATAAGTATGTCTATTTTTCCTTCTTTCAGTTTTTGTAAAGTATCATTTTTTTGAGCTGTACTTTTAAAACGGTTTATATAATCAACTGTTACAGGGAAATCTGCAAAACGCTCTTTAAAGGTTTCGTAATGCTGATAAGCTAAAATAGTGGTAGGCACCAAAACGGCAACTTGTTTACTATCGCATACGGCTTTAAAAGCGGCTCGCATTGCCACCTCTGTTTTACCAAAACCTACATCTCCACATATCAATCTATCCATAGGCATTTCCTTCTCCATGTCTTCCTTTATATCAGCAGTTGCTTTTTCTTGGTCTGGTGTGTCTTCATATATAAAAGAAGCTTCTAATTCATTTTGCAAATAATTATCTGGAGGGAAAGCATGTCCTTTTTGTGCTTTTCTTTTAGCATACAATTTTATTAAATCTTCTGCAATATCTTTTATCTGCTTTTTGGTTTTGCTTTTTAGCTTGTTCCAAGTGTCCGTTCCCAGCTTATTTATTTTGGGCTGCTGACCTTCTTTTCCACTAAATTTTGCTATTTTATGAAGTGAATTAATACCTACGTAAAGCAAATCGTTATTGGCATAAATAATACGCACCATTTCCTGCATTTTGCCAGCCACTTCTACTTTCTCTAAACCGGAATAACGCCCTACCCCATGGTCTATATGAGTTACAAAATCGCCTGGCTGCAATTCATTAAGTGTTTTTAATATTAAGGCTTTATCCTTTGAATAACCTTGACGAATTTTATATTTGTGGTATCTATTAAATATTTGATGATCGGTAAAAATAGAAACACCCAAATCTTCATCGGTAAAACCTTCATGTATAGCTTTATTAATAGGATAAAAGGTAACTTCTGCTTGTAAATCTTCAAAAATATGGTAAAAACGTTCTATTTGCTTTGGGTTTTCGGCAAACAAAATGTTCTTTATTCCTTTTTCTTCGTTTTGTTTAAATGCTTGTATTAGTAGGTCAAAATTCTTATTAAAAATAAGCTGTTTTTGTTGTTTATAAGCTAAGGTTAAATGACTTTTAAAGTAATTTTTAGTGCCAAATTCAACAATATTAAACGGCTGTACTGCATTTAAAATAGATGCCGGAGTTTCAAACACCTCCCGAGGGTCTTCTTTTAAAAATGGATTTTCACTCAGTTCTACATTGCTTTCAAATTTTTCTTTTACAGCAAGTGCCGTATTCATGTTATTATCCAATACTTCTATTAAATAATCCATATTTTTAATCCAAACACAAGTTCGGGGAGTAAGTATTTCAAAAAAGCTGGTTTTTTCTTCTTTAGTAAAATGCGTTTGTACATTAGGCACTATAGTTATGCGTTCTATCTTTTTTTGCGAAAGTTGAGAAACAGGGTCAAAAGTTCTTATACTTTCTACTTCATCATCAAATAATTCTATTCGGTACGGAAACTCATTGGCAAAAGAAAATACATCTACAATATCTCCTCTAACAGAAAACTGACCCGGCTCAAAAACAAAATCGGTGCGTTCAAAACCGTATTCTATGAGCATTTCGGCTGCAAAATCTATATCAAATTTTTCTTGCAGTTTAATGTTGAGCATATTTTTAGCCAACACTTGCTTTTTTACTACTTTTTCAAACAATGCCTCCGGGTAAGTAATAACTATTTCTGCCTTTGTAGTTGGGTTAGTTATGCGGTTTATAGTTTCTGTACGCAGTTGCACATTGCTATTATTTAGCTCGTGTATTTGTCCACTTTTTTTAAAAGAATCGGGAAAAAAGAAAATATCTTTTTGTGTTATTAAACTGCTCAAATCATTATGAAAATAAGCGGCACTAATGGCATCTTCAAGCACAAAAACATGACTGTTTCGGCTTTGTCTAAAAACGGTTTCGGCAATAAAAGGCATAGCAGAGCCGTGCAAACCATTTAAAAATATCTTTTGTTTGCTTCCTGAAAGTTGCTCAAGCAGTTGAGCCGTATTTTTACTGTTTTTAAATAGCTGCGTAAGCTCTTCAAAATTCATAGGACGACAAAGATAGCGTAATTAGCTGATTAGCTGAAAAGTAAATTAGCAAACTTCAAAATCATTAACAATTAAAAATTTATCATTTAATTTTAACTAATTACCTTTGCTCTCACTTATGACAGACGAACAAAGAGATGCTGTACTTAGCAGTTTGCACAATGACTTAGAAAAAAAGAAATATCTTTTAGAAACTATTAAAGATGAAATTTTAAGCCAAGATATTTCTAACTATCCTATTTTTGTGGCAAGTACTAATTATATTGACTTAGGC